>NZ_LIQX01000710.1 GCF_001418475.1 Streptomyces ossamyceticus | reverse complement strand
TTCGGGGGGCGGGTTGGTGCCGCGGCACTCGCCGCTGTGGCCTCGCTCGGTACGGTCGCCCTGATCGTCGTCGGCGTACTGGTGTGGCTGCCGCGGGACGGGACGTCGTCGAGCGGCGGCGGGGACGGGGACCGCGGGCGGACGACGCGGACCTCGGAGCCCTCCGGTACCCGGGCCGG
The DNA here is from genome assembly GCF_001418475.1 of Streptomyces ossamyceticus. Taxonomy (GTDB): domain Bacteria; phylum Actinomycetota; class Actinomycetes; order Streptomycetales; family Streptomycetaceae; genus Streptomyces; species Streptomyces ossamyceticus. Next base: position 2,690 of record NZ_LIQX01000710.1, on the reverse strand, counting down.
TGAGGGCGCCGGCGCTCCCGTGCCGCCCGGTCCCGCTCCCGGGCTCACCCGCATCCGCCCCGTACGCGCTCCCGACCTCTGCCTCACCGACGGGAACGTACGGGTGGACAGCGGTGAGTCGAAGGTGGTGGCGATGCAGCGGCCGTGCGAGGAGGCCGTGCCGCCGAAGACGTATCTGCTGCGGGCGGACGACGGGTACTACCGCATCCAGTGGGACCATCCGCGGCACGGCAAGGGCTGTCTCACCCTGCTCAGCGACAGCGAGTTCCAGCACATGTTCGAGCCCTGGGACGACTGCAAGGTCGGCGGCTCCTCCCAGCTGTTCCGCATCGAACGGGCCGAGGGCACCGGCAAGGGCACCAAGGGCGCGTGGCGGTTGCGGCCGGGGCGGGGCGACGCGGACGTCTGCGTCGGTATGCGCGGCGGCCCCGAGGAGAAGGGGGCGGTCGCGGTGGCGCAGGGCTGCGCCGACGCGACCGGCGCCGGTGGCGCGGGCGACGCGCAGCTGTTCCTGATCGGCCGCGACCCGACCGGACGCCGATGAGTTGACCGGGCCCGGACGAGTCGCGGAGGACCTGCCCTGGTCCGGCCGGTCGCCCGCGTCACCCGGCCGGGGCGTCCGCGCACGACAGGGTGACGGTGGCCGTGGTCCGCTGGAGGGGTGCAGCTGCTCCCCGAACCCGTGCGGCGTCTCGCCGCCTGGTGTGCCGTCGTGCTGCTCGTCGCCGGGGTCGTGTACGTGGGGATCCGGCTGTGCGTGGAGTTCAGGACGGCCGTCACGCCGGTGCTGCTCGCCCTGCTGGGGGCCGCGTTGCTCGGGCCGTTGCACCGGCGGCTGGTCAGGGCGCGGATGCACCGGTCGCTCGCCGCGGGCCTCACCTGTGTCGCGGTGGTCGCGGTCGTGGGCGGTGCCGTCTACGTCGTGGTCGCCGCGCTCATCGGCACCGGGGACCAGATCATCGCCTCCCTCAGGGACGCGGCCGAGGACGTCACCCGGCACTTCGGCGCGGCCGGTACCTCGCTGGACGATCTCGCCGCCAACGCCAAGGAGTTGCTGGGCCGGTTCGGGAGGACGGCGGCGTCCCACGTCGTCAGCGGGGTGAGTGCCGTCGGCGAGGCCATCGCCATGGCCGTCCTCGCGCTGCTGCTCGTCTTCTTCTTCCTGCGGGACTCCGACCGGGTGTCCGACACCATCCGGGCGTTGTCGCCGTGCGGGCTCGCCGACACGGTGGAGGCCATCGCGCGGCGGGCGTTCGAGGCCGTCGAGGGGTTCATGCGCGGGACGACCCTCGTGGCGCTCATCGACGCCACGTGCATCGGGGTCGGGTTGCTGATCCTCGATGTGCCGGGCGCGGTCGGGCTCGCCGCGCTCGTGTTCGTCGGCGCGTACATCCCGTATCTCGGCGCCGTCGTCTCGGGTGGGGTGGCGGTGCTCGTGGCCCTCGCCGACCGGGGGGCGGTGATCGCGCTGTGGGTCCTCGGGATCGTGCTGGCCGTGCAGCAGTTGGAGGGGCATGTGCTCATGCCGATGATCCAGAGTCGGACGGTGCAGATGCACCCGGCGGTCGTCATGATCGCCATCACCGCGGGCGCCTCGGTCGCCGGCGTCCTCGGCATGCTCTTCGCGGTACCGCTGACCGCGGCGGCCTTCGGCGTCGTCCACGAGCTACGGGACCGGTACGCGAAGGAGAAGGTCGCCTAGCGGCGGCCTGGCCGTGAGCTGCCCGTGCCGGGGCCACACGGCCGGGGGGCCACGTGGCCGGGGACAAGGGGCCTCCCGCCGGGGGCGATCAGCGTCGCTCGTGCGTGCGGCTCGGGTTGTCGTCGGGTGCGGGACGCGCTTCGCTGTTCGGTCATCCAGCCGTCTCGCCCGGCGGGGCCTGCGGTTCTGAGGGCTCGTGGAGTTCGAACCAGATGCTCTTGCCGTCGCCGCGCGGGTCGACGCCCCAGGCGTCCGCGAGCACGTCCATGAGGACGAGACCGCGTCCGGAGGAGGCCAGTTCGCCGGGGCGGCGCTTGTGCGGGAGGTCGTCGCTGGCGTCCGTCACCTCGATCCGCATCCGCCGCTTGCCGCCCTCGCCGGTCATCTCGACGACGAGAAGCGCGTCGGCGTCGGTGTGGACGAGGACGTTGGTGAGCATCTCGGAGACCAGCAGGACCGCCGAGTCGACCTGATCGGGACAGGACCAGTCGTGGAGCAGTTCGCGGACCTGCTGGCGGGCCCCGGCGATGCGTTCCGGCTCGGCCTGCGCGACGGTCAGGGCGGTGCGGCGCACGGGAGGCCGTACGCCGACGGTGTCACCGCGGCCGGAACCCCCGGCCTCTCGGGACAGCAGCAGCATCGCTATGTCGTCCTCGCGCCGGTCGGCCAGCGGGCCGGGCGTGTGATGGGACGACGGCCCGTGCACACCTTGGACCAGTGCGTCGGCCAGTGCCTCCAGCCGTCCGGGAGCGAGCCCGTTCACCACGGGGAGGGTTCCGGGCAGAGCGACGGAGGTCGGGCCGGCACCGGAGGGCGCCGAGTCGGCCACGAGAGAGGTCGAAGCCGCCGTCGCGACCACGGGATCGTCCGCCACAGCCATCGGTTCGGCGGCTGCGGCTACCGGATCAGCCACCACGCCCACCGGGTCAGCCACTATGCCCACCGGATCAGCCACCACGCCCACCGGGTCAGCCGCCACGGCTGCCGG
>NZ_LIQX01000071.1 GCF_001418475.1 Streptomyces ossamyceticus | reverse complement strand
CGGCCTCACTCGCGACACCCACGGCGCTCGCGGCCTCACTCGCGACACCCGCGGCGCTCGCGGCCTCACTCGCGACACCCACGGCGCACATGGTTTCTGCCTCGGCCTCGGTGTGAGGGGTGGAGGCGGAGGCATCGGCGGCGGGCCTGGCCCCGGTGCCCGTCGGCGTCTGCGTCTCGGTCATCGGTGGTACTCGCGTGGTGCGGAACCCAGCAGGAGACTCCGCCGGGCCACTCTTTCCGGCCTTCGCCGCCTGGGGAGAACCGTTCCGCGTACGAGAAAGCACATAAGCACATGGTGGGCGACACGTGCGCAAATCCTCTGTTACCGGAGTAAAGCGCGTGTCGTTGGGAGCATGGCGGACGTGACGCACGCGACCGACCCGAACGACCCGTCCACCGCATCGGACCACCCCTCTCCACACGGCCGGTCGGCGCCGCCCCCGCCCTCCCCGGTCGGCCTGCCGCCGCTGTCCGCGCTGTCGCCGTTGCTCGACCGGACACGCCGCCGGTCGTCCGAGCTGGTCACCGGAATGCTGGGCGGAATCCTCGCGGCGGGGCTCGGTCTCGGGGCGTTCGCGGCGCTGGTGATGGTGCTGTGGATCAGCTCGCCGTACCCGGACAGCGGGCCCGGCGGGGCCCTGCACGTGGCGGCGGCCCTGTGGCTGCTGTCCCACGGCGTGGAACTGATCCGGACGGACACGCTCTCGGGCGACCCCGCCCCCGTCGGTCTCGTCCCGCTCCTGCTGCTCGCCCTGCCGCTGGTCCTGCTGCACCGCTCGGCCCGCGACCACGCGGGGGACGGCCTCGGCGCCGGCGCGCGGGCGACCTGGGCCGGGCTCGTCACGGGTTACACGGCCGTCGGCGGGGCGGCCGCGCTGTACGCGTCGGGTGGTGTGCTGCGGCCCTCGTGGTGGGCGGTGGTGTGCGTACCGGCGCTGGCGGCGCTCGCGGCGGGCACAGGGGTGTGGGCGGCACACGGGCGCCCCCGGCTGCCCCTGCCCGCGCCCCTCGGTGCCGCACTGGAGACGGAAGGCCGACGACAGGTGCTGGCCGCCGCGAGCGCCGCCA
>NZ_LIQX01000709.1 GCF_001418475.1 Streptomyces ossamyceticus | reverse complement strand
CGCCGAGGGCCGGAAGGCCAGGGAGTGCATGGCGGCGTCGAGGAGGGCGGGGTGCACGGTGAAGCCGGTACCGGCGGCTTCGGGCAGCCGGACCTCGGCGAAGACCTCGGTGCCGCGCCGCCGGACCTCGGTCAGGCCGCGGAAGGCGGGGCCGTAGGTGAACCCGTGGTCGATCAGGTCCTCGTAGAACGTGGTGAGGTCGACGGGTTCGGCGTCCTGCGGCGGCCAGGCGGTGAGCGGCGGCGCGGTGGGCGTGGCGGGTGGCCGCCGGGCGAGGGTGCCCTCGGCGTGGGTGGTCCAGGGGCCGTCGGGTTCGGTGCGGGAGTGGACGGACAGGGCCCGGTGGCCGGTGTCGTCGGGCGGGCCGACGGTGACCTGGAGCTGGACAGGGGTATCGGCCGGGATGAGCAGGGGTGCGGCCTGGGTGAGTTCGTCGAGGTGGGCGCAGTCGAGTTGGCGGCCCGCCCACAGGGCGAGTTCGACGAAGCCGGTGCCGGGGAAGAGGGGGGTGTCGAGTACTGCGTGGTCGGTGAGCCATGGCTGGGCCGCCGTGGAGAGTTCGCCGGTGAACAGGGTGGTGCCGTCGGTGGCCGAGGTGACGCGGGCGCCGAGCAGCGGGTGCCCGGCGGGGCTCAGGCCGAGCGCGGTGAGGTCGCCGGTCGCCGCCGCGGGCCGGGGCTCGGGCCAGTAGGGGGTCCGCTGGAAGGGGTAGGTCGGCAGGTCGACGCGGCGGGCGCCGGTGCCGGCGAAGAGGGCGGACCGGTCGACGGTGATGCCCGCGAGATGGGCGCGGGTCACGGCGGTGACCAGGGTCTCGTCCTCGGGTGCGTTCTTGCGTTGCGCGGCGACGCACACGGGGGGCTCGTCGTCGGCGTCCAGGCAGCTCTGCGCGGAGCCGGTGAGGACCCCATCGGGTCCGGCCTCCAGCAGGACGGTGACGCCCTCGGCGGCCAGGGTGCGCACCCCGTCGGCGAAGCGGACGGTCTCCCGGACGTGCCGCACCCAGTAGTCGGGGGAACACGCCTGTTCCGGGGTGAGGAGTTCCCCGGTGAGGTCGGAGACGACGGGGATCCGCGGCGGTCGCAGGTCGAGGTCGGCGACGACGCGGGCGAAGTCGTCGAGCATGGGCTCCATCAGCGGCGAGTGGAAGGCGTGACCGACCGTCAGGAAGCGGGCACGCACGTCTTGTCCGGCGAAGTCCTCGCGCAGTGCGGTGAGGGCCTCGGCGGGCCCGGAGAGCACGACGGAGCCGGGTGCGTTGACGGCGGCGACGACGACGTCCGGGTGGTCCTCCGCGGCCTCGGCGGCCCGTTTCTCGTCGACGGCGACGGCGAGCATGGCCCCGCCGTGCGGGAGTCGCTGCATGAGACGGCCGCGGGCGGCGATCAGCCGGCACGCGTCAGGCAGGGTCATCACGTCGGCGAGGTGGGCGGCGGTGATCTCCCCGACGGAGTGGCCGAACAGGTAGTCGGCGCGCACCCCCCAGCTCTCCAGCAGCCGGTACAGGGCGGTCTCGAAGGCGAACAGCGCGGGCTGGGTGTACTCGGTGCGGTGCACGGCCTCCGGGTCGGGGTCCTGCGTGCCGGTGCCGAACACGATCTCGGCGAGGGGGCGCGGCAGATGCGGGTCGAGGTGGACGCATACGGCGTCGAAGGTCCCGGCGAACACCGGGTGCGCCGCGTACAGTTCCCTGCCCATGCCGAACCGCTGGGCTCCCTGTCCGGTGAACAGCACCGCGAGGGCGCCCTCGCGGGCGGTGTCCCGCAGCAGCCCGGCCAACTGTTCGCCCGCCGCGAGGGCCGTGAGGGCGGCGGTCGCGTCGGCACGGTCCCGCACGGTGGCGGCGGCCCGGTGGTCGAGGGCGGCGCGGGTGGTGGCCAGGGAGTGGGCGAGGTCCAGGGCGGTCAGGTCGGGGTCGGACGCCAGCGTGTCGAGCAGTCGGGCCGCCTGGTCGCGCAGGGCGGCGGCGTCGTGCGCGGACAGCAGCAGCGGCCAGGAACGGAAGGTGCCGGCCGTTGCCCCGAGGGCGTCCCGCGCGGCGTCCGGGGTGGTGCCGTCGGCGCTGTCACCGGGAGCGGCTTCGGGGATCTCGGCGGCGGGGGCCTGTTCCAGGACGACGTGGGCGTTGGTGCCGCTGATCCCGAACGAGGACACACCGGCGCGCCGGGGGCGGCCGGTCTCCGGCCACGGGCGGGACTCCGTCAGCAGTTCGACCGATCCGGCGGACCAGTCGATCTGCTGCGAGGGCGCGTCCACGTGCAGGGTGCGGGGCAGTTGTCCGTGCCGCATGGCCAGGACGGTCTTGATGACGCCGCCGACACCGGCCGCGGACATGGTGTGCCCGATGTTCGACTTCAACGAGCCCAGGTAGAGGGGCCGTTCGCGGTCCTGGCCGTAGGCGGTGAGGAGGGCGTGCGCCTCGATGGGGTCGCCGAGCCGGGTGCCGGTGCCGTGTGCCTCGACGGCGTCGATCTCGCCGGCGGTGAGCCCGGCGTCGGCGAGGGCGTCGCGGATGACCCGTTGCTGGGCCTGGCCGTTGGGTGCGGTGAGCCCGTTGGACGCGCCGTCCTGGTTGACCGCCGAGCCCCGGACGACCGCCAGCACGGGGTGGCCGTGGTGGAGAGCGTCGGACAGCCGTTCCACGAGCAGCAGGCCCACCCCCTCCGACCAGCCGGTGCCGTCGGCCGCGTCGGCGAACGCCTTGCACCGGCCGTCCGGGGCGAGGCCGCCCTGCCGCTCGAAGTCGGCGAAGAGGGACTCGTTCGGCATGACGCAGACACCACCGGCGAGCGCCAGGTCGCACTGCCCGGAGCGCAGTGCCTGGACCGCGTCGTGCAGGGCGACCAGGGAGGAGGAGCAGGCGGTGTCGACGGTGAGGGCGGGGCCCTCCAGGCCGAGCACGTAGGAGATCCGCCCGGAGAGCACGCTGTTGGAGACCCCGGTGGAGCCGTGGCCGTCGATACGGCCCTCGGTGGCGGTGAGCAGGGTGGCGTAGTCCTGCTGGGAGACGCCGGCGAAGACGCCCGTGCGGCTGCCCTTCAGGGTGAGGGTGTCGATCCCCGCGCGTTCGAGGGCCTCCCAGCTGCTCTCCAGGAGGAGCCGCTGCTGCGGGTCCATGGAGTGCGCCTCCCGTGGGGAGATCCCGAAGAACGCGGCGTCGAAGGAGGCCACGTCGTCGAGGAAGCCTCCCTCGCGGACGTAGCAGGTGCCCTCCTTCGACGGGTCGGGGTCGTAGAGGGAGGCCAGGTCCCAGCCCCGGTCCGTGGGGAAGGGACCGATGGCGTCGCGGCCCTCGGCGACGAGCCGCCACAGGTCGTCCGGTGACTGCACGCCTCCCGGGTAGCGGCAGGCCATGCCGACCACGGCGATCGGTTCCCGGGCCGCCGACTCCAGTTCGCCGAGGCGCCCCCGCGTCCGGTGCAGTTCCGCGGCGACCTGCTTGAGGTAGTCGCGGAGTTCCTTGCCATCAGCCATGTGAACCGTTCACTCCTTGCCGAGTTCCGAGCGGATGAAGTCCAGCAACTCGTCGTCCGAGGCGACGGCGAGGCGTTCCTCGACGTCGGTGCCGCCCGTCTGGGGGGTCGTGCCCACGGCCGCGAGCGCCCGCAACCGGGCCGCGGTCCGGGGTCGTTCGGGGTCGTCGGCGGCCAGTTCCGCGAGGGCCGCCTCCAGTTGGTCGAGCAGGGCGGGCAGTGCCGGCCGCTGCCGGGCGTGCGCGGGACCTGCCTGGTCGACGAGGCGCCGTTCCAACTGCTCGGCCAGCGCGGCGGGGCTGGGGTGGTCGAAGACCAGGGCGGCGGGCAGCGGCAGCCCCGTTGCGGCGGCGAGGCTGTTGCGCAGCTCGACCGCCGTGAGCGAGTCGAACCCGGCCTCACGGAACGACCGGCGCGGGTCGACGCTGTCGGGCGACGGATAGTCGAGGACGGCGGCGGCCCGCGCCCTGACCAGGTCCAGCAGGGTCCGGGCGCGCTCGGCGGGGGGCAGCGCCGCCAGCCGTTCCGCCGGTAGGGCACCGGAGGGCACACCGTTCACGGAGGTGCCGTTCGCGTACCCGCCGCCGGGCTCCTGTCCCCGTGCCCGCCCGGGTGTCTCCCCTCCGGTGTTCGCCACCAGGGTGCGCAGGGCGGCGGGCAGCGTGCCGGCGGCGGCGCGCTCCCGCAGGACGGCGGGGTCGGTGCGCAGCGGCACGAGGACGGCTTCCCCGGCCGCCCAGGCCCGGTCGAACAGGGCGAGGCCCCGTTCGGCGTCCAGCGGCAGCACACCGGCCCGGGCGAGCCGGCGCAGGTCGACCTCGGCGAGCCGTCCGCCCATGCCGCCGCCGGTCCCCCACAGCCCCCACGCCAGCGAGGTCGCCGGCAGCCCCTGTGCCCGGCGGTCGCGGGCGAGGGCGTCCAGACAGGCGTTGGCGGCGGCGTAGTTGGCCTGGCCGGCGCCGCCGAGGGTGCCGACCGCGGAGGAGAACAGCACGAAGTGCGACAGGTCCGCGTCACGGGTCAGCTCGTGCAGATGGTGGGCGGCGTCGGACTTGGGGCCGAGCACGGTGTCCACGCGCTCGGGGGTGAGCGCGGTGACCACGCCGTCGTCGACGACGCCCGCCGTGTGGACGACCCCGGTCAGCGGCCGGTCGGCCGGCACGGCGGCGAGGACGGCGGCGAGCGCCGCACGGTCGGCCACGTCACACGCCGCGAACGTGACCCGGGCACCGTCCCGTTCGAGGTCCGCGGCGAGCGCCTCCGCGCCGGGCGCGTCCGCGCCGCGTCGGCTCACGAGCAGCAGGTCGCGCACACCGTGGCCGGCGGCGAGCCGCCGGGCGACGAGCCCGCCCAGTTCCCCGGTGCCGCCGGTGACGAGGACCGTTCCGTACGCCGGGGCCGGGGTGTCGAGGGGCGGGGCCTCGGCGGGAACGAGCCGCGGCACCCACAGCTCCCCACCGCGTACGGCGATCTGTGTCTCGGACCGGGCCAGGGCGGTGGTCACGGCGGACGCCAGGGCGACCGCGTCGGTGCCGTCGTCCTCCAGGTCGACGAGCAGGAACCGGTCGGGGTGCTCGGCCTGCAACGTCAGCAGCAGCCCCCAGGCCGCCGCACCGGCCGGGTCGCCGGTGGTCGCGCCCCCGCTCACGACGACGACCCGGTGGTCCGCCGACCGCTCCTGCGCGAGGACGGACTGCACGCGGGCGAGCGTGTCGTGCGTGAGACGGCGTACGGCATCCGGGCCACCTCGCCCGCGGTCCCCACCCTGGTCCCGTTCCCGGTCGGCTCCGGACTCCGTCCGCGGGGCCGGCTCCAGGGGCAGGACCAGGAGATCGGCGGCCTCGTCCACGGTCGACGCGTCGGGGCGGACGACCGCCGTGTTCCCGGTGTGCAGGGCGAGCGCCTTGGCCAGGAGACCGGCCCGCCCGTCCGGCTGTCCCAGCACCGCCCACCGGGACCCGGCCGGGGCGACGCCCTCCACGGGCTGCCAGGCCGTCGTGTAGAGGTCCCCGCTCCCGGTGCGGGGCTCCTCGGCGGCGTCCCGGACCGTCTCCAGCCAGTAGGCGTCCCGCTGGAAGGCGTATGTCGGCAGCTCCACCCGGCGCGCGCCGCTGCCGGCCAGAAAAGCGGCCCAGTCCACGTCCACCGACCGCACGTGCAGCCGTCCCAGCGCGGTGACGAGGGAGCGCGTCTCGTCCCGGCCCTTGCGCGCGGCGGGGAGGGCGAGCAGATCGGGCACGGTCTCCTGGACGAGGGAGACGAGTGAGCCGTCCGGACCGACCTCGAGGACCGTGCCGACGTCCCGGGCACGTGCGGCGCGCACGCCGTCGGCGAACCGGACCGTCGCCCGAACATGCCGGACCCAGTAGTCCGGGGTGCACAACTCGCCATCGGCGACATCACCGGTCACGTTCGAGACGACCGGGATCGACGGCTCATGGAACTCCACCCCGGCCAGCACCTCGGCGAACTCGGCGAGCATCGGCTCCATCAACGCCGAGTGGAAGGCATGGCTGACCGCCAGCCGCCGCACGCGCCGCCCGCGCCCCGCGAACCGGTCCGCGACCTCGCGGACGGCGTCCTCGGCACCCGAAAGCACCAGCGACGACGGCCCGTTGACCGCGGCCAGCGACACACCTTCCGGCAGCTCCCCGAGCTCGGACTCCTCCGCCTGCGCCGCCCACATCGCGCCGCCCGACGGCAGTGCCTGCATCAACCGCCCACGCGCCGCGACCACCCGGCACGTGTCAGCAAGCGACCACAGCCCTGCCACATGAGCCGCGACCACCTCGCCCAATGAATGCCCGAACACCACATCCGGCCTCACCCCCCATGACTCGATCAGACGGAACTGCGCCACTTCCAGCGCGAACAGGGCGGGCTGGGCCCACCCGGTGGACTCCAGCACCTCCGCGGGGCCGCCGAACACCACGTCCTTCAGCGAACCCGGCAGCAGCCCGTCAAAAGCCGCGCACACCTCGTCGAAGGCGGAGGCGAACACCGGGAACGCCTCGTACGGACCACGTCCCATCCCCACCCGCTGCGACCCCTGACCGGAGAACACCACCGCCAGACCGCCGCCCGAGGGCGTGTCGGTCGCGGCGGCTCCGGTTCCGGCGAGGCCCGTGAGCGCCTCGTGGAGCTGGTCGAGGTCGGTGGCCGTGAGGACGGTGGCGGTGGGCAGGACCGCTCGGGTGGTGGCGAGCGAGAGCGCGAGATCGGGCAGCCGGACGTCGGGGCGCTCGGTCAGGAAGGCGGCGTACCGGGCCGCCTGGGCGCTCAGGGCCGCGTCGTCGTGGGCGGACAGGACGAGCGGGACGACGCACGGTCCCTGTGCCGCGCCCTCCGACTCCGGTGCCGTCTCCGGTTCCGGCTCCGGCTCCGACTCCGTGTGGGGCTCGGGGCCCGGCCGTGCGGGTGCGTCGGGTTGTTCGAGGACGACATGGGCGTTGGTGCCGCTGATCCCGAACGACGAGACGCCCGCCCGGCGCGGTCGGCCGGTGTCCGGCCAGGCCCGTGCCTCCGTCAGCAGTTCCACCGAGCCCGCCGACCAGTCGACCTCGGGTGTCGGCTCGTCCACGTGCAGGGTGCGGGGCAGTGTCCCGTGCCCCAGCGCCAGGACCGTCTTGATGACACCCGCCACGCCCGCCGCTGCCTGGGAGTGGCCGATGTTCGACTTCAACGAGCCCAGGTACAGGGGCCGTTCACGGTCCTGCCCGTACGTCGCGAGCAGCGCCTGCGCCTCGATCGGGTCACCGAGCCGGGTGCCGGTCCCGTGCGCCTCCACCGCGTCCACGTCCGTGGGGGACAGTCCGGCGCCCGCCAACGCGTCGAGGATGACGCGCTGTTGCGACGGGCCGTTCGGTGCCGTCAGACCGTTCGACGCACCGTCCTGGTTCACCGCAGAACCGCGCACCACCGCCAGCACGGGGTGGCCGTGGCGACGGGCGTCCGACAAGCGCTCCACCACCAGCACCGCCGCGCCCTCCCCGAGGGCGAAGCCGTCGGCCGCGGCGGCGAAGGACTTGCTGCGGCCGTCACGGGCGAGGGCCTGCTGGCGGCTGAAGCCCACGAAGGAGGCGGGTTCGGACATGACGGCCGCTCCGCCGGCGAGCGCGAGGTCGCACTCCCCCGCCCGCAGCGCCTGCACGGCGAGGTGGAGGGCGACCAGGGAGGACGAGCAGGCCGTGTCGACGGTCACCGCCGGCCCCTCCAGGCCGAGCGTGTACGCGATACGGCCGGAGGCGACGCTGGCGGCCGCGCCGGTGGCGAAGTAGCCCTCGACGTCGGTGGCCGCGTCCAGCAGCCGTGCTGTGTGGCCCTGTTCGCTGACGCCCACGTAGACGCCCGTGCGGCTGCCGCGCAGGGTCGACGGGTCGATCGCGGCCCGCTCCAGGGCCTCCCACGAGGTTTCCAGCAGGAGCCGCTGCTGGGGGTCCATCGCCGGCGCCTCGCGCGGCGAGATGTTGAAGAACGCCGGGTCGAAGAGGGCGGCGTCGGAGAGGAAGCCGCCGTGGTCGACGTAACTGGAGTCCGGCGCCGTCCCCTCGGGGTCGTGGAGCCGGTGCAGGGGCCAGCCGCGGTCTGTGGGGAACGGGCCGATGAGGTCCGCCTCCTCGGTGAGGGCCCGCCACAGCTCCTCCGGGGAGCCGATGCCGCCGGGGAGGCGGCAGCCCATGGCGACGACGGCGATCGGGTCGTCGCCGTCGGCGGCGGCCCTGACCGCGACCGGTGCCGGGCGTTCCCGCTCGCCGAGGAGCTTCTGGCCGAGGAACACGGCGAGGGCGGTGACGGTGGGGTGGTCGAAGATCAGGGTGCTGGGCAGCCGTACCCCGGCGGCCGCGGCGAGCCGGTTGCGCAGGTCGACGGCGGTGAGCGAGTCGAAGCCGAGTTCCTTCAGGGCCCGTTGGGGGTCCACGGCGGCGGGGTCGGGGTGGCCGAGGACCGCGGCGGCGTGTTCGCGCACCAGCTCGCGCAGGGCGCGGGTGCGGGCGGCGCCGTCGAGGTCGGCGAGGCGGTGGGCGAGCGCGGAGGGGGCGGTGCCGGTCGCCGTCTCCTCGGGTACGGCGGGTCGGGCCTCGGGGATGTCGTCCAGCAGATGGCTGGGCCGCCCGGAGGTGAAGACCTCGGCGAACCGTTCCCAGTCGACGTCGGCGAGGATCACCGAGACCTCTCCGTCGGCGAGGACCGTGCTCAGTCCGGCGACGGCGGTCTCCGGGTCGATGACGGGCAGGCCGGTGGCGCGGAGCTGGTCGTAGATGGTGTCGGAGACCATGCCGCCGCCCGACCAGGGCCCCCAGGCCACCGACAGGGTGGGTACGCCGTCGGCGCTGCGCCGCTCGGCGCGCGCGTCGAGCACGGCGTTGCCCGCCGCGTAGACGGCGTGGTCGCCCGCGCCCCAGACGGCGGTGATGGAGGAGAAGTAGACGACGGCGTCCAACTGGTCCGGGGCGAGGACGGCTTCGAGGTTCTCGATGCCGGTCACCTTGGCGCCGAGGACGGTGACCAGGTCCGCGAACGGGGCGTCGACGACGGGGCCGAGGACGCCCACTCCGGCGGCGTGCACGACGGCGCGGATCGGGTCGCCGTCGCGTTCGACCTCGGCGAGGGCGGTGGCCAGGGCGGCACGGTCGCCGGTGTCGCAGGCCAGCAGCGTGACCCGTACACCGGTCTCCTCCAGCTCGGTCCGCAGCGCGTCGGCGCCGGGTGCGTCGGCGCCCCTCCTGCTGAGCAGGACGAGGTGCTCGGCGCCGTCCCGGGCGAGCCAGCGGGCGACGTGGGCGCCGAGGGCACCGGTGCCGCCGGTGATCAGCACGGTGCCGCGCGGTGTCCAGCCGGGGTTGCCGTTCGCCGTGGGCGCGGCGTGCACCAGGCGTCGGGCGAGGACCCCGGAGGGCCGTACCGCGACCTGGTCCTCGCCGTCGGTGCCGGCGAGAACGGCGAGGAGCCGGTCGGTGGCGGCCGGGTCGACGGTGGCGGGGAGGTCGACGAGGCCGCCCCAGTGCTGGGGCAGTTCGACGGCGGCGGCACGTCCCAGCGCCCAGACGGCGGCCTGCGTCGGATCGGCGGGCCCGGCGTCGTCGGCGGTGCCGACGGCACCCCGGGTCACGCACCACAGCGGGGCCGCCGTGCCGGTCCTGACGAGCGCCTGGAAGAGGGCGAGCGTGGTGGCCAGACCGGTGGGGACGACCGGGTCGGCCGGGTGCGGGGTGGTGTCGGCGCCGGTCAGGGTCAGCACCCCGGTCGGCGCGAATTCACGGACACGTGCGGCGAGGGTGTCGGCGTCGTCGTCCGGCGCCACGGTCAGGGTCACCGCCCGCTCGGCGCGCTCCCGCAGGGCGTCGGCGGCCGCCAGGAGCCCCGGATCGTCCCGCAGGGCCTCCGGTACGGCGATGAGCCAGGTGCCCGGCAGTTCGGCGGGCGCCGGGGCCGGGTTCAGGGGGCGCCAGTCGACGGTGTACCGCCAGGCGTCGACCGTGCCGCGCCGGCGCCGGTCGCGACGCCAGGACGACAGGGCGGGCAACACGGCGCGCAGCGCGGGTTCGTCGGCCGGCAGGTCCAGGGTGGCCGCGAGCGCGGTGACGTCCTGCTCCTCGACGGCCTGCCAGAACTCCTCGTGCGCCGGGTCGGCCACGGCCACGCCGGGCAGCGTCTGCGGCCAGTGGCGGCGCCGCTGGAAGGCGTAGGTGGGCAGCTCGACCGGTTCACCGTCGGGCGGAGCGCTCCCGTGATCGGCGTACGCCGGGGACCAGTCCACCCGTACGCCGCCGACGGCGAGTTCGGCGAGGGAGGCGAACATCCGGGCCGTACCGCCCTCGTCCCGGCGCAGCGTCCCGACCACCAGCGGCTCGACGTCCGCCCGCTCGACGGTCTCCGCGAGGGGGGCGAGCAGAACGGGGTGCGGGCTGACCTCGACGAAGACGGAGTGCCCGGCCTCGACGAGCCTCGCCGCCGTCGACTCCAGCCGCACGGTGGACCGCAGATTGCGGTACCAGTACTCCGCGTCGAGCCCGGCCGTGTCGAAGCGGTCGGCGGTCACCGTGGAGAAGAAGGGGACGCGGGACGTCGTCGGCTCCAAGTCGGCCAGCGCGGTCAGGAGTTCGTCGTGGATGTGCTCGACGTGCGCGGAGTGCGAGGCGTAGTCCACCTCGACGCGCCGGGCGCGCGCACCCCGTGCCTCCGCCTCCGCGATCACCTCGTCCAGGCCCTCGGGCGTACCGGCCACGACCACCGAGGAGGGACCGTTGACCGCGGCCACCTCCACCCGGCCGTCCGTCACCGGGGTGAGCCGCTCCACTTCCGCCACCGGCAGTCGCACGGACGCCATGCCGCCCTTGCCGGACAGCGCGAGGAGGGCCTTGGACCTCAACGCCACCACTCGGGCACCGTCGTCCAACGACAAGGCTCCCGCCACCACCGCGGCGGCGATCTCGCCCTGCGAGTGCCCGACGACCGCCGCGGGCTCCACCCCGTACGACCGCCACAGCTCGGCGAGCGACACCATCACCGCCCACAACACCGGCTGCACCACATCGACCCGGCCCAACGCCGCGTCGTCGGACAGGACTTCACGCAGCGACCAGTCCACAAAGGCCGACAACGCGCGTTCGCACTCCCCCATCCGCTCCGCGAACACCGGCGAGGCGTCCAGCAGCTCCACCGCCATGCCCACCCACTGCGACCCCTGACCCGGAAACACGAACACGGGCCCCCGGTCGAGCGGACGGGCCGTGCCCGTGACGACCTGCGGGGCGGCGGCCGTGCCCTCGGCGAGGGCGCGTACGCCGGTGAGCAGGTCGGCGCGGTCGGCGCCGATGACGACGGAACGGTGGTGGAACAGCGAGCGGCTGACGAGGAGGGCCTTGCCGACGGCGGCCGGTGTGGTGTCGGTGGTGGTCAGGTGGTCCGCGAGGCGGGCGGCCTGGGCGCGCAGGGCCTCGGGGGTGCGTGCGGAGAGGAGCCACGGGCGGACGACGAGGCGTTCGGCGGTGCTCGTCGTATCGCTGTGGGTGCCTTCCCCGTCCGCGAGTACGTCGGGGTGTTCGCCGGTGTGCGGCGGGGCCTCGGCGGGGGCGTGTTCGAGGATGACGTGGGCGTTGGTGCCGCTCATGCCGAAGGAGGAGACTCCCGCCCGGCGGGGGCGGCCCGTGTCCGGCCAGGGCCGGCTCTCCGTGAGGAGGCGTACGGTGTCGGCGGACCAGTCGACCTGGCGGGTCGGCTCGTCCGCGTGGAGGGTGCTCGGCAGGAAGCCGTGCCGCAGGGCCAGCACGGTCTTGATCACGCCGCCGACCCCGGCCGCCGCCATGCTGTGGCCGATGTTGGACTTCAACGAGCCCAGGTACAGCGGCCGTTCGCGGTCCTGCCCGTACGTCGCGAGCAGGGCCTGCGCCTCGATGGGGTCGCCGAGGCGGGTGCCGGTGCCGTGCGCCTCCACCGCGTCCACGTCCGCCGGGGTGAGCCCGGCACTGGCCAGGGCCTCCAGGATCACGCGTTCCTGGGAGGGGCCGTTGGGTGCCGTGAGCCCGTTGGAGGCGCCGTCCTGGTTCACGGCGGAGCCCCTCACCACCGCCAGTACGCGCCGTCCGTTGCGGCGGGCGTCGGAGAGCCGTTCCAGGACGAGGACGCCCACGCCCTCGGCCCACCCCGTGCCGTCGGCCGCCTCGGAGAACGCCTTGCAGCGGCCGTCGGCGGCGAGACCGCCCTGGCGGGCGAACTCCAGGAAGCCGCCGATGGTGTTCATGACGGTGACGCCGCCGGCGAGGGCGAGGTCGCACTCCCCCGTCCTGAGGGCCTGGCCGGCGAGGTGGAGGGCGACGAGGGAGGAGGAGCAGGCCGTGTCGACGGTGACCGCCGGGCCCTCCAGGCCGAGCGCGTAGGACACGCGGCCGGAGACGACGCTGCCCGCCGTGCCGGTCATGACGTGGCCCTCGGTCTCGGGGGTGGCGGCGAGGACGTCCGCGTAGTCGGAGCCCGCGATGCCGGCGAAGACCCCGGTGCGGCTGCCGCGCAGCGACAGCGGGTCGACACCGGCGCGTTCGACCGCCTCCCACGAGGTTTCGAGGAGCAGTCGCTGCTGCGGGTCCATCGCGAGCGCCTCGCGCGGGGAGATCCCGAAGAAGTCGGCGTCGAACTCGGCGGCGCCCTGGAGGAATCCGCCGGTCGTGGGGGTGGTGCCGTCGACGTGCCGCAGCGCGGTGAGGTCCCAGCCGCGGTCGCGGGGGAAGGCGGTGACGGCGTCGCGGCCTTCGGCGACCAGACGCCACAGGTCCTCGGGGGTGGTGACGCCGCCGGGGTAGCGGCAGGCCATGCCGACCACGGCGAGGGGTTCGTCGGCGAAGCGGGCACGGACGGCGGCACGGCGCCCGGAGTCCTCGCCGTTGAGATGGGCGACGACGGCTTCCGGAGTCGGATGGTCGAAGACGAGGGTCGTGGGCAGGGCCAGGCCGGTCTCCTCGGCGAGGCGGTCGCGGAACCGTACGGCGGACAGCGAGTCGAAGCCGAGGTCCTTGAACGCGCGGTCCGGGGGCACCGCGTCGAGGCCGGGGTGTCCGAGCACCGCGGCGGCCACCGCGCGCACGAGGTCCAGGTCGACGCCCCGGTGCCCGTCCGGGGCGGGCCCCGGTTCGGCGACGGCGGGCGTCGGGGCGGGGAGGAGCGGGCCGCCGGTGCCCGCCGTGGCCGGCAGCCAGAAGCGGTCCCGCCGGAAGGGGTACGTGGGCAGGTCGGGACCGTCGCCGTCGGGGGCTCCGAGGACGGCGGTCCAGTCGACGTCGACACCCCTGACGTGCGGTTCACCGAGGGCGGTCAGCAGGGCGGTGGGCTCGTGCCGGCCGTGCGGGAGGGAGGGGACGAACGCGGGGCCGGGCTCGGGCAGGCAGTCGCGGGCCAGCACGCTGAGGGCGCCGCCGGGGCCGATCTCCAGGCAGGCGGTGGTGCCGAGTGCACCGAGCTGCCGGACGCCGTCGTGGAAGCGCACGGCGTCCCGGACGTGCCGC
>NZ_LIQX01000708.1:556-1899 GCF_001418475.1 Streptomyces ossamyceticus | reverse complement strand
TCGTCGCCGTACTTCTCGACGTACTCGAGGAGGCTCCGCAGGGAGTACTGGACGGACTTGCCGTACTCCTCCTTCACCTTGACGGGGTCGGTGAAGACGTCCGCCGGGTCCTTTCCGGCCTTCTCGACGGCCCGGTAGACGGAGCCGTCACCGACCTCGTCCCAGCCGACCATCCTCGGCAGGGGCGCCCACGGCTGGTGGCTGGAGGTCAGGATGATNNCGCGGTAGCCGAGGTCGCGGGAGTCGTACACCTTGTCGAAGCCGTAGAAGTCGCCCTCGGGCCAGTTGTACTGGACGCCGGGCACCACGCCGACCGTCCGCCAGGCGCCCGATTTGTGGAAGGCGCCGGGGAGGCTGAGGCGTTCTCCCGCGGTGACCGTGCGGTAGCGGTTCTGGTTGTCGATCCACAGCCCCGTCAGGAAGGTGGAGTGGCCGAGCCAGCTGCTGCCGCCGTAGGTCGCCGAGGTGAGCCAGCCGCTCCTCGCCGCGAAACCGGCCTTGCGCAGCGCCTCGTTCCGCTCGTCGAGCGTCGCCGTCACCCCGGGCGCGATGGCCGGGTCCTCCAGGGCGGCCCGGCCGTAGCTCTCGATGAAGGTGATCATGACGTCCTTGCCGCGCAGCCCGGTCAGCAGGCGGTCGGCGGGCACATCGGCGAAGGCGTCCTTCTTGGCCTCCTCGGCGAACGCCGCCTCGTCCGCGAGGGTCTCCCGCGCGCGGGCCCAGCGGTNNGGCCGACGACGGCGGCGAGCGCGCCGGAGCGGCCGAGGGTGTCCTCCACGTACGACTCGGCGTCGTCCAGGAGCCCCCAGTCGAGGACGATGTTGAAGCCCCGGCCGAGGAACTGGTTGAAGCCGATGTCCAGGGACTTCACGACGATCAGCGCGGCCAGGCCCGCCCCGATGAGGATCGCGAGCGCCAGGCGCGGCCGGCGCGGCAGCGCCATCAGCAGGGCGGCGCCGAGGATCGGCTCCACCGGGATCCGCAGGAACTGCGCGGCGGTGAAGTACTGGACGCTGCCCGGCATCAGCAGGGCGAACAGCACAAGGGCGGCGGCCAGCGCCGTGACCGCCCACGACACGCTCCGCGCGGCGGCCGGGTACCTCCGCCGGAACTCCCCGGGGGCCCGCCGGAGCCGCCGCCACCGGCCGACGCCTTCGGCGGGCGTGTCGGTCGACACGGACGGTGCTTCGGGCGTTGCGGGGTCGGTGTCGTCCTCCGTGGTGGTGTGGCCGGCCATGTCGGTGTCCGGCAGTCGACCGGAGCGCGTGAAGAGCGACACCCGACGTTCCTTCCGTGCGAAGACCGCTGGTGGGACGGCGGTCCTGACTCGGGTGGGCGGGGCC
>NZ_LIQX01000708.1:0-543 GCF_001418475.1 Streptomyces ossamyceticus | reverse complement strand
CCGGGCGCCGGTGCCACTCTCTCAGTTCCTGAGATCTCCTCAGCTGAACCGACCGCCCGTCGACATCCGACCGGCGTCAGCTTCTCCGCACCACCTCGCGCAGGGCTCAGCCGTACCCGCGGGTGTGTGCCTTCCCCTCCCCCTTCCTCATGCGTTTCTCCCAGGAAGTCCGTGAAAGGACCCCCATGAGCACCACCACACTCGAACACACCTCCACTCATCGGCAGTCCCCCACCCATGTCACCGGCGTCCTGGAGACAGTGCAGGGCGGGCAGGGGTTCCTGCGCGCCGAGAACGGACTGCCCACCGCCTCCGACACCCAGGTGCCCGCCGCGCTGATCCGCCGGTACGGGCTGCGCAAGGGCGACACCGTCGAAGGCGTCCGCGAGGGCCGACGCGCCCAGCCGCAGCCGCTCACGGGGGTGCAGCGGTGTGAGGTCGTGGAAGTGCGGTCGGCCGCACAGCTCGTCGGGGGTGCGCCCGTTGATCCGCTCGACCTCGGTGAGGGCGCGTCGGCCCTCGCGGACGCCTTCGACGGTGTCG
>NZ_LIQX01000707.1:10845-11020 GCF_001418475.1 Streptomyces ossamyceticus | reverse complement strand
GTGGTGGACACGAGGGCTCCAACTGGTCGGGGGGCGGCGGGAGTCGCGGCGTCGGGTCGGACGGAGGCCAAGCCTGGTCGCTCGGGTCGCACCCGGGCGGCGGGACTCGCCGACCCGACGGCACCGATCCTGCAACCGGCGCGAGCCGAACGACAGACCCAGGGGCCCTACTTGT
>NZ_LIQX01000707.1:0-10806 GCF_001418475.1 Streptomyces ossamyceticus | reverse complement strand
GCGCGGCGCCGCGCACCGGAGGCCCTCCACCGGACGCCGTGCCTTCTCCCAAGGTCCCAAGGGGGGCCTTCGGGAAGGGCGCTAGCGCAGCAGGGTGCCGAAGGCGGGGTACGCGGTGCCGCCCAGGCCGAAGTCGAGGGCGTTGAAGGACGCGGCGTAGGACGTGGTGAGGCCGGAGGTCGTCCCGCGCAGGACCCACACCGCGCCCGTGTCCCGTGCCGTGCCGATGTCCTCGCCGGTCGCGCCGATCGCCAGGTCGGCGCGACCGTTGCCGTTGACGTCCTTGAGCCGGACGGCGGAGCCGAACGCGTCGTCGGTCTCGGCCGCGCCGGGCACACCGGGGGTGGCCTGGTGCCAGGAAGTGCCCCGGCCCAGGCCGCTCGCGGACCCCTTCAGCAGGACGACGTCGCCCACCCCCTGCACCCCGTCGACGGTCTCGCCGGGCGCGCCGACGGCCACGTCCGCGTAGCCGTCGCCGGTGACGTCGCCCGCTGCGACCGAGCCGCCGAAGCCGTCGCCCGGCTCGTCCGCGCCCGGGACGCCCGTGCTCGCCTGGCTGTACGACCGCGAGGGCCATCCGTCGACGCCGAGCCCGCGGTCGTTGCCGGGCCACACGGTGATCCGTCCGCCGGTACCCGCCCCCGGCTCGCCGAGAACGAGGTCGCTGTAGCCGTTCCCGTCGACGTCACCTGCGGCGACCCGAGGCTCGGTGATCACGTCGGACACGGCGCCCTGCAGGAGGGGCCGGTAGTAGTAGCCGATGTCGCCGGCGCCGCCCCGCAGGTAGCCCGCGAAGCCGTGGCCGGCGGCGTCGGTGCCGTGCAGGACGTAGTCACTGCCCGAGCCGTTGGAGAAGTGCGCGCCGAGGACGCCGTCGAGACGGACGCCGGCGGGCAGGAAGTCGACCTCCGGGGCGATCGCGGGCTTGTCCGGCACGCCGTCGGCGTACCACCAGAAGCGGTTCTCGGAGACCACCACCAGGTTGCCGTAGTCGTCGCCGTCGAGGTCGACGAAGGAGGCGCCCTCGCCGAAGCGGACATCCTCGGCGGTGGGGGCGCCCAGGACCATCCCGCCGGTGCGGAAGCCCCGGGCGCCGCCCCAGAGGATGGTGAGGGAGCCGTCCGCCCTGCCGTCGACCTTCTCGCCGGGCGCGCCGACGATCAGGTCCGCGTAGCCGTCGCGGTTCACGTCCCCGCCGGTCACGTTCTCGCCGAACTCGTCCTCGGGCTCCAGGGCGCCGGGCACGCCCGGGGAGTTCTGCGTGAGGGTCACCGACCTCGCGGAGCCGGTGCCGACACCGGAGGAGGACCCGAACGTGACGGTCACGGCGTTCGCCTTGGGGGTGCCGACGACGAGGTCCCGGTACCCGTCGCCGTTGAAGTCGTCCTTCGTCCCCGGCGCGGCGACCGCGCTCCCGGCCATCGGCAGGGCGAGCCCCGCCACCGCGAGCGCTCCCGCACATGCGGCCACGACGAGCTTCCTTGCAACCACGGGTGACCTCCAGGAGGACGACGTAGGGCGGTTCGTGGGTGTGACTCGTCGGTGTGACGTGTGGGGCGTACGAAGGGTTGTGTGCGGGTGGCCGGAAAGTGAACCGAACGTTCGACGCGAGCCGTGCGTCCAGGGAGCGAAGCGACCCCTGACGAAGGAGACGTGACCATGCTCGTCGCCCGTGCGCGGACCGCCCTGGCCGCCGTCGTACTGACCCCCCTGGCCGTCGGCTGCGCCGTGTTGGGCGGTGGCGGGGAGTCCTCGGCGTCCTGTGCGTTCGTGGTGGACTACCGCGACAGCCAGTACGTCGACGTGGGCCGCGTCGAGTACGCGCTCGGGTCGAAGGTGGGCACCGCCCGGCAGGCGGTCTGCGAGGACGAGGGCGGCGGCGAGGAGGACGCCGCCGACGCCGTGGCCGCGGAGGACCGGACCGTCTACACGGCGTACGCCGTCAAGGGCGTCGACCCCGCCGACGCGATCGCCGTCCGGGAGTCACCCGGCGGCGAGCTGTCCGTCATGGTGGACCCGAGAGAGGACGAGCCCATCCCGGACGCGGCGGACCGGATCTTCGGCCGGGACGACGCGGCGGGTGAGGGGGACGGCGCCCCCGGCGAGGGCGACTCCGGTGACGGTGGGGCCTCCACGGCGAAGTGCGCGTTCGTTTTGGAGTACGGCGGGGAGAGCTACATCGGCCGTGCCGCCGAGGACTTGGCGACGGGGGCGAAGGTGGGCACGGCCCGCGCGATGCACTGCGACGACACTCCCGGCGACACCGACGCCACCCCCGAACCGGAGGTGTACGAGGCGTACGAGATCAAAGGGCTGGACCCGGCCGACGCCATCGCGGTCCGCCGCTCGGCGGACGAGGAGCCCGTCTTCCTGACGCGCCTCGGCGAGAAGCTGCCGCCGGAGGTCGAGAAGCGCTTCGCGGAGCGGTGAGCGCCGCCCTCCAGCGCGGAGAGGTGGAGCAGAGGCGCGGGCCCTTCGCCGGGACCGTTGTCGGTGCCCTCTGCGAGGGTGGGCGCATGGGCGAGCTGGTGGAGCGGGTCGGGGACGACGACGAGGTGATCGGTGTCGTCGAGCGGGGCGAGGCGATCCGCCGGGGGTGGCTGCACCGGGTGGCGACGGTCGTGTGCCGCGACCCCGCCGGCCGGTACCTGGTCCACCGACGTCCCGACGACATGTCCCGCTTCCCCGGCCGGCTCAACTGGCTGCTCGGCGGCGCCACCGAGGTCGGGGAGTCGTACGAGGAGGGGGCCGCGCGGGAGCTGTGGGAGGAGCTGGGGGTCCGGGGGCGCCCGCGGTTCGTGCTGAAGTTCCGGTGCGCGGGGGTGATCAGCCCCTACTGGCTGGGTCTGCACGAACTGGTCGTCACGGGCCCGCTGCGGCCGGACCCCGCCGAGATCGCCACGTACCGCTGGGTGGGCGAGGCGGAGCTGGCCGGGCTGGTGCGGGATCCTGCGTTCGTGCCGGACGCCCGCGAGGCGTTCCAGCGGTACCGCGCGTCGCGCGCGACACGGCGATGCCCCCGCGCTCGGGAGGAGCACGGGGGCATCGAGGGGACTGCTGGGCCGGAGGGCCGTCCGGTCACTTGACCGGCTGGGGCTCCGGCTCGTTCTCCGTCTCGGCCGCGCCCGCGGGGGGCTCGCCCTCGTCGGTGGCCGGGGTCTTGACGGACTCCAGCAGCAGCTGGGCCACGTCGACGACCTGGATGGACTCCTTGGCCTTGCCGTCGTTCTTCTTGCCGTTGACCGAGTCGGTCAGCATGACGAGGCAGAACGGGCAGGCGGTGGAGACGATGTCCGGGTTGAGGGAGAGGGCCTCGTCGACGCGCTCGTTGTTGATGCGCTTGCCGATCCGCTCCTCCATCCACATCCGCGCGCCACCGGCGCCACAGCAGAAGCCGCGTTCCTTGTGGCGGTGCATCTCCTCGTTCCGCAGACCCGGGACGCTGGCGATGATCTCGCGCGGCGGCGTGTAGATCTTGTTGTGGCGGCCCAGGTAGCACGGGTCGTGGTACGTGATGATGCCCTCGACCGGCGTGACCGGGATCAGCTTGCCCTCGTCCACCAGGTGCTGGAGCAGCTGGGTGTGGTGGATGACCTCGTAGTCGCCGCCGAGCTGCGGGTACTCGTTGCCGAGGGTGTTGAGGCAGTGCGGGCAGGTGGCGACGATCTTCTTGGCCGCCTTGGGCTTCTTCGACTCGGGAGTGATGTTGCCCTCGTCGTCCATCTCCTCGCCGAAGGCCATGTTCAGCGCGGCGACGTTCTCCATGCCGAGCTCCTGGAAGAGGGGCTCGTTGCCGAGACGGCGGGCGGAGTCGCCGGTGCACTTCTCGTCGCCGCCCATGATCGCGAACTTGACGCCCGCGATGTGCAGCAGCTCGGCGAACGCCTTGGTGGTCTTCTTGGCGCGGTCCTCCAGGGCGCCGGCGCAGCCGACCCAGTACAGGTACTCGACCTCGCTGAGGTCCTCGATGTCCTTGCCGACGACCGGGACCTCGAACTCGACCTCCTTGAGCCACTCCAGCCGCTGCTTCTTGGCCAGGCCCCAGGGGTTGCCCTTCTTCTCCAGGTTCTTGAGCATCGTCCCGGCCTCGGACGGGAACGCGCTCTCGATCATCACCTGGTAGCGGCGCATGTCGACGATGTGGTCGATGTGCTCGATGTCGACGGGGCACTGCTCGACGCAGGCACCGCAGGTGGTGCAGGACCACAGCACATCGGGGTCGATGACGCCGCCCGTGGCGAAGCCGCTGTCGGACACAGCCTCGACGGTGCCGATCAGCGGCCGCTCGGCCTCCGCGAGCGCGGCGGCGGGCACGTCCTTCAGCTGCTCCTCGGAGGCCTTCTCCTCGCCCTCCATGGTCTTGCCGCCACCGGCGAGGAGGTAGGGGGCCTTGGCGTGCGCGTGGTCGCGCAGCGACATGATCAGCAGCTTCGGGGAGAGCGGCTTGCCGGTGTTCCAGGCGGGGCACTGCGACTGGCAGCGGCCGCACTCGGTGCAGGTGGAGAAGTCCAGCAGGCCCTTCCAGGAGAACTGCTCGACCTGGGAGACACCGAAGACGTCGTCGTCACCGGGGTCGGTGAAGTCGATCGGCTTGCCGCCGCTCGTCATCGGCTGGAGGGCACCGAGGGCGGTCTCACCGGTGGCGTTCCGCTTGAACCAGATGTTCGGGAAGCCGAGGAAGCGGTGCCAGGCGACACCCATGTTGGTGTTCAGCGAGACGACGATCATCCAGATGAACGAGGTGCTGATCTTCACCATCGCGGTGAAGTAGACCAGGTTCTGCAGGACCGGGAGGCTGAGCCCCTTGAACGCGAGGACCAGCGGGTACGAGGCGAAGTAGGCGGCCTCGTAGTGGTCGACGTCGTGGATCGCGCCCTCGAGGCCGCGCAGCACGTAGATGGCGAGACCGATGGTGAGGATGACGTACTCGACGAAGTACGCCTGACCGGCCTTGGAGCCCGCGAAGCGGGACTTGCGGCCGGCGCGCGAGGGCAGGCTCAGCAGGCGGATCACGATCAGCGTGGCGATGCCGAGGATCGTCATCACGCCGATGAACTCGATGTACAGCTCGAACGGCAGGAAGCCGCCGATGACCGGCAGCACCCAGTCGGCCTCGAAGAGCTGGCCGAATGCCTGGGCGAGGGTCGGCGGGAGGGTGAGGAAGCCGACGGCCACGAACCAGTGGGCGAAGCCCACGATGCCCCACCGGTTCATCCGGGTGTGCCCGAGGAACTCCCGGATCAGCGTCACACTGCGCTGGTAGGGATTGTCGGTACGGCTCCCGGCCGGGACCGGCTGGCCCAGCTTGAAGTACCGGATGAACTGACCGATGGCGCGTGCGAGCAGCGCGACGCCGACCACGGTCAGTACCAGCGACACGATGATCGCGGCGAGTTGCATTTGGGGGCTCCTCGGGCCTGCGAGGGTCATTACTAAGCGGTAACTTATGCAGTCCGTCTGAGACTACCCACTTCTCCTGCCGCACTGTAGCCAGCGACGCGGTGATCTGCGTCGCTGAGGGTTGCCTGAGTGGGGGTGGCGATCTAAAGGAGGGGCTTGAGGACGAGATCGCAGATGGGGTGGGTGCGGGCGTTCCAGCGGCGCTGCAGTTCGAGGCCGCGCGTGGAGGCCCCCGCGACGGCCGCGACGACGCCGACGGCCACTCCGGTCGCGGCGGTGGCGCCCCAGGCCTCGGTCAACGCGGTCCAGGAGTACAGGCAGACGGCGGGGACGAGGCCCACAGCTCCCAGCATGCAGAAGAACCCCCGGTCGCGGAACGCGGCCCATTCGCGGTCCCGGATCACCTGGGAGACCGCGATGCCCCCCGCGAAAAGACCGACCAGGCCGAAGATGAACAGCGCCTCGGGGTCGGTGAGGGAACCGCACGCGATCAGGGCGATCCAGCCCGCGGCGATCTGGACGAGGACCGCCACCGGCAACCACGCGGGCCCCCAGGGTTGGTCGCCGCCCGCGGCCGCCGTCCATGCCCGCCAGGCGGCCACCCCCGACAGCGCGACGCACACCAGCAGAATGAAGCGGTAGTGCATGCTCCTGCCGAAGTCGTAGCCACGGGTCTCCGCCTCCGGTGACGGCACGTCCCAGCTCGGGGGGCCCGCGAACGTCTGCTGCTTGAGCAGGGCCACGGCTGTGCGCATCTGGAGCCACTCGGGCAGGCGGCGCAGCAGTTCCAGCCGGTGCGCGGTCAGTCCGGTGGAGCCGAGCGCCTTGACGGCCTGCTCCAGGATGAACGAACCGAACGACGGAAGCTCGACCTCCAGGTACTGGGCCAGCACCGATGTGTCGATCCGCCGGTCCTCGGCGACGGGGTGCTGCACCAGAATGCGGGGGTCGGAACGGCGTCGCAGCCACTCCATGAGTTCGTCCCCCGCGCTCACCTCCTGCCTCAGGGCGTAGGTCACGTCCCGGCTGATGACGACCAGCGGGGCGATGATCCGGGGATCGGGGGTCGGCAGCTCCGCGTGCGTGATCACGAAGGCGTCGGCGGAGTCGATGGTGGCGGCGATCTTCCCGGCGATCATCACCAGGGCGTCGTCGGTCCCCTGGGCGAAGGGGCGCCAGACCCAGCTCAGGTTCCCGCCGCGAGAGGGCCCCACGGGGGCGGTCCTCAGTTCGTCGGCGATCTCCGGCACGCTCAGCAGTTCACCCAGGTGGAAGGCGCACGAGAGCCGTGTGGTCGGATCCGTGGGGTGCCAGAGCACATGGTTCAGCGCGAGGGCCGCCTTCGGGGTCCGGATGCTCCACAGGGCGCGCACCGCTTCGACATGGTCGGCTGCCATGTCCTGATAGGCGGACACCGCCAGGTCCCCCATGGTCTGGAGACCGTTCCAAGCCGCGTTGCCCGGCTCGGCCATGGTCGCCAGAGCCTCGGCGGCCTTCGGGAGGCTGGTGGCGGCCAGCGCGTGGGCCGCCGCGCGGACCCGGTCCGGGTCCGTGTCCGAGCGCACCGTCTCGACGAGGAAGTCGAAGACCGAGCGGCCCCTCCTCCGTCCGTCGCTGCCGACCAGCCCGAACGCGTTGATCACCGCTTCGTCCAGGACCCCGTGCTCGCCACCCAGCGCGCCCCGGAAATGCTCCAGGATCTCCTCCGCCAACCCGTCCTCGATCGTGTGGGCGTCCGCCAGGCACTGGAAGGCCAGGACGGGGTCCCTCGTGAACACCGTCCGTACCACCTCCGTGCAGTCGCGTGGTTCCACCCCGCACCACAGGCGGACCGTCTCACGCCAGGCCGCGGGGTCGTCGCGGTATCGCCGGAGAAGACCCGTGGGGTCCGCCGCCAGCTTCACGGCCGCCAGGTACTCCTGGAGGGTGAGGTGGGCGAACTGGTAGCGCTCGCCGTTGTCCACGGCCAGGAGCAGACCGCTGCGGTGGACGATCTCGTTCAGGACCTTCTCGGCGGCCCCCGGGTCCCGCGCCTGCCGTTCCAGGACGGCCCGTACGGTCTCCAGCACCGTCTCGTGCGGCAGCGCCAACCGGTCGTGGACACCGGAGGGGATGTCCTGGGCGACCAGCGCGACTTCCTGGAGGACCGCCTTCTTCAGCGGGAACGGGTACACGGACTTGCGTCGGCGGTCGATCAGCAGGCTGTCGATGACCTGCTTGTAGAACTCGGCGCGGGTGTGCGGCAGGACCTGGTCGGTGCCCGCGTACACGAAGTCGTACAGGTACGCGATCATCGTCAGGAGCAGGGGGTTGCGGGCCAGGGCCATGATCTGCGGGGTGTCGCGGAGGGCGCCGAGGACCTGGTCGACGGTGCTCTCCGGCTCCAGAGCGGTGTCC
Organism: Streptomyces ossamyceticus; assembly: GCF_001418475.1. Classification (GTDB taxonomy): domain Bacteria; phylum Actinomycetota; class Actinomycetes; order Streptomycetales; family Streptomycetaceae; genus Streptomyces; species Streptomyces ossamyceticus. Next base: position 3,009 of record NZ_LIQX01000707.1, on the reverse strand, counting down.
GGGCGCCAGGGCCAGCCGTTGAGGAAGCGGCGGATGAGGTGCTCGTCGAAGTCGCGCACCCGCAGGGTCTGGCCGAAGGACTCGGCGAACCAGCCCTCGTACACCGCGGTCCGGCAGGTCACCACCACCCTGCAGGCCGCGTACTTCGCCGTGAACTCCTCGATCCGGTCCGCGACCAGTGGCCGAAGCTCCGTGGTGACCTCGTCCAGGCCGTCGAAGTACAGGGCGAGGCTGCCCCGTTCCAGTGCCCGGGTCACCCACTTCTCGGCGCCCGGGAAGTCGTGCCGCGCGAAGTGGTCCACGAGGTGTTTCTCAATACTCCGTTCAGGCGCCTTGTTGAGCCAGTGCAGCTCCAGCAGCACCGGGATGTCCCCCAGATCGCCGAGATCGACACGGGGACGCCGTTCGCGTCCGGGCTTACGCCGGGTCGCGCCGTTCCCGCCCGGGGCGCCCGTGCCCGCGGCCGCGCCGCGTACCCGCTCCCTCGCCCACATCAGCACCTGGTGCCGCAGCAGCATCGTCTTGCCCGCGCCCGGCACCCCCAGCACCACGCTGTGCCGCTCCGCCCGCAGGTCCGCGGCGAGCTCGGTCGGCGCGCCGTCCCCCCGGGCGCCGCGCAACGGCACGTACACCGACTCCATCGGCAGCTTCAGGTCCTCGTCGACCTGGAAGGAGACGGCGAAACGGCGGTGGCGGTCGTACAGGGCGCGGGTGTACTTGGCGAGGGCGGCCCGGCGGAGGAGGGCGCTGCCCGCCAGCCGGGTGTACGCGAAGTCCAGGAGGAGCCTGGCGAGGGCGGCGAGCCGGCGTCGCGCGGCGAACACGATCGCGGTGACGACGGATCCGCCGACCGCGAACAGCACGTTCTGAAGGGTGGTGCCCCCCATCGAAGCCCTCCCCCTGAGCCCCTGACGTGTTCCGAGCCGCATCAGGCTCCCATGAGCTGTGTGCCCCGTGGGGTGCATTGCGTACCTCGGATGGGCGGGCGGAACGATCGTGCTGTTTCAAAACGATCGTGTTATTCGTATGAAATCGTCACAATCACCCCTAACTTGGTTCCGTGCTGTACGGAATCCTCGCCGCCGCGTCCGCCCTCCTGGTCACCGCCGTGCTGACGGCGGCCGTACGCGTGCCCGCGCAGCGGTTCGGGATCGTGGAGCGGCGGCGAATGCGGCCGGTGCCGTTGCTGGGGGGTGTCGCGCTCGTCTGCGGGGTGGGCGGTGTGGCCTGGCTGGGGGAGCGGAGCGGGGTGGCGCCGCTGGGCGAGGAGGCCGGGCGGCTCCTCCTGGCGGGCGCGGCCGTGGGCGGGCTCGGGCTCATCGGCGATCTGTGGGGGCTGCCGTGGGTGCCGCGCGTCGTGGGCGTCGCCTGCGCCGCCGCGTTCGTGGTGCCGTACGAGGAGGTCGGTGTCCTCGCAGGGGCGGGCGCCGTCGTGTGGATCGTGTTCGTCGTGCACGGGTTCAAGGGGCTCGGCCGTCCCGACGGGGTGCTCGGCGTCGTCGGGGTCGTCACCGCGTTCGGGCTGAGCGTGTGCGCCGCCGCCGAGGTGCTCGACGGGCTCGCCGCGCTGTGCAGCGTGCTCGCCGCCGGGCTCACCGGGTTCCTGATGCAGAACTGGCCGCCCGCGCGGGTGGCGCTCGGGGAGTGCGGGGCGCTGTTCGTCGGGTTCCTGCTCGCGGGCGGCGTCGTACAGGTGTACGCGTACGCCGCAGGTCATGGGGTCGGGATCGGCGGACCCTTCGCGCTCACCGTGTCGGCCACCGCCGACGCGGTGCTCGTCCTGCTCTCCCGGCGGCTCGCCGGCCGCGAACCCTGGCGGAGCGGCCCCGACCACCTCCCCCACCGGCTGCGCCGACTGGGGCTCACCTCCGTGGGCGTCGCCGTCGTGATGGGCGTCTGTGCGGTCGCGTCGGTCGTCGTCGGCGTCGCCGTCCACATGCTGTGGATGAAGGCGGGCGGGGTGTGGTGGGTGGCGGGCACGGCGGTCGTCGTCGTGGCGGGGATGTCACGGGTGCGGGTGTACGGGCTCGGCGCGTCGGGCGCCCAGGGCGCGCGGGCGATGTCCCGCCCCAGACGGCCCGATCCGGCACCGGCGACCGGCAGGTTCCCCGCGGCCGACGGCCGGCCCCGGGCCGCCTCCGGTGCGGCGCCGGCGACCGGAGCGCCGCGCCGACCGGACGGAGTGGCGGCCCTCAAACGCCGTTCGCAGGCCGGGTGGTGAGAGACGTGGCGAGAGAAACCCGTGGTCCGGCCGGTGCCGGCCGCACATGATGGCTCCATGACTGGACACGATCACGACCACCCGGCGGCGGTCGACACGGACGCGCTGCTCGCCCTCGCGAAGGAGCACCACCCGCGCCCCGTACGCCCGTTGGGCACCCGCGAACTCTCCGGACACCTCGTCAAGGTCTACGGCCTCACCGCGCCGGGCCGCACCCTCACCGAGGCGGACACGGACGCCGCGCTCCGCGTCGCCGAGGATCACCTCGCGCTCGGCCGGGCGCGCGGGTCCCTGGGGCTCGCCGTGCTGATCGTGCACGCGGGCGGCGACGGCGACTACGTGCTGGTGCACACCTGGATCGAGGGGTTCATGTCCGACCTGGCGATCTTCACCGGACCCGCCGGCCGGCCGGCGGGTCCGNNCGGCCGGCGGAACTGCGGCCCGGCCGCACCGGTCTCGCCCCCTGCGTCTGGGAGGCGGCCGTCCTCACCCACGAGCGCGACGCCTACTCCCGCCACGTCCTCGCCTCCACCGCCCCCGTCGCCGAACGGCTGACGGCCTGGCGGTCCGACACGGTGGAGGGCGACCTCCGGTGACCGACGCCGCCCCGGCCGTCCGCCGTGCCCGCCCCGAGGACATCCCGCGCGTCGTCGACCTGGCCGCCGAGCACGCCGCCTACGAGCATGCCGCCCCGCCCCCGCCCGACCTCGCGCCCCGCCTGACCGCGCTCCTCTTCGACGCCCCGGCACCGCGACTGCGCTGCCTGGTGGCCGAACTCCCCGGTGGCG
>NZ_LIQX01000706.1 GCF_001418475.1 Streptomyces ossamyceticus | reverse complement strand
TCGCCGCGGCGAGCATCCGTACGGGCGCGAAGCATGCGCCCCGGAGACCGCCCCCCGGACTCCGGCAACTCGTCCGCTTCACCCTCGTTTCGTCATGTTGTCGCACGAGTCGCATGGCGCCGCATCCTCGCAGGGCACGCCCGGCGCCCCGGCCCGACACCGCCGCCACCGGCGCGCCGTCCACCGAGTGGCCCACAATGGCCCGGTGAACGACCTCTCCCCCGACTCCTTCCTCGCCCCCCTGTTGACCCCCGAGGGCCGTGCCCTCCTCGACGAGGTGCGCGGTGTGGAACCGGCGCGGGAGCTGGCCGTGGCGACCCGGCTGCGCCGCACGCACCCGGCGGAACTCGTCTCGGCGGCGATCGCCCAGTCGCGGCTGCGGCAGCGGGCCGTGGCGAAGTTCGGGGCCGAGGACGCTTCACGGATGTTCTTCACCCCGAACGGGGTCGAGCAGTCGACGCGGACGAGCGTGGCGACGTACCGCGCGGAGTGCTTCCGGGCACTCGGCGTGCGGTCGGTCGCCGACCTGTGCTGCGGGATCGGCGGGGACGCGATCGCGTTCGCGCGGGCCGGTATCCGCGTCCTGGCCGTCGACCGCGACCCGCTGACCGCGGCGGCGGCCCGCGCCAACGCGGACGCGCTGGGGCTCGCCGATCTGATCGAGGTGCGCGAGGCGGATGTGACGGAGGTGGACACGTCCGGGTACGACGCCGTGTTCGTCGACCCGGCCCGGCGTTCCTCCAAGCGCGGCCGGATCTTCGACCCGGAGGCCTACTCACCGCCCCTGTCGTGGGCCGTGTCGGCCGCGCTGAAGGCGCCGCTCGGCGCGCTCAAGATCGCACCGGGCATCCCGCACGAGGCGATTCCGCCCGAGGCGGAGGCCGAGTGGATCTCGGACGGCGGGGACGTGAAGGAGGCCGTGCTGTGGTTCCGCGCGAGCGGGACGCCGGGGGCTCGGCGGGCGGTGCTGCTCCCCTCGGAGGCCGGGATCCACGCCTCCCCCGACACGATGCTGCCCGACCCGCCGGTCCGGCCGGTCGGGCGGTACCTGTACGAGCCGGACGGCGCCGTCATCCGCGCCCATCTGGTCGCCGAGGTCGCCGAGGATCTGGACGGCGGGCTGATCGACCCGACGATCGCGTACATCACCGCCGACGAGCACCACGTCACCCCGTACGCGACGGCGTACGAGATCACCGACGTGCTGCCCTTCAACGTGAAGAAGCTCAAGGCGCTGCTGCGGGAACGGGGGATCGGCATCCTGACGGTGAAGAAGCGCGGGTCGGCCGTCGAGCCGGAGGAACTGCGCCGCAAGGCCCTGCCGAAGCCGCACGGCACCGCCTCGACGACGGTCTTCCTCACACGGGTGGCGGGCGCGCCCACCATGCTGATCGGCCACCCGGCCTGACCGGCGGCCGCCCCTCGGCAGACCCCGTCGCCACCGCCCTCCCCAGCCCCCCGCTCCGC
>NZ_LIQX01000705.1 GCF_001418475.1 Streptomyces ossamyceticus | reverse complement strand
CGGCGCCTACCCCGCCGAAGCGGAACCCCTCCCCCGCACCACACGCTCCACCCCGGCGGCCACCCCCACCCGGCCGGACACCCCCGAGAAGGCGCTGAAGGAACTGTCGAAGGGCAACCGCCGGTGGCGGACCTTCCACCAGCAGCACCCTCACGAGGACGGCACCACCCGCAAGGCCCTGACGACCGGTCAGCACCCCTTCGCGCTGATCCTCGGCTGCATCGACTCCCGCGTCCCCCCGGAGCTGACCTTCGACCAGGGCCTCGGCGACCTCATGACCGTGCGCAGCGCGGGCGAGGTACTGGACGAGGCAGTGCTCGGCAGTGTCGCGTACGGCGTGCTCGAACTGGACATCCCGCTGGTGATGGTGCTCGGCCACCAGTCCTGCGGGGCCGTGAAGGCGGCCGTCCAGGCGGACAGCACCGGTGAGAAACTGCCGGCCCACATCCAGTACGTCGCCGACCAGATCCGCCCGGCGATCGACCACCACGTCGAGGGCGACGCCCGCGTGGCGGCGACCATCGACGCGAACGTCCGGCTGGTCCGTTCGAAGCTGGCGGCCGAGCCCGACCTCGCCGCGAAGGTGAAGGCGGGCAAGGTGGCCATCGTCGGCGCCCGCTACGACCTGACCACCCAGCGGGTCCACTTGCTGAAGTAGTCCGCCGCGAGACGGACGAAGGGGCTCCGGCGGATCTTGGGTTCTGGGAGTCGTTGCAACACCCCGGTTCAAGGGGTGCGACGGATTTCGAGGTCCGTAAGGACCGGACGAAGCCTCAGGGCAGACAAACGGACCGGCCAGAAGTGGCGCAACGGGCGTCACTCATACGGAAACCGGAAGGCGCTGCCACCGATCAACGCGGTGGCAGCGCCTTGTGGGCCGTCCCGGTACCCGCGCGAGGACGACCGCATCCACATCTCCGACCGGCTGCGGGAGAAGGCGACCGAGCGGGCGATCGCCGCAGAGCTCGGCCGCGGCCCGTCCACGGTCAGCCGGGGGATCCTCCGCACCGTCACCCGGCGTACGGCCAGTACCGCCCGTACGCGGCCCAGACCCGTGCAAATGTCCGCCGCCCCGACCCAAGACCGGCAAGATCGGCCAGAACCCCGAGCTGAGGGACTTCATCCAGGCCCACCTGGACATTCGGTGGAGCCCGCAGCAGATCTGCCAGGTTCTGCGGTCACAGTTCCCCCGGCGGCCGGAGACGCACGTGGTCCACGAAACGCTCTACCAGGCCCTCTACGTCCAGGGCCGCGGAGAGCGGCGCCGCGAACCGGCCCGTGCCCTGCGATCGGGCCGCGCCCGGCGCAAACCCGCCGTCAGGTCCAGCAGCGCCAACCCAGGTTCACCACCCCCATGGTCGTGATCAGCGAGCGTCCGGCAGACGGATCCCCAGGTCGCGGCCCGGATCGCCCTCCCCCGAAGCGCTGTTGAGCTCGCCGGGCCGGGACCAGCGGTGACCGTACGACGGCCAGCAGCGGCACGTACGGAACGGCTCCAAAGCGGAGGCGACGGGCCGTGAGCGGCTACACCCCGACAGGGGACACGACCACGTGCAGGAGGGCCCGGCCGGCTTCGCATCACCCGACTGTGGGATACCACCCGTCCGCTCCCGACACCGGCCCCGCTGGCGGCGCCGGCGAAGCCTCACGGCGACCAGGGTTACGGCTACCTCCACCTGCGACGTCTCCCCGGTGGGTCGCGGAAAGGCGCTACGAACCGCCTGGCCCGGCGCATGCCGACGCGTGTACCGGTGCCACAAACGCAGGGCACCCCGGCCGCGCTGTCGGCCAGACCGTCCCGCTGGTGGACGCGCCCTGGCCTTCACCGCGATCGCGGCCGCACTCATCCGCTGCCGCACGCTCCCCGAATGAAATGGCCCGTAAGTGCGGTGGAGGGCCTCGAAGTTGCGGTCCTCGGCCAGGGGCTCCATGGAGCCCCTGGCCGGCAGGTCGAGGACCTGCCACGTCTCGGCAGGGTGGCGCATCGGTGTTGCAGGCCAATCAGGGGTGTGTTCATATCATCCCGAATGCCGCAAAGGGAACATTCCGTAGCGGCAACGAGAGCAGACCGCGCCCTGACCCGGCCTGCCGAACCCCCTGGGAGTACCACATGTCTCACCTCATGCTCCGCTCCGCCGCCGCCCTTGTGCTGGCCGCCACGCCTCTCATCGCGGCCGTGCCCGCGCAGGCCGCCCCCCAGCAGCAGTTTCCCTGCCAAGCCGACATCCAGAAGACCGACAGCAACCTGACCAGCACGGTCACCCTCACGGTCACGTGCGACGTGGACAAGACGGTGGGAGCGAGAATCGCCATCGGGGAGACGGTGCTGGTGGATCTGCAGCAGACCGTGCGCGCCAATGTGGAAGAGCGCCTCACCCTCACTATCCCCCGCGTGCCGCGCGTGTGCGCCACGCTTCAGGTTGACGAGCAGACGTCGACGGTCTGCACCCCCTGACAGCAGCACCGCCTGACAGCAGCACCCCCTGACAGCAGCACCGCCGAAGGACGGGTCCGGCCGGGACGACGGCGTCGGTTCTCGCCGGCCGCACGTGTGAACGCCCGGCCACGCCGGTGTGGCCGGAGGTCCCCCCGCGTTGATGTCGGCGAAGGGGCGGTCCGGTCCGAGTCACCTCCCCTGCGCCCCATGTGAACGGAGATGCCTGCCGTGAGAATGACCGACATCCAGCATTGCGAGGCCCGGCCGGGCCTCCTCGTCGAGTGGACGCTCGATCAGGAGGCCATCGAGATGGCGACCGGTCTGCCGGAAGATTCCCGACCGCCGGCGTATGTCCAGGAGTCACACATCCGGACGGCCAGGTCAGTGCGCGAGGACGGCCTGTTCGTGCCGACCTGGCTCGGCACCGCGTTCGACATACCGGGCGTGGTGGATCTCGACGTCCTGCAGGACGCACTGCGGACCTGGACCCTCCGGCACGAGACGCTGCGCAGCGGCTTCCGCTGGGCAAACGACGAACTGCGCCGGTTCACGCTCGATTCCGAAGCGGTCGTACTCCATCGCGAGGTGGTCGGCGAGTTCTCCGACGTGGACAGACTCGTGCAGCACCTCCAGGACCGCTTCGACGTCACTGCGAACGCGCTCAGCTGGCCGAACTTCATCTACGCGGCGATCGTCCGGGAGGACAGCACGAGCGTGTACATGGCCTTCGACCACAGCAACGTCGACGCGTACTCCATCCAACGGATCCCTGCCGAGATCCACGAACTCTGCGCTGCCGCCGCCGAGGGCCGTCCCGTTCAATGGGGACCGGTCGGCAGTTACGTGGACTTCTGCGAAACCGAGCGGGCGGACGCGGACCGGATCGACGACACACACGAAATCGTCAGTCGCTGGCGCGAGTTCATCGACCTGTGCGGCGGGGACCTGCCCAACTTCCCCGTCGATCTCGGGCTGGATCCCGGCGACGCTCTGCCTACGCAGAAGCTCATGCACGACATGCTCGTCGAGGCCGACGACATCGCCGCGTTCGACGAGGCCTGCCGTCCCTTCGGCGGACTTCCGGTCGGCCTTCTGGCTGCCACGAGCCTGGTCGTCCACAAGATCGGCGGCGAGCCCGTCTTCCGGACGGTCGTGCCGTTCCACACGCGGGCGAAGACCGAATGGCGGGACTCGGTGGGCTGGTACGTCGGCGGCGCGCCGATCGAGATTCACACGGCACAGGCAGCCGATTTCCAGTGCGTCATGGAGATGGTGCGCACCGCGGTGCAGGCGAACAGGCCGATGGCCCGCATGCCCATCGGCCGCGTACTGCGCCTGCTCGGCTCGGACTTCCGCCCGACGTCGCCCGACCTGTACTCGATCGTCTCGTTCATCGACACCCGGCACATCCCCGGATCGGAGCGCTGGACCGAGCTGAAGGCGTACGGCCTGGTCAGAGTGTCCTACGGGGACAGGGTGTGCGCATGGTTCAACAGGCTCCACGAAGGCCTGTACTTCGCCGGCCGCTACCCGGACACCGACATCGCCTACAAGAACATGCGGCTGTACGTCGAGCAGATGCGGGAGGTCATCCTCTCGGTGGCCCGGAACGGCCCTGACGAGCCCGTCTGACGGGACCGACGCCGACCGCCGGCCCGGTGGAGGACGGGGAGTGCAGGCCTGCCCGCCGGCCGCGCGCAGGAGTTGCCGAAGCACGCAGTCGCCGAGCCACGGCCAGGCAGAGGGTCTCGGGGGCCACCGGCGGCCCGACTCCTGTTCCCGAAACCGCACCCCACCCGCCACCAGACCGACCCCGCCCTGACCGTCGCCGCACCACTCGCCGACCGGCCGCTGTTCCTGTTCCTGTTCCTGTGTCATCCCTCCCGTACGGTCGTCGGGCCGGTGGACTCCCCTCGGGCCGATGGCGAGATTCCCCCTCGGCCTCGCCGTACTCGCCCTCCTGGCCGGAGCCGTCGTCCGCCGGAGCGGCGCTTCGCCGGTCGGACTCGGGACCGGCGGAGGGGCCGCAAGCGGGCACTGGCCGTCGACGTGCTGGGGCTGATCATCGGATCGTCTTCGACGACACCGGTGAGATCCTCCCCGACGGCCGCGCCGTCGCCCCGAGCCGTCTCGCCGTCGCCGCCTGAGACTCACCCGGACCGACCGGACCAGGGCCGCCCGGCCCCGGCGCCCGATCCCCGTCGGGGCTACGGCAGAACCGCGAAGCCGTCCAGTTCCACCAGCGCCCGCTCGTCCCAGAGCCGGAGGACACCGACGACCGCCATGGCGGGATAGTCCCGCCCCGCCAGCCTTCGCCACACCTGGCCGAGCCGTGACACCTCTGCGCGGTAGTCGGCGACATCCGTGGCGTAGACGGTGACACGGGCCAGGTCGGCCGGTGTGCCGCCGGCGGCCTCCAGCGCGGTCAGCAGATTGCCGAGCGCCCGCTCGAACTGCTCGACCAGCGTCTCCCCCACGACCTTGCCGTCCGCGTCGAGCGCGGTCTGGCCCGCCAGGAAGACCACCCGGCCCCCGGTGGCCACCACCGCGTGCGAGAAACCGGTGGGCGGCGACAACTGAGCCGGGTTCACCCGTTCGATGCTCATGAGGACGACTCCTGTTCCACGGTCCGGGCGTACAACTCCTTGGCGATGACGGCCCGTTGCACCTCGCTGGCCCCCTCGTAGATCCGTGGTGCCCGCACCTCCCGGTAGAGGTGTTCGAGGAGATGGCCGCGCCGCAGCGCCCGGGCGCCGTGCAGTTGGACGGCCGTGTCGACGACGTACTGGGCGGTCTCCGTGGCGAGCAGCTTCGCCATCGCCGCGCGGCCGGGGACGTCCGGAGCGCCGGAGTCGTACGCCGTGGCCGCCGCGTAGACCATGAGCCGGGCGGCCTCCGTGCGCAGCGCCATCTCGGCGACCTGGTGGGCGACGGTCTGGAGGTCGCGCAGCTTCCCGCCGAACGCCTCGCGCCGGGCGGTGTGGGTGAGGGTGGCGTCGAGCGCGGCCTGGGCCATGCCGACCGCGAAGGCGCCCACGCTGGGGCGGAACAGGTTGAGGGTGCCCATGGCGACACGGAAGCCCCGGTCGGGTGTGCCGAGGACGTCGTCCGCGGTGACGGGGACGGCGTCGAGGGCGAGGGTGCCGATGGGGTGCGGGGACAGCATGTCGAGCGGGGTGCCGGTGAGGCCGGGGCGGTCGGCCGGGAGCAGGAAGGCGGTGACGCCGCGGGCGCCCGCGTCGGGGGTGGTGCGGGCGAAGACGGTGTAGAGGTCGGCCTCGGGGGCGTTGGAGATCCAGCACTTCTCACCGGTGAGCCGCCAGCGGCCGGTGCCGTCGGGCTCGGCCCGCAGTTCCAGCGCCGCCGCGTCCGAACCGGCGCCGGGCTCGCTGAGCGCGAAGGCCGCGACCGCGTCGCCGTCACTCACCCGGGGGAGCCAGCGGGCGCGCTGGGCCTCGCTGCCGTGGGCGTGGACGGGGTGGGCGCCCAGCCCTTGGAGGGCGAGCGCGGTCTCGGCCTCGGTGCAGGCGTAGGCCAGGGACTCGCGCATCAGGCAGAGGTCGAGGGCGCCGGAGGTGAACAGGCGGCGCAGGAGGCCGAGGCGGCCCAACTCGGTGACGAGGGGGCGGTTGACGCGGCCGGGCTCGCCCTTCTCGGCGAGGGGGCGCAGTCGGTCGGCGGCGAGGGCGCGCAGGTCGGCGCACCGGGCGAGTTGTTCCGGTTCGAGCGAGAATGCGGTCATTGCCGTCCCCTCTCCCTCATCGGGCCGCTTCAGGCTATCGCGATCTGTTGACTGTCGTCACCAAGGCGATACGCTCCAGATGCGAGCCCGCCACGACGTGCGAGTCCACCACCACATGCGAGTCCACCACCGCAGGGACCGAGCAGGGGGCGAACGTCATGAACTCCAGGGTCACCGCCCATGTCGACACCTTCGCCCGTGACCGGCTGCCGCCCCCGGACCAGTGGCCCGAGCTGGTCTTCGACCTTCCCGAGTTGCGCTATCCCGACCGGCTCAACGCCGCCGCCGAACTGCTCGACGGCACCGACCCCCACCGGCCCGTCTTCCACACGCCCACCGGGGAGACCTGGACGTACGGCGAGCTCTCCGCCCGCGTCGACCGCGTCGCCCACCTCCTGACCTCCACGCTCGGGGTCGTGCCGGGCAACCGGGTCCTGCTGCGGGGGCCCACCACGCCCTGGCTGGCCGCCTGCTGGCTGGCGGTGCTCAAGGCGGGCGCGGTCGCGGTGACGGTGCTCGCGCAGCAGCGGCCGTACGAGCTGGTGACGGTCTGTGAGCTGGCGCGGGTGACGCACGCGCTGTGCGACATCCGGTCCGTGGACGACCTGGTGAAGGCCGAGGTCCCCGGGCTGAGGATCACGACGTACGGCGGGGACGGGCCGGAGGACCTGCTCCGGCTGCCCGCGCCGGACGGGCCGTTCCCGGCGGTCGACACGGCGGCCGAGGACGTGGCGCTGATCGCCTTCACCTCCGGCACGACCGGGCGGCCCAAGGGGTGCGTGCACTTCCACCGGGACGTCCTGGCCGTCGCGGACACCTTCTCCCGGCATGTGCTGCGGCCCCGGGCCGACGACGTGTTCGCCGGATCTCCCCCGCTCGGCTTCACCTTCGGCCTCGGCGGTCTCGTCGTCTTCCCGATGCGGGCCGGGGCCAGCGCCCTGCTGCTCGAACAGGCGGGCCCGAAGCAACTGCTGCCGGCGCTCGCGGAGCACCGGGTGTCGGTGCTGTTCACCGCGCCGACGGCGTACCGGACGATGCTCGGCGAGCTGGACGGGCACGACCTGTCGGCGCTGCGGCGGTGCGTGTCCGCGGGCGAGAACCTGCCGGCGGCCACCTGGCGGGCCTGGCACGAACGGACCGGGCTGCGGATCATCAACGGCATCGGGGCGACCGAGCTGCTGCACATCTTCATCTCCGCGGCCGACGACGCCATACGGCCCGGCACGACCGGCGTTCCCGTACCGGGGTGGCACGCGCGCGTGCAGGACGCGGACGGGGAGCCGGTGCCGGACGGGGAGCAGGGGCTGCTCGCGGTGCGCGGGCCCGTGGGGTGCCGTTATCTCGCGGACGAGCGGCAGCGGGAGTACGTGCGCGGCGGCTGGAACGTCACCGGTGACACCTATGTCCGTGAGCCGGACGGGTACTTCCGCTATGTCGCCCGCGCCGACGACATGATCATCTCCGCCGGGTACAACATCGCGGGCCCCGAGGTCGAGGACGCCCTGTTGCGCCATCCGGAGGTGCTGGAGGCGGCGGTCGTGGGACGGCCCGACGAGGCGCGCGGCCAGGTCGCCGTGGCGTATGTCGTCGTCGCGGCGGGGGCGGACCGGGACGGCGAGGCGCTGCGCGCGTTCCTCAGGGCCGAGCTGGCGCCGTACAAGTGTCCGCGCGAGATCGTGTTCCTGGACGCCCTGCCGCGCACGGCGACCGGCAAACTCCAGCGGTTCCGTCTGCGCACCACAGGTGACCAGCACTGATGCCGACGACCTAAAATGATCAACGTGTCCGAACAGCATGCACCACGTTCGCTCATCGTCACCTTCTACGGCGCGTACGGCCGTTCGGTGCCGGGTCCCGTGCCCGTCTCCGAGCTGATCCGGCTGCTCGCCGCGGTGGGTGTCGACGCGCCCTCCGTCCGTTCCTCGGTGTCCCGGCTGAAGCGCCGCGGACTGCTGTTGCCCGCCCGGACGGCGGCGGGCGCCGCCGGGTACGCGCTGTCGGACGACGCGCGGCAGCTCCTGGACGACGGCGACCGAAGGATCTACGCGACGGCTCCGGAGCAGGACGAGGGGTGGGTGCTCGCCGTGTTCTCGGTGCCGGAGTCCGAGCGGCAGAAGCGGCACGTGCTGCGCTCCCGGCTGGCCGGCCTCGGCTTCGGCACGGCGGCGCCGGGCGTGTGGATCGCGCCCGCACGGCTGTACGAGGAGACCCGGCACACCCTCGTACGGCTGCGGCTCGACCCGTACGTGGAGCTGTTCCGGGGCGAGCACCTGGGGTTCGCGGCGACCGCCGAGGCGGTGGCGCGGTGGTGGGACCTGGCCGGGATCGCCAAGCAGCACGAGGCCTTCCTCGACCGGCACGCGCCCGTGCTGCACGACTGGGAGCACCGCGCCGACACGCCGCCGGAGGCGGCCTACCGCGACTACCTGCTGGTCCTGGACTCCTGGCGCCATCTGCCCTACGTCGACCCCGGACTGCCGGCCGCGCTGCTGCCGGCGGACTGGCCGGGGGTGCGCTCGGCGGCCGTGTTCCGGGCCCTGCACGAGCGGCTGCGGGACGCGGGGGCGGTGTTCGCGGGGCTGGAGGCGTAGGGCGCGGGGAGCGATCGAGCCTGGTCGCGCAGCGACTGGCGGGGGTCGGGCGCCGAGGCGCGGGCCGCGCTGTCGGCCGGTGACCGTCGGGGTCATGGGGCGCCGCCCAGGGTGAGCCTCGGCTTGGGGGCGTCGGTGCGGCCGGTGTTCGGGCGGCGGCTTCCCGCCCGGTAGGGGTCGGGCCAGGTCACGGCCGGGCCCTCGTAGCCCTGTTCGGCCGCGGCGTGGAGCGTCCAGTGCGGGTCGTAGAGGTGGGGGCGGCCGAGGGCGCAGAGGTCGGTGCGGCCGGCGAGGATCAGGGAGTTGACGTCGTCCCAGGAGGAGATCGCGCCCACGGCGATCACGGGTATCCCCGCCTCGTTGCGGATCCGGTCGGCGTACGGGGTCTGGTACGAGCGGCCGTACGCGGGGCGCTCGTCGGCCACGACCTGTCCGGTGGAGACGTCGACGGCGTCCGCCCCGTGCGCGGCGAAGGCCCGGGCGATCTGCACGGCCTCGTCGGCGGTGGTACCGCCCCGCGCCCAGTCCGTGGCGGAGATCCGGACCGTCATCGGCCGTTCCTCGGGCCACACGGCCCGCACCGCGTCGAACACTTCGAGGGGGAAGCGCAGCCGGCGGTCCAGTGGGCCGCCGTACCGGTCGGTGCGGCGGTTCGTCAGCGGGGAGAGGAATCCGGAGAGCAGATAGCCGTGCGCGCAGTGGAGTTCGAGGAGGTCGAAACCGCTGCGGGCGGCACGGCAGGCGGCCGAGGTGAACTGCTCGCGTATGTCGGTGAGTTGGGCACGGGAGAGCTCGCGCGGGGTGGGGTTCGCCGGTCTGTACGGGAGGGGGGAGGCGGCGACGAGGGGCCAGTTGCCGTCGTCCAGCGGCTCGTCGATGCCTTCCCACATGCGTTTGGTGGAGCCCTTGCGTCCGGAGTGGCCGAGCTGGACGCCGATGGCCGTGCCGGGTGCCTCGTCGTGCACGAAGGTGACGACGCGGCGCCATGCCTCGGCCTGGCGGGCGTTCCACAGTCCGGCGCAGCCGGGGGTGATACGGCCCTCGGGGCTCACGCACACCATCTCGGTCATCACGAGCCCGGCGCCGCCGAGCGCCCGCGCGCCCAGGTGGACGAGATGGAAGTCGCCGGGGAGGCCGTCGGTCGCCGAGTACATGTCCATGGGTGACACGACGACCCGGTTGCGCAGGGTCAGGCCGCGCAGCCGGAACGGGGTGAACATCGGGGGCGTGCCCGGCGGGCAGCCGAACTCCCTCTCCACGGCGCCCGTGAAGTGCGCGTCGCGCAGCTGCAGGTTGTCGTGGGTGACGCGACGGCTGCGGGTGAGCAGGTTGAACGCGAACTGCCGGGGCGACTGACGCCGGTACAGGCCGATGTTCTCGAACCATTCCAGACTGGCCCGCGCCGCACGCTGCGTGGAGGCGACGACGGGGCGCCGCTCCTCCTCGTAGGCGGCCAGCGCCCGGTCCAGGTCGGGCTGTTCCTCCAGGCAGGCGGCGAGCGCGAGGGCGTCCTCGACGGCCAGTTTGGTGCCGGAGCCGATCGAGAAGTGCGCGGTGTGGGCGGCGTCGCCGAGGAGGA
>NZ_LIQX01000704.1 GCF_001418475.1 Streptomyces ossamyceticus | reverse complement strand
CCGAAGAAGTCCAAGGCGCACCAGCTGCCGAAGAAGTCCAAGGCGCACCAGCTCTCGAAGAAGACCAAGAGGACGGCACTCGGCATCGGAGGCGTCACCCTCCTCGCCGGGCTGAACGCCCCGGCGGCGATCGGCTTCGCCGAGCAGCAGTACTACGAGTGGAAGATCGCCCAGCCCGGCTACAAGGCCCGGTACGGTTCCTGGTCGCAGGTCGACATCCCGCGCGAGTTCCGCACCAACGCCATCCACGCGGCCCTGCTGCACACCGGCAAGGTGCTGATCGTCGCCGGCTCGGGCAACGAGCAGAAGAAGTTCGACAAGGGGTCCTTCGACACCGTGCTGTGGGACCCGGCGAGGAACACCTTCAAGAAGGTCCCGACCCCCGTCGACTTCTTCTGCGCCGGCCACGCCCAGCTGCCCTCCGGCCGGCTCCTCGTGGCCGGCGGCACCGCCCGCTACGAACTGCTGGACGGCGAGGTCGAACGGGCCGGCGGCGGTATGCGCGTCAAGAACGAGAACCCCGACCGGGCCGTGTTCCTGAAGAAGGGCACCCGCTTCCGCTCGCCGTCCGGCACCGAGTACGTCAGCCGCTTCGACGTCACCGTCCCCCGGGCGAAGCGTGCCTTCGACATCACCTACGACGCGGCCGGCGCGATGCGGCCCTGGACGACGAAGGTCACCGCGAGCGAGGCCCGGGTCTTCGTCGAGGCCGCCGGGAAGGGCCCCCGGTTCGTCACCGACCGGCAGGCCCAGTACACGATCGTCGGGCTGACGGGGCAGGCCGCCGCCGACACCTACGGCCTCTCCGAGAAGATCACCCTGGACAAGCAGGACTTCCAGGGGATCAGGGCGGCCTACGAGTTCGACCCGGTGGCGGAGAAGTACGTGCCCGTCGCCCCCATGGCGAAGGCCCGCTGGTACCCCACGCTGGTCGGACTTCAGGACGGGCGGGTGCTCGCCGTGTCCGGACTCGACGACGTGGGGGTCGTCGACCCCGGCGACAACGAGATCTACGACCCGGCGACCCGGAAGTGGAAGCCGGGCCCCGAGCGGTACTTCCCCACGTACCCCGCCCTCTTCCTCACCAAGGGCGGCAAGCTGTTCTACCCGGCCTCCAACGCCGGGTACGGCCCCGCCGACGCGGGCCGGGTGCCGGGCCTGTGGGACCTCAGGACCAACACGTTCGAGAAGGTGCCGGGCCTGACGGACGCCGACCGGACGGAGACCTCGGCCTCCGTGCTGCTGCCGCCCGCGCAGGAGCAGAAGGTGATGATCCTCGGCGGCGGAGGCGTCGGCGAGTCACGGAAGTCGACCTCGCGCACGGCGGTCGTCGACCTGAAACAGGACTCCCCGGCCTTCCGGGACGGCCCCGACCTCCCCCAGGGCACCCGCTATCTGAACAGCGTGATCATGCCCGATGACACCGTCTTCACCTCCAACGGTTCCCGCGACTACCGCGGCCGTAGCGCCAGCAACATCCTCAAGGCGCAGTTCTACGACCCCCGGACCAACTCCTTCCGGGGCGCCGCCGCCCCCCGGGTGGGCCGCAACTACCACTCCGAGGCGCTGCTCCTGCCCGACGGCCGCGTCGCCACCTTCGGCTCCGACCCGCTCTTCGACGACCAGCAGAACACCAAGCTGGGCCACTTCGAGCAGCGCATGGAGATCTACACACCGCCCCGTCTGCACCAGTACGGCGAGGACCGTCCCGTCCTCGGCGACGGTCCCCAGGAGACCGACGCCAAGGGCCGCGCCACCTTCGCCACCGCCCACCCGGAGCGGATCGTCGCGGCCCGGCTGATGCGGCCCAGCGCGGTCACCCACTCCACCGACGTCGAACAGCGCTCCATCGCGCTGGGCGTCACCCGGACCCCCGACTCGATCACCATCGACGTCCCGGAGGACCGGACCCTCGTCCCACCGGGCTGGTACATGCTGTTCGTGACGGACGCGCGGGGCACACCGTCGGTGGCCAAGTGGGTCCAGGTGCGGTGACGGGTCCAGGCGCGGTGACGCCGGGGGCTACGCCTTCGTGTTGCGGGCCAGGCCGAGGGCGTAGTCCGGCCACCATGTGCCCGCCGCGGGTCCGCCCCGGCACTCCCCGTCCGACTCCCCGGGGCGTTTGATCCACAGATACGCGTCGAGGGCCGGCTCCCCGGTGTCCGTGGTGGGTGCCGTGCCGAGCGCCCGGCCGGGCGGGTTGCACCAGGCGGTGCCGCGCTCGCCGTTCAGCGGGCCGTTGCCGTTGCGGCTGGTGTCGACGACGAAGTGCTTGCCGCCGAGGGCCTCGGACAGCCGGAGGCCGTACGCCCTGGTCGCGGCGTCGGTCTGGAAGTTGGAGACGTTGAGGGAGAAGCCGTCGGCCCGGGCGATGCCGGAGCGGCGCAGCGGCGCGACGAGGTCGCGGGGGTCGACGATCCAGGCGGGGTTGCCCGCGTCGACGTACACCTTGGTGCGGGGCCGCTCCTTCAGTCGGTCGACGGCCTCGCCCAGCAGTCCCTCGCGCTCGGCGCGGTACTCGCCCGGGGTGCAGCCGTCAACGATGTGCGCGACCGCGTCCGGTTCCAGGACGACCAGGGCGTCGCCGCCCCCGAGGGCGCCGGCGAAGGCGTCGATCCACCGCAGATAGGCCCCCGAGTCCTCGGCACCGCCCGCCGAGTGCCGGCCGCAGTCGCGGTGCGGGATGTTGTAGGCGACGAAGACCGCCGTGCGGTGCTCCCGTCCCGCCGCCGCGACGGCCTGCGCGATCACCGGCACCGGGTCGTCGTCGGCCGGCCACAGGGCGGTCGCCCGCTCGGCGATCCGGCGCAGCAGCGCGGCGTCCCGTCCACGGCCCTCGTCCTCCCACCGCTGGATCTGCCGGGCCGCGGGGTTCGCCGGGTCCACCCAGAAGGGTGACCCGGCGGCGGGCCGTACGGCGTCGCCTGCCTTCTCGGTGGCGCCGCCGACGGAGGTGTCGCCGGAGCGGCTCCCGGCCGGGGAACCCGGCGACGCGCAGCCCGCCGCGAGCCCGAGCACGGTGAGGGCCGAGAGGACGGCGAGCGACGTACGGGTCGGCCGGGACATGGTGCTCCCTCTGCTCCCTGGACGGTGACGTACCGTGACGGTTCATCGCCGATCGTTACACGAGGCGATAAGCCGACTCGGTTGCGACACCGGCCGCGGAGGGCCGACGGTCCGCCGGGCGACCGAAAGGCGAGACGGGGCTGACCAGCATGTGACCGGCCGGTAAGGTCGATGCCGTGCCGAAGCCGCTCAGCCTCTCCTTCGACCCCATCTCGCGCGCCGACGAGCACTGGAAGCAGCGCTGGGGAAACGTCCCGTCCATGGCCGCGATCACCTCGATCATGCGCGCCCAGCAGATCCTGCTGGCGGAGGTCGACGCGGTCGTCAAGCCGTACGGGCTGACCTTCGCGCGCTACGAGGCGCTGGTGCTGCTCACCTTCTCGCAGAAGGGCGAGTTGCCGATGTCCAAGATCGGTGAGCGCCTCATGGTCCACCCCACGTCCGTGACGAACACGGTGGACCGTCTGGTGAAGTCGGGTCTCGTCGACAAGCGCCCGAACCCCAACGACGGACGCGGCACCCTCGCCTCGATCACCGACAAGGGGCGCGAGGTCTGCGACGCCGCGACCCGTGACCTCATGGCCATGGACTTCGGCCTCGGTGCCTACGACGCCGAGGAGTGCGCGGAGATCTTCGCGATGCTCCGCCCCCTGCGGGTGGCGGCGGGGGACTTCGAGGAGGGCTGAGCGGCGACTGCCGGGTCAGGCCGCGGCGGTCTCGGTCGCCGGGTCCTCGATGACGAGGGGCTCGGCCTCGCGGGTGATCCGGCGCTCGACGAAGAAGGCGGCGGTCGGGACCGTGCCCGCGAGCAGGACCCAGAGCAGACGTCCGACCGGCAGCTTCATCTTGTTGCCGAGGTCGAAGGCGAAGACCAGGTACAGCACGTACAGCCAGCCGTGGGCGAAGCCCACCACGGTGACGAAGGTGTCGAAGCCGTCCAGGCCCAGCACGCGCTTCCCGATCACGCCCGCCGTGAGCAGGATCAGCAGCACGGCCGTGACGAGGGCCAGCACTCGGTAGCGGGTCAAGACGCTCTTCTTCATGCCGTTGAGCGTAACGGGTGCTTCCGTGGCCCCCTCGGGCGCGTCCTGACCTGCGTCACTATCATTTACTAGGACGTCCAAGTAAATTGGTGGGCATGGACGCTGACGCCATCGAGGAGGGTCGCCGTCGTTGGCAGGCCCGGTTTGACGCCGCGCGCAAGCGCGAGGCCGACTTCACCACGCTTTCCGGCGATCCGGTGGAGCCCGTGTACGGCCCCCGGCCCGGGGACGTGTACGACGGGTTCGACCGGATCGGATGGCCGGGGGAGTACCCGTTCACGCGGGGGCTCCACCCGACCGGCTACCGGGGGCGGACCTGGACGATCCGGCAGTTCGCCGGGTTCGGCAACGCCGAGCAGACGAACGAGCGGTACAAGATGATCCTCGCCAACGGCGGCGGGGGCCTGTCCGTGGCGTTCGACATGCCCACCCTCATGGGGCGGGACTCCGACGACCCCCGATCGCTGGGCGAGGTCGGGCACTGCGGCGTCGCCATCGACTCCGCCGCCGACATGGAGGTCCTGTTCAAGGACATCCCGCTCGGGGACGTCACGACGTCCATGACCATCAGCGGGCCCGCCGTGCCCGTCTTCTGCATGTACCTCGTCGCCGCCGAGCGGCAGGGCGTCGACCCGGGCGTGCTGAACGGCACCCTGCAGACCGACATCTTCAAGGAGTACATCGCCCAGAAGGAGTGGCTGTTCCAGCCCGAGCCGCACCTCAGGCTCATCGGCGACCTCATGGAGCACTGCGCGGAGCGGATCCCCGCGTACAAGCCGCTGTCCGTCTCCGGCTACCACATCCGTGAGGCCGGGGCCACGGCCGCGCAGGAGCTGGCGTACACCCTGGCCGACGGCTTCGGATACGTGGAGCTGGGGCTCAGCCGCGGGCTGGACGTCGACGTGTTCGCGCCCGGGCTGTCCTTCTTCTTCGACGCGCACGTCGACTTCTTCGAGGAGATCGCCAAGTTCCGCGCGGCGCGCAGGATCTGGGCCCGCTGGATGCGCGACGTCTACGGGGCGCGGACCGACAAGGCTCAGTGGCTGCGGTTCCACACCCAGACCGCCGGTGTCTCGCTGACCGCGCAGCAGCCGTACAACAACGTGGTGCGCACGGCGGTGGAGGCGCTCTCCGCGGTGCTCGGCGGGACCAACTCCCTGCACACCAACGCCCTGGACGAGACCCTCGCACTGCCCTCCGAACAGGCCGCCGAGATCGCGCTGCGCACCCAGCAGGTGCTGATGGAGGAGACCGGCGTCGCCAACGTCGCCGACCCGCTGGGCGGTTCGTGGTACGTCGAGCAGCTGACGGACCGTATCGAGGCCGACGCCGAGAAGATCTTCGAGCAGATCAAGGAGCGCGGGCTGCGGGCCCACCCCGACGGGCGGCATCCGATCGGGCCGATGACCTCGGGGATCCTGCGGGGCATCGAGGACGGGTGGTTCACCGGCGAGATCGCCGAGTCCGCCTTCCGCTACCAGCAGGCCCTGGAGAAGGGCGAAAAGCGCGTCGTGGGCGTCAACGTCCACCACGGCTCCGTCACCGGGGACCTGGAGATCCTGCGGGTCAGCCATGAGGTCGAGCGCGAGCAGGTGCGGGTGCTGGCGGGGCGCAAGACGGCCCGCGACGACGCGGCGGTACGGCGTGCTCTGGACACCATGCTCGCCGCCGCCCGGGGCGGGTCGAACATGATCGGGCCGATGCTGGACGCGGTCCGCGCGGAGGCCACGCTGGGTGAGATCTGCGGGGTCCTGCGGGACGAGTGGGGGGTCTACACGGAGCCCGCGGGCTTCTAGACGCCGTTCGCGGAAGGGGGCGCGCGTGCGCCGGCCGGTCGGCACGGTCGCGTGCGTCCCCCTCAGTCCGCCGCCTGCCCCAGTCCCACCAGCAGGAGCCTGGTGAAGGCACGCACCCACTGCTCGTCGGCCGGCTCCGCGCTCACCAGGGTGCGGTGGACCACCGCGCCCGCCACGACGTCGAAGATGAGGTCGACGGTCGTCGGGTCGGACTCCGGCGGGAGTTCACCACGGGCCTGGGCGCGGTTGCGGCCCTCCAGGACCAGTCGCTTCTGGCGTTCGACGATGGACGTGCGGATGCGTTCGCGCAGCGCGTCGTCGCGGGTCGACTCGGCGATGACGGCCATCAGGCCGCTGCGTGCCTCGGGGCGGGCCAGGATCGCGGCGAACTGGAGCACCACGCCCTCGATGTCCGCCGCGAGGCTGCCCCGGTTGGGGATCTCCAGCTCGTCGAAGAGTTCGGCCACCGCGTCGACCACGAGCTCGTTCTTGCCCGCCCAGCGGCGGTACAGGGTCGTCTTGGCCACCCCGGCGCGCGTCGCCACGTCGCCCAGCGTCAGCTTCGACCAGCCCAGCTCCACAAGAGCCTCCCGGGTGGCCGCCAGGATCGCGGCGTCCGCCGTGGCGCTGCGCGGACGCCCCGTGGCGCGGGAGGCAGGGGTGCGGCTCTGCATGCCGCCGACCATATCCGGCCGTTCTTCGGCGCCTGGGGATGTCGTGCCCGGTGCCGTGAGGCAGATCACCGGGGAGTGGGTACATAGGAGTCGCGGGTGCAGTTACGCTACGGGTCGTAGCGAAAGCTCGGGCACGGGGGGACGGCCGACTTCGCGACGCTTTTCACGCGTGCGCCAAGAGGGGGGAGGATGTACTCATGCAGCCACGGAACATGTCCATGAGCGGAGTCGTCGACCTCGCCGCGGTGAAGGCGGCCCAGGAGGCCAAGGCGAAGGCGGAGCAGGCGCGCGCCGAAGCGGCCCGGCAGGGCGGCCAAGGAGCGGTCTCCCCGGCCGACCTGGTCATCGACGTCGATGAGGCCGGGTTCGAGACGGAGGTCCTCCAGCGCTCCACCGAGGTGCCCGTCGTCATCGACTTCTGGGCCGAGTGGTGCCAGCCCTGCAAGCAGCTCAGCCCCGTGCTGGAGCGGCTGGCCGTCGACTACAACGGCAAGTTCGTCCTCGCCAAGATCGATGTCGACGCGAACCAGATGCTGATGCAGCAGTTCGGGATCCAGGGGATCCCGGCGGTGTTCGCCGTCGTCGCCGGGCAGGCGCTGCCCCTCTTCCAGGGAGCCGCCCCCGAGCAGCAGATCCGCGCCACCCTCGACCAGCTCGTGCAGGTCGCCGAGCAGCGCTTCGGCCTCACCGGCCTCGTCGTCGACCCCGACGCCGAGCCCGGTGCCGTCGAGTCGGCCCCGCAGATCCCGGCCGGCCCCTACGACCATCTGCTCGCCGCCGCCGTACAGGCCCTGGACGCGGGCGACTTCGGCGGCGCGGTGCAGGCCTA
>NZ_LIQX01000703.1 GCF_001418475.1 Streptomyces ossamyceticus | reverse complement strand
TTCGCTCCACGGCAGCCGCCCCCGCCACAGGGTGATCGAAAGGGTGCGGCCGTGGCCCGGGCGGCTGCCGTGGAGCGAAGGGCGCGTGCATGCAGCAGCCGTTCCGCCGAAGCGGGATACCCGAGCGCAGGCCGACCGCGTTCGGCCGGCCGCGGCCCCGGCGCGCGTGGCGGGCACGCCGCACGGACGGCACCCATGCGACGAGCGGCATGGGCGGGATGGGCGGCATGGGCGGGATACGCCCCCGCCGGGCCGGTATACGCCCCCGCCGGTCCGTCGCGATCGCCTCCGTCACCGCCCTCACGCTGGCGGTCAGCACGTCCGCCGGCACGGGGCGCCTCGTGGCGAAGGAGACGAGCACGGCCGCGGGAGCGGTCGCCGTGGCCCCCGGCTCGGGGCTCGACCCGTGCATGATCCGCGGCAGGCTCGGCGTCCAGATGTCCGAGGGCGTCCCCACCCCGCCCGGATACTCCCGCTCCACCGGCACGGTCCGCGCCCTCAACCTGATGATCGACTTCTCCGACGCGCCCGGCGAGGGCAGCGCGATGGACCGCTTCGCCGAGTTCGCCCCGCAGACCCAGAAGTGGTTCCGGACGAGCAGCTACGGCCGTATCGACTACCGGCCCGAGACCCCGGTCACCGAGTGGCTGCGGATGCCGGAGACGTTCCGCTCGTACGGGATAGAGCGCGGCGTCCCCTTCGAGCCCGGCTACCGGCGGCTGGTCCAGGACATGGTGCGGGTCGCCGACCCCGTCGTCGACTTCCGCAAGTACGACCTGGTCAACGTGCTCGTCACCCCGAACGCGGGGCCGTCCGCCCTCGACACGGTCCTGTCCGTGACGTTCGCCGGGAACAGGGAGGCGCCGGTCGCGGACGGTATCCCCGTCGCCAACGCGTCGTTCGTGTACAGCCGCCAGGACGACGGCTCCGGCACGTACCACGAGACCGGCTACCGCGTGCTCCCCCACGAGAACGGCCACGTCTTCGGCCTGCCCGACCTCTACACCCACGAGGGCGGGGGCGCGGTCGGGCACTGGGACATCAT
>NZ_LIQX01000702.1 GCF_001418475.1 Streptomyces ossamyceticus | reverse complement strand
ACCCCACCCGGAACCCCCATTGGCGGGAAACGACAAGACAACGATCCCAATCCCGTGAGGCTTGTCATCTACGCGCGTAGGCCCAGACCGGATACTCTCGTCGCGTGAACGCTTCTCTTCTTCCGGACGACATCCAGGACGACCCCTACGCCGCCGCCGACGCCGCCGCCGCGCGCCTGCGGGAGCTCACGGGCGCCGAGACCCACGACGTCGCCCTCGTGATGGGCTCCGGCTGGGCCCCGGCCGTGGACGCGCTCGGCGCTCCCGAGGCCGAGTTCCAGGTCACCGAGCTGCCCGGCTTCCCGCCCCCGGCGGTGGAGGGCCACGGCGGCAAGATCCGCTCGTACAGGATCGGTGACAAGCGCGCGCTCGTGTTCCTGGGCCGCACCCACTACTACGAGGGCCGCGGTGTCGCCGCCGTCGCGCACGGCGTCCGTACGGCCGTCGCCGCCGGCGTCAAGACGATCGTCCTGACCAACGGCTGCGGTGGTCTCCGCGAGGGCATGCGCCCCGGTCAGCCGGTCCTGATCAGCGACCACCTGAACCTGACGGCGACGTCGCCGATCGTCGGCGCGAACTTCGTCGACCTGACGGACCTGTACTCGCCGCGTCTGCGCGCCCTGTGCAAGGAGATCGACCCCACCCTGGAGGAGGGCGTCTACGCCCAGTTCACGGGCCCGCACTACGAGACCCCGGCGGAGATCCGCATGGCCCGCGTCATCGGCGCGGACCTGGTCGGCATGTCGACGGTCCTTGAGGCCATCGCCGCGCGTGAGGCGGGCGCGGAGGTGCTGGGCATCTCCCTGGTCACGAACCTCGCCGCCGGCATGACCGGTGAGCCCCTCAACCACGAGGAGGTCCTCCAGGCGGGCCGCGACTCGGCGACCCGTATGGGCGAGCTGCTGACCCAGGTGCTGGACCGTCTGTAGCCGCGGTGAGCTCGGGGCCGCGGAGTACGTTCGCGGCCGTGGGTGGGTGGGGGCTGTTCGCGCAGTTCCCCGCGCCCCTGAAGAGTCGGGCCAGCGGCCCGCCCTTCATGAAAAGCACGGAGCGCAGCCCCGGCCGCTTTTCCGGGGCGGGGGGGAACTGCGCGAACAACCACGACGCGCCCGCACCCGCCAACACACCCCGCGGCCCCGAGCCACAAGGCACCCGCCCCCGAACCCCGACGCCGACGCCGACGCCGACGAACAAGAGAGGTTGGACCCCGACGTGCAGGACGAACTCATCGCACGGGCCAGGACATGGCTCGCCGAGGACCCCGACGCGGAGACCCGCGAGGAACTCGCCGGGCTCATCGAGGCCGGGGACACCGCGGAGCTCGCCGCACGCTTCAGCGGCACCCTCCAGTTCGGCACCGCCGGCCTCCGCGGGGAACTCGGGGCCGGCCCGATGCGTATGAACCGCTCGGTGGTCATCCGCGCCGCGGCCGGTCTCGCCGCGTACCTGAACAAGCAGGGCTCGGCCGGCGGCCTCGTCGTCATCGGCTACGACGCCCGCCACAAGTCGGCGGACTTCGCCCGCGACACCGCCGCGGTCATGACCGGCGCCGGACTGCGCGCCGCCGTCCTGCCCCGCCCGCTCCCGACGCCGGTGCTGGCCTTCGCCATAAGGCACCTGGGCGCGGTGGCCGGCGTGGAGGTCACGGCCAGCCACAAC
Organism: Streptomyces ossamyceticus; assembly: GCF_001418475.1. GTDB lineage: Bacteria > Actinomycetota > Actinomycetes > Streptomycetales > Streptomycetaceae > Streptomyces > Streptomyces ossamyceticus. Next base: position 1,174 of record NZ_LIQX01000702.1, on the reverse strand, counting down.
CCGCCCCGCGACAACGGCTACAAGGTCTACCTCGGCGACGGTTCGCAGATCGTGCCCCCGGCCGACGCGGAGATCGCGGCCGAGATCGACGCCGTACGCTCCCTCGCCGACGTCCCCCGCCCCGACGGCGGCTGGGAGACCCTGGACGACAGCGTCCTCGGCGCCTATCTGGCCCGTACGGACGCCGTCCTCGCCGACGGCTCCGCCCGGAGCGCGCGCACCGTCTACACGGCGATGCACGGCGTCGGCAAGGACACCCTGCTCGCCGCGTTCGCCCGTGCCGGGTTCCCGGAGCCGGTGCTGGTCGCGGAGCAGGCCGAGCCGGACCCGGAGTTCCCGACCGTGGCCTTCCCGAACCCGGAGGAGCCCGGCGCCATGGACCTGGCCTTCGCCAAGGCCCGCGAGACGGACCCCGACCTGATCGTCGCCAACGACCCCGACGCCGACCGCTGCGCCGTGGCCGTCAAGGACGGGGCGGACTGGCGGATGCTGCGCGGCGACGAGGTGGGCGCGCTCCTCGCCACCCATCTGGTCCGGCGCGGCGCGCAGGGCACCTTCGCCGAGTCGATCGTCTCCTCGTCCCTCCTCGGCCGGATCGCCGAGAAGGCGGGCCTGCCCTACGAGGAGACCCTCACCGGCTTCAAGTGGATCGCCCGCGTCGACGGTCTGCGCTACGGCTACGAGGAGGCCCTCGGCTACTGCGTCGACCCGGAAGGCGTCCGCGACAAGGACGGCATCACCGCCGCCCTGCTCATCACGGAACTGGCCTCGCAGCTGAAGGAGGAGGGCCGCACCCTCCTGGACCTCCTCGACGACATCGCCGTGGAGCACGGGCTGCACGCCACCGACCAGCTCTCCGTCCGCGTCGAGGACCTCTCGGTCATCGCCCGCGCCATGGAGCAGCTCCGTGAGCAGCCCCCGACCACCCTCGCGGGCCTCGCCATCACCAAGGCCGAGGACCTGACCCGGGGCACGGACCGGCTCCCGCCCACGGACGGCCTGCGCTACACACTCGACGGCGCCCGCGTGATCGTCCGCCCCAGCGGCACCGAGCCCAAGCTCAAGTGCTACCTGGAGGTCGTCGTCCCGGTCGCCGGCCACGCCGTCCTCCCCGAGGCCCACGCGACGGCCACGGACCTCCTCGCGAAGATCAAGCAGGACCTCTCGGCGGCCG
>NZ_LIQX01000701.1 GCF_001418475.1 Streptomyces ossamyceticus | reverse complement strand
ACCTGACCAAGCACTACTAGTGCTGTGACCGGAAAGGTTCACCGGCTCGCGACGCCCGGCACGGCACCTCGCGGCGTTGTCGCATGACCCGAGTACATCCAGTACGCGGGTCATGCTCCGCCTTGCGAGGCTCCCCCACTGCCTGAACGGCGTGGGAGGTGCCCCCAGCACCGGACGCCGCGAGCTTTCCGGCAAACCTTTCCGGTCACAGCACCAGCCCGCGTCCGCGGTCCGGCAGGGTGCGCGGGCGCCGGTGACGAGGAGCCGCGGGCGCCCGGTCGCGAGCCCGGCGTGCCCGGTCGCGGGCCCGGTCCGGCCTCGGCTCGGCCTCGACGAAAGGCGCTTCGTCGCGCGGCGTCGTACACTGGTCGGTCCACCGCAGGCCGGTTCCCCACCCGGGAACCGGCCTGCTCGTCCCACAAGGAGGTGCGCCGGATGACCACGACGATCCCCGCGCTAGGAACCCGGACGGCCGAAGGCTCCGCCCTGCAGGCCGTGCTCCTCGACATGGACGGAACCCTGGTGGACACCGAGGGTTTCTGGTGGGACGTGGAGGTCGAGGTCTTCCGCTCCCTCGGCCACACCCTCGACGAGTCCTGGCGCCATGTCGTGGTCGGCGGCCCCATGAGCCGCAGCGCGGGCTTCCTCATCGAGGCCACCGGCGCCGACATCACCCTCGCCGACCTGTCCGTGCTGCTCAACGACGGCTTCGAGGCCCGGATCGGACACGCCCTGCCGCTGATGCCCGGTGCGACGAGGCTCCTCGGCGAACTCGCCGCGCACGGCGTCCCCACCGCCCTGGTCTCCGCATCCCACCGGCGCATCATCGACCGCGTCCTCACCACCCTCGGCCACCAGCACTTCGCCCTGACCGTCGCCGGCGACGAGGTGGAACGCACCAAGCCGTTCCCCGACCCCTACCTCCTGGCAGCCGCCGGGCTGGGCGCCGACCCGGTCCGGTGCGCGGTCATCGAGGACACCGCGACCGGTGTCGCGGCCGCCGAGGCGGCGGGCTGCCACGTCGTCGCCGTGCCCTCCGTGGCCCCCATCACCCCCGCCGCCCGGCGTACCGTCGTGACCTCGCTGGAAGAAGTCGACCTGCCATTCCTGCACGGCCTGATCACGCTCTGACGGCGACGGAAAGGGACCCGTCCATGCACCCAGCGTGAACAATTGAAAGCACAATAAAACTCAAGATCATTATCGGGCTCCCGGCGTCCGGAATTCCGGCCGGGAAAAACCGAATTCCCGCCATCGGGAAGCCCCCTCAGCCTGTGACGTTGACCACTCGGACCCGGCCCCCGCGGTCGGGCCGGGCGCGTCCAAACCCCGCTTTCGGGGGCGATTGACGCACCCAAGTGTCCCGATTGGTGCAGGGTGCACCAAACATTCCACCGATGCCCTCATCCGTGCGTCCACACCCGGCTCCACAGCGTGAGGGGAACTCAACTCCGGTGCGCGCGGGCGCCTTACACGAGGCGGGCTAATCTCGACGCGGAAACATCGCCGTACCGCCCGGGACCCGCCCGCACCACCCCGCAGGCATCCGTCCCGGAATTGAGCTCTGGAGAAACTCGAGCATGAACCGCAAGACCCTGGTGCTGCCGGCCGTCCTCGGCCTGCTCGCCCCGGTGATCGCCGCCTGCGGCGGCACCGGCGGCGCGAGCAGCGACGGCGACGCGATCGTCGTCGGCACCACCGACCGGTTCACCGCTTCGAAGGAGGCCCCGGCCCCGATCGACCCGGCCTACGCCTACGACGTCGGCACCTGGAACATCCTCCGCCAGACCGTCCAGACCCTCCTCGTCCAGCCCAGCGGCGACGGCGAACCGGAGCCCGAGGCCGCCTCCCGCTGCGGCTTCACCGACACCGGCAGCGAGCGCTACGTCTGCACCCTGCGCGACGGCCTCAAGTTCGCCGACGGCAGCCCGATCACCGCCGAGGACGTCAAGTTCTCCATCGACCGCGCCCGCTCCATCAAGGCCGACAGCGGTGTCTTCGCCCTGCTGTCCACCATCGACCTCGTCGAGACCAAGGGCGACAAGCAGGTCATCTTCCACCTCAACGGGCCCGACGCCACCCTCCCGTACAAGCTGTCCACCCCCGTCGCCGGCATCGTGAACCCCGCCGACTACGACAAGGACAAGCTCCGCGACGGCTTCAAGGTCGACGGCTCCGGGCCCTACACCCTGGACGCCGAGGTCGAGAACAACGAACTCGTCAAGGCCGTCTTCACCAAGAACCCCCACTACCGGGGCCACTTGGACCCGAAGAACGACCAGATCGAACTGCGTTCCTTCGCCGACCCCGACGCCATGGGCAGCGCGCTCGAGAACGGCGACGTCGACCTGATGACCCGGACCATGACGCCGGCGCAGATCGCCAAGTACGGCAAGTCCGAGGACAAGAACATCGACCTCGTCGAGTCCTCCGGTCTGGAGATCCGCTACCTCGCCTTCAACACCGACGCGTCTCCGGTCAAGAGCACCGCAGTCCGCCGGGCCGTCGCCCAGATCATCGACCGCGGCGCACTCGTCTCCAAGGTTTACGGCTCCCAGTCCGAGCCCCTCTTCTCGATCGTCCCGGCGGGCATCACCGGCCACTCCAACTCGTTCTTCAACAAGTACGGCGACCCCAGCGTCTCCAAGGCCACCGAGACCCTGAAGCAGGCCGGCATCACCACCCCGGTCAAGCTGACCCTGCACTACACGACCGACCACTACGGCGCCGCCACGAAGACCGAGTTCGAGGTCCTGAAGAAGCAGCTCGACGACAGCGGCCTGTTCGACGTCACCATCAAGGGCGCCCCCTGGTCCACGTTCCGTCCCGCGGAACAAAAGGGCAAGTACGCCGTCTACGGCATGGGCTGGTTCCCGGACTTCCCGGATGCCGACAACTACCTCGCGCCCTTCCTCGACAAGGACAACTTCCTCAACTCGCCGTATGACAACAGCGAGATCCGCAGCAAGCTGATCCCCGAGTCCCGCCGCGAGGCCGACCGGCTCACGGCCTCGGAGAGCCTCACCGGCATCCAGGACATCGTCGCCGACGAGGTACCGATCCTCCCGCTGTGGCAGGGCAACCAGTACGTGGCCGCCCGCGACGACGTCACCGGCGCCGAGTACGCCCTCAACTCCGCCTCCACGCTCCAGCTGTGGCAGCTCGGCCGCGGCATCGACGACTGACCGTCACTCTTCACTCCGCGCGCCGCAACCCGGGGGAGTCCGGCGCGTCCCGACACCCGACGACGACACAAGGCACTCACACGTGAACATGCGCACCCAGTGGTCCGTCCTGACCATCGCGACAGGGCTGGCCGCCGGCCTGCTGACCGGCTGCGGCTCCGAATCCGGGGGGACCGGGGACTCTGGCTCCAACGTGGTGCTGGGGATGTCCGACGACGTCCTGGCCACCGACCCCGCCTCCGGCTACGACCCGGGTTCCTGGCTCCTCTTCAACAACGTCTTCCAGTCGTTGCTGAGCTTCCCCAACGGCGCCACCGAGCCCGAGCCGGACCTCGCCGACGAGTGCTCCTTCGCCGACTCCAGGACCACCGTCTACGAGTGCACCCTGAAGAAGGGCCTGAAGTTCAGCAACGGTGAGGACCTCACCGCGAAGGACGTCAAGTTCTCCTTCGACCGCATGCTGAAGATCAACGACGACGCCGGCCCGGCGATCATGTTCCCCATGCTCGACAACGTCGAGACGCCGGACGACACCACCGTCCGCTTCAACCTGAAGTACGCCGACGCCACCTTCCCCAGCAAGATCGCCTCCGGTGCCGGCGCCATCGTCGACGAGAGCTCCTACGACGCCGACGGCCTCCGCAAGGACGGCGAAGCGGTCGGCTCCGGCCCCTACACGCTGGAGTCCTTCGGCAAGGACCAGGCCGTCTTCGCCGTCAACGACAACTACAAGGGCGCCGCCGACGTCGAGAACGAGGGCATCACCCTCAAGTTCTTCCACGGCAAGCAGGACGCCCTGAAGAAGGCCCTCCTGGAGGGCGAGGTCGACGTCGCCTTCCGCGGCCTCAGCGCCGGAGCCATCTCCGACATCGAGACCGACACCTCCACCGCCAGCGGCGTCGAACTCGTCGACGGCACCGGCGCCGAGGTCCAGCACCTGGTCTTCAACATGAACGACCCGGTCACCGGCAAGATCGGCGTCCGCCGCGCCATCGCCCACCTCCTCGACCGCGAGGCCCTCGTCGACGAGGTCTACCAGGGCACCGCCACCCCGCTGTACTCGATCATCCCGGCGGGCATCACCGGCCACAACACCGCCTTCTTCGACACCTACGGCGCCCGCCCCTCGAAGGCCAAGGCCCAGGCCGCCCTGCGCGCCGACGGCATCACCGACAAGGTCGAACTCACCCTCTGGTCCACGCCGTCCCGTTACGGCCCCTCCACCGACCAGGAGCTCGAGGCCGTCGCCAAGCAGCTCAACGACTCCGGCCTGTTCGACGCCAAGGTCAAGTCCGTCGAGTTCGCCCGGTACGAGAAGGACATAGCCGCCGGCAAGTACGGCCTCTACGTCAAGGGCTGGGTCCCGGACTACCCGGACCCCGACAACTTCACCAGCCCCTTCTTCGGCAAGGGCAACGTCCTCGACAACAACTACACCAACAAGACCATCACCGGTGATCTCCTGCCGAGCACGGCCGCCCAGAGCGACCGCTCCGCCACCGAGCAGGAGTACGCCGAACTGCAGAACCTCGTCGCCGAGGAGGTCCCCCTCCTCCCCGTCTGGCAGGCCAAGCAGTACGCCGTCATCCGCCAGAACGTCTACGGCCTCGAGTACTGCCTCGACGCGTCCACCGTGTTCCGCTTCTGGGAGATCAGCAAGGACTGACAGTTCGTCCCCTGACGGCCCACCGGCCGTTGACGGACCACCCCCGTCCCACACCCGAGGGCGCCCCCTTCACCACGAAGAGGGCGCCCTCGGCGCGTCGTCGACCCGTGTCCGCTACTGCGCGCCGGGACGCACCAGCCCGCTCTCGTACGCGTACACCGCGGCCTGCACCCGGTCCCGCAGCCCCAACTTGGTGAGCACATGCCCCACATGCGTCTTCACCGTCGTCTCGCTGACGAACAGATCGGCCGCGATCTCCGCGTTCGACAGACCCCGCGCCACCAGCTTCAGCACCTCGACCTCACGGTCGGTCAGCGTGTGCAGCGTGTCCGGCACCGGCTCGTCCCCCGACGGCAGATGCTCCGCGTACTTGTCGAGGAGCCGGCGCGTGATGCTCGGCGCCAGCATCGCCTCACCGCCCGCGACCACCCGGATCGCCTGCACCAGCTCGTGCGCGGGCGCGTCCTTCAACAGGAACCCACTGGCCCCCGCCCGCAACGCCTCCACCACGTACTCGTCCAGATCGAACGTCGTCAGCACCAACACCTTCGCCGGACCGTCCCGCCCGGGACCGGTGATCTGACGGGTCGCCTCCACCCCGTCCATACGGGGCATGCGAATATCCATCAGAACCACATCGGGCTGCAACGCCCGCACCTGGTCGAGCGCCTGGAGGCCGTCTCCGGCCTCCCCGACGACCGCGAGATCCTGCTCCGCCTCCAGAATCATCCGGAAGCCGGTACGCAGCAGCGGCTGGTCGTCGACCAGTAGGACGCGGATGGCCACGAAAATCTCCTTCGCTAGTCCGGGCCCATTCTGCCCTGCGCCCCGGCGGGAGACTCCGGCGACCTCACCTGCAACGGATACGGCGGGGGAGTACCACCGAATTCCGGACACACCGCCTGGTGGTCGCACCAGCCGCACAGCTTCGTCGGCCGAGGCCGCCACTCACCGGTCTCCGTGGCCAGCCGGATCGCCTCCCACAGCGCGAGCAGCTTGCGCTCCACCCGCTCCAGATCCGCCATCACCGGGTCGTACGTCAGCACATCGCCACTGCCCAGATACACCAGCTGGAGCCGGCGCGGCACCACCCGCTTCAGCCGCCACACCACCAGCGCGTAGAACTTCATCTGGAACAGCGCGCCCTCCGCGTACTCGGGCCGCGGCGCCTTCCCCGTCTTGTAGTCGACGATCCGCACCTCACCCGTCGGCGCCACGTCCACCCGGTCGATGATCCCGCGCAGCCTGAGCCCAGAGTCCAGCTCCGTCTCCACGAAGAGCTCCCGCTCGACCGGCTCCAACCGGGTCGGGTCCTCCAGCGTGAACCAGCGCTCCACCAACCGCTCGGCCTCCGCCAGCCAGCCCGCGAGCCGCTCGCCCTCCGGGTCGTCCGCGAACAGCTCCACGACCTCCGGCCGCGACTCCCGCAGCCGGTCCCACTGCGCCGGCACCAGCGACCTGGCCTTCGGCGCCGTCCGCTCCGCCGCCGGCGTGTCGAACAGCCGCTCAAGCACCGCGTGCACCAGGGTGCCCCGCGTCGCCGCCTCGCTCGGTTTCTCCGGCAGCCGGTCGATCACCCGGAACCGGTACAGCAGCGGACACTGCATGAAGTCACTGGCCCGCGAGGGCGACAACGAGGCCGGGGGCGCCGCCTCCCGCGCAGGGCGCGCGCCCTCTTCGCCGGTGCCGTCCACCGCGCCGGAGGGGCTGTCGGCGCCGGTGCCGTCGGTGCTGGTTTCCATGACGACAGACCATACGGCCCACCACTGACAGTGACCGCCACGGGCCGCCCGCGACGGACGCCGACCGGCCCGCATGTCCCCGGACCACCCCCGCCCATGGAGAGGCCCGTGTGCCTGCTGCGACGCGGGGAAAACTGAGGGGGTGCCGGGGCGGAACCCATGACGAGGAACGCATAGCATCGACCACAGACCCTTCCGCCCCTAGACACGGGCGCGGAAGACGCTTCGAACGAGGGGACATCGTGGAGACGAGCGGCGGGAGCGGGCAGCCGCGGTCGGGCAACGACGACGCGACCGAACACACGGACGGCGAGACCACCCACACCGCCGACCTCGCCCCCACCAACCCTGCCGAACCGACACCCGAGGGCACCCCCGCCCCCCGTCGAGACCCGCAGACCACGGAGCGCGCCGAGGGTGCCGAACCCTCGGACCTCACGGACGAGACCGGGGCGGACACCAAGGTCGCCGGGGGAGCCGAGAAGCAGGGCGGCACCGAGGGCGCCCGGACGCCGGGGGAGGCCGCCGGAGACGCGGGAGAGTTCGCTGAGCCGGACGCTCCCGAGAAGCCCGCGGACACGGGCCCCAGTAGGGGCGCCGAGGCCGCCACCGGCCGACCGGATCGCCGCGCAACCGCCGACGGCGCCGACCAGCGCGAGGCCCCGACGCCCCCCGGTCACTTCGACCGACCGGACGCCGCCGAGAACCCCCAGTCGCCCGCTGCCGCGCAGCAGCCATCCGCCAACGCGCAGCCGTCCGAGCACCCCTCGCTCTCGGTGGACGCGCAGCCCTCCGAGGAGCCCCGCCCCGTCGACGGCTCTCGGCGGCCCGCGGACGACCTTCCTCCGGAGGACCACCGGCGAGCCGCGGGCACCCCCTCCCC
>NZ_LIQX01000700.1:6671-7041 GCF_001418475.1 Streptomyces ossamyceticus | reverse complement strand
GCGCAGCGCTCAGGACCATGTGGTTCCGGCCGCCGACTCCGCGCGTGTGCTCGGCCGGGTGTCGTCCACGGACGTCACGGAGATCCTGCTGGAACACAGCCACCATGTCGCGACGTTGGACCACGACGCCCTTCCCGTGCTCCGGCACCTCGTCCCCAGCACCAGGGGGATCACCGACGACATCGCCAAGGAGGGCGTCACGGAGCTGGGGTACGACAAGGTGCCCCTGCACGCGGCCCACTCCCTGCGGACGTTCCTGCGGCTGGTCGACGGTGACCTGCCCCAGGTGACGCAGCCGTTGCTGCTGTTGCGCAGCGCTCAGGACCATGTGGTTCCGGCCGCCGACTCCGCGCGTGTGCTCGGCCGGGTG
>NZ_LIQX01000700.1:0-6654 GCF_001418475.1 Streptomyces ossamyceticus | reverse complement strand
ACGGCGCGCCGGACGCCGCGAAGGGGACCGCCGAAGAGTCCGCGGAGGGCTCCGGGACGGAAGCGATGAAGGAGTCCGGGACGGAATCCGTAAAGCAGTCCGGGTCGGGGTCCGCGGAGCGGTTCGGTGCGGGACCCATGGAGCAGAGGGAAGGGACGGCCACTGGTGGCTGAGCACGACTCCGAGCGTGAGCCGGAGGAGAAGGGCGCGCCCCTCGGTGAGCGCCACGGTGACTCACGCGGATCGGGCTCGGGCGGATCGGGTTCCGGTGGCTCGGGCGGCTCGGGTGCCGCGTCCGGTGACACGCCGGACGAGGAGCAGCAGGTGCCGTTCGACGAGGACGCCGCCTGGCGGGCCATCGTCGCGGGGTTCGGTGAGGAGCCGCCGGACCCGCCGGGCGCCAAGCCGTTCCGTTCGGTGGAGGACCTGGCGCTGCTGGAGGCCGACCCGGAGGAGCCCTCCGACACGCCCGCCGGCGGCGCCGCGGACAGTGCCGGGCCTGCGGCCCCCAAGCCGCTGGGCAGCTCGGTCGCGTTCGCGCCCGGTGTCGGCGCCGGTCCACGGGACTACACGGTGCCCGACCCGGTGGGTGAGGACACCGGCGAGGACGACGACGAGGACGAGGACGGCGAGGGCCACTTCGTTCCCCCGGAGCCGCCGCCGCTGCCGGAGGCCGACGCGACCGCCAAGTTCGCCTGGCTGGGCGTGGTCGGCGGCCCGGTGCTGCTGCTGCTCGCGGTGCTGCTCGGCTGGGACATGACCTGGTGGCTGACCACCCTGGGCATCGGCGGTTTCCTCGGCGGTTTCGCCACGCTGGTGATGCGGATGAAGGGCGACGACGAGGGCGACGACGATCCGGGGCGGGGCGCGGTCGTCTGACCCCCGCCGCCGTACGAGGGCCCGCCCGGGAGCGTTCCGGGCGGGCCCTCGGCGTTGTTTCGGGAGGGGGCGAGCCCCGGCGTCCGCCGGAATGGAACTCGGATCCGGCGAGCGGCGAAGGACGGGTGAAGAACCTGAACGAGCCCAAGCCTTCGAGGCGTTCGGACGAACGAGAGGAGCCCCGATGACCGTCGGACCACCGGGCGTCGGCACCCGCGACGAGGATCGCGGGGAGAGTGATGCCCGCGTGATCGCGCGGTCCCGGGACGAGCCCGAGCTGTTCGCCGTGCTCTACGACCGGCATGCCGACGCCGTGCACCGTTACGCGGCCCGGCGGCTCGGTCCGGAGGCGGCGGAGGATCTGATGGCGGAGACCTTCGTCATCGCCTTCCAGCGACGCCACACGTTCGACCTGGCGCGGGCCGACGCCCGCCCCTGGTTGTTCGGCATCGCGACGAACCTCGTGGGCCGGCACCGCCGGGCCGAGGCACGCCGGTTCAAGGCGCTGTCCCGGCTGCCGGAGCCGGTGGAGCACGAGGAGCCGGTCGCGGACCGCGCGGTCGCCAGGGCCGGTGCCACGGGGGTGCGCCGGGACCTGGCGGCCGCGCTGGCCGGGCTCTCCGCCCGGCACCGCGACGTGGTGCTGCTGATCGCGTGGGCCGGCCTCGACTACGAGGAGGCGGCCCACGCGCTCGGTGTGCCCGTCGAAACCATCAGATCCCGGCTGAACAGGGCTCGCAGCAAACTGCGCGAAGCACTGGGCGGATCCGATCCGACAGCTTTCCGAGAGGCGGACGCCCATGCGTGACATCGACGACCTGAGGGACCTGAGGGACCTCACCGACTTCGACGCGGGGACGCCCCCGCTGGACGAGGAGGCCCGGCGCCGGGGCCGGGCCCGGCTGCTGGCCACGATCACCGCGCCCGACGCGGACCGCGCGAGGTACCGGACGGCCCGGCCCGCGCCGGTGAGCCGCCGACCGCTGCTGCGCGTCGCCCTGGCGGGCGCGGTGGCCGCCGCGGTCACGGGCGGTGTCCTGGTCGCCGTGCAGAACGACGACGGTGACCGGGGAAGGACCGCGAAGCCGCAGGTGACGAGCCTGCCGCCGATGCGGAACGTGAGTGCGCGGACGGTGCTCAACGGGGCGGCGGCCTATGAGCGCGAGCACGGGAAGACCGTGAGCCCGCGGGACGACCAGTTCGTCTACACCAAGGAGATCATCAAGGAGACCGACCAGAAGACCGGGCGGACGAAGACCCACGTCGACGAGATCTGGCGGTCGGTGGACGGCTCGAAGCGCTCCTGGATCATGGAGATCGGCAAGGGCTGGTGGTCGCCGCCGCTGGCGGAGAACCAGACCAGCTGGCCTCCGCAGGACTGGGGCAGGCTGCGCGAGCTGCCGACCGACCCCGAGAAGCTGATCCTCGCCATCCAGGACGACTTCTTCGGCGGCAAGGAGAAGAACACCTCCCTGGAGAAGATCACCGATCAGGAGTGGTCGCACATCCACTTCAGCCTCGCCGGGCTGCTCAAGCTGGTCCCCGTGATGCCGGAGGGGCTGCGCCCGGCGGCCTACGAGGCGCTCGGGATGGTGCCGGGTGTGAAGGCGGTGCCGAACCAGAAGGACGCCAAGGGCAGGGTCGGCGTGGCCATCACCTACGACGACCCGACGCTGCCGAAGGGGGTGTCGAGCTTCGGCGGGTACTTCATCTTCGACCCGGTGACGTACGAGTTCCTGGGTTCCCGGGACGAGCGGACGTCGGGTGACGGCAAGGACATGAAGCGGTACACCCAGCTGGCGTACCTGGACGGCTGGGCGATCGTCGACAAGGTCAAGCAGCGGCCGGTGGCCGCCCGCTAGGAGGACGCGGCGGGCACGGTGAGGGCGGCCAGGACCGGAAGGTGGTCCGTGGCCGCCCTCAGGTCGTCCCGGCTGATCCCCGGCAGGCCGAGCGGCACACCGCAGCCGAGGACCTCGATACCGGGGGTGGCCAGGACGGCGTCGATGCGCTGGTGGGGGTCGGCGGGGGTGGAGGTGTACTCGCTGCCCCAGGGCGCGGTGGCCCAGCAGTCCTGGAGCGCGCCGGACAACCGCCGGAACGTGCGGCCGTCGGGGCGTTCGTTGAGGTCGCCGCCCGCGACCGCGTGCTCCACGCCCAGGGCGGCGAGGCGGTCGAGGAGCATGCCGCCCTGCTCGTACCGTTCGTCCTTCTGCAGGGAGAGGTGGCAGGACAGGACGCCGAGGCGGGCGCGGCCGAAGCGGACCACGGCCGTGGCGAAGCCGCGTCGGTGCAGGCCGGGGGTGAGCGGCAGCAGGATGTCCTCGGTGTGCTCGACGGTGGCGCGCAGGCCGCACAGCAGGGCGGGGCCGGAGGCGGTGGCGCCGCCGGACAGGGTGACGAGGTCGGAGGCCGCGGCCAGCCGCGCGAGCTTCTTGCGCCAGCGGAAGAAGCGGGGTGCCTCCTGGATGAGGACCAGGTCGGGGGCGCAGCCCTTGATCACCCGGGCGAGGGCGTCGGTGTCGTCCCGCATGGAGCGGATGTTGTAGCTGAGGACACGGATGGTCGCCGAACCGTCGGGGTTCGTGCGGGAGTTGGGCAGCGGGTTCGTCGCCATGAGGATCAAGATACGCCCCGGGACCGGGGGTATTTGTCCGTTTGCGGCCGGGGGGCGGTTCGTGGCTCGGCTCGCCGTTGCGGTGGAGCCGCCCATGGCTGCGGCCCCGCGCCCCTCTCGGGACACGGGGCCGCAGCCGATCGGGTGTCACATGATCGGGTCGGGCTCTCTCGCCAGGTCGGCCGCGCCCACCAGGCCGGCCTCGTTGCCCAGCCGGGCGGCGATCACCTGGGCGACCGGACGCCAGTTGCCGCCGACGAGCCACCGCTTGTACGACTTACGGATCGGGTCGAGGACCAGCTCGCCCTCGTCGGACAGGCCGCCGCCCACGATGAACGCCGACGGGTCGAAGAGGGAGGCGAGGTCGGCGAGACCGGCGCCGGCCCAGCGGGCCAGCTCGCGGTAGGAGTCGACGGCGACGGGGTCGCCCTGGCGGGCGGCCATCGAGATGTGCTTGCCCTCGATGCCGTCGGGCGTGCCGTCACCCAGGCCGAGGAGGATCTCGGCGTTCTCGGGGGTCGCGTTGGCACGCTGCTTGGCGTACCGCACCAGCGCGCGCCCCGACGCGTACTGCTCCCAGCAGCCCTGGCTGCCGCAGCCGCACAGCAGACCGTCGGGCACCATCCGGATGTGGCCGAACTCGGCGGCCACACCGAAGTGCCCGCGGCGCAGCTTGTTGCCGATGATGATGCCGCCGCCGAGGCCCGTGCCGAGGGTGATGCAGATGACGTTCCGGTGGCCCTTGCCCGCGCCGAACTTGTACTCGCCCCACGCGGCCGCGTTGGCGTCGTTCTCGACGACGACGGGCAGGCTCACGCGGGCCTCGACCTTCTCCTTCAACGGCTCGTTGCGCCAGTCGATGTTCGGGGCGAAGTAGACCGTGGAGCGCTGACGGTCGACGTAACCGGCAGCGCCGATGCCGACGCCGACGATCTCGTGGCCGGCTCGCGCGCCCTCGACGGCGGCGGCGATGGCGTCCACGATCGCCTCGGGCGTACCCGGGGTCGGCACCTTGTGGGTCGAGAGGATGTTGCCTTCCTCGTCGACCACACCGGCCGCGATCTTGGTACCGCCGATGTCGACGCCGATGGTGAGTCCCATGAATCCCTCAGTTTCGGTCGAGCCCCGCTACGGCCAACCGTACCCGAGGGCCCAGCGCCGGGGCTCCCGTCGTCCGCCCGGCGGACGCCCCTGAGAGCCTGTGAACGAACCCGCGCCCGGGCCCGAGGCGCCTGGGGCTGATCCGGACGGGGGTTCGTTCACAGGCTCTGAGTCAGTCCAGGTCGATGCGTTCGCCGGGGCCCTGGCCGTCGTCCTCGTCGCGGCGTTCCCGGTGGGCGGGGTCGCGGGTGGTCCAGCGGCGTTCCTGCGCCTCGACGGCGGAGCGGTACGCGGCGAGGAGTTCGTTGCCCGCGGCGGCTAGGTGGTCGAAGACGTCCGGGTTGCGTTCGATGACGGGTTCGACGGCGGCCTTGGCCTGCTGGACGACCTGGCTGACCATCTGCTGGGCCGCTCCGCCGGCCACCGCGCCGAGCAGCGGCGACTGGAGGCCGGACAGCTTGTCGGCGACGGTGTCGACCAGCTTGCGCAGTTCCTCGGCGGCCGAGCCCGGCGGCGGCCCGTGCTGCGCCCGGCGGCGGGCCTTCTCCGCGGCGAGGTCCTCCTCGCACGCGGTGGCCCAGGCGTCGGCGTCCGTGGCCCGTACCTCGTACTCGTCCGCGGCGGCCTGGCCGGCCGCGTCCTGACGAGCGGCATCGGACGTGGGGCGCTCTTCGCTCATGGCGGACTCCTGCCTACGTTTCGTACCTTCGACGTTACCCGAACGGGGGTATGCGGTTCACCGGGTGCGGGGCCAGAACCGGGGGTCGGGTGCGAAGCGGATCCTCAGCTCGCCGTCCCGCAGGGCCGCCCCGTCGACCGTGCAGCGGCGCAGGGCCGAGGGCAGCGGCACGATGCGCCGGAACTGCCCGGCGGTGACGACCAGCTCGTCGCCGCGCCGTACGAGGTCCAGTTCGTCGCGTATGGCGCCGGGCAGCGGGAGGTGCCAGACGAGCACGCCGTCGTCGGCGAGCCGGTCGGTGACGGGCCACTCGACCCGGGCGGGCCTGTCACCCGCAGGGGGTACGTCGAGAGCGGTGAGGTCGTCGGTGCCGCGCGGGTCACGGCCGAGGTGGGCGACCTCCCGCACGGGGTGGGTGGCGCGCCACTCCGACAGCGCCTTGTCCTGCTGGGCGACGAGCCCCGCGAGCCAGGTGTCGGCGGTGTCCTCGGGCAGGACCCGGTTGGCGACCAGCGCGTCCACGGGGAGACCGCGCAGGGCGAGGCCGACGTCCGCGACCCGGACGTGGTCGGCGCCGGCGGGGCCCGGCTCGGCGACCAGCCGTACGGTCGTGCCCGGGTCGTCGACGACCGCGGCGACGGCGGCCAGCTCGACGTCCCAGCGGGCGGCCGTCTCGTACAGCCACTCCGCGGGCATCGGCACCCCGGCCAGCCGGCCGAGCACGGGGCGCAGGGCGCGGGCCGCCTGGCGTTCGGCGGGCAGCAACCGCCGCAGGTACCGGCGGAGTTCCTCCGGGAGGGCGAGCAGGGCGAGGGCCTGCGGGAGGGGCGGCAGATCGACGACGAGGAGGTCGTACGCCTCGGACAGCGCGGCGTCGCGGAGCGCGCGCAGAAGGGCCAGCTCCTCGGCGCCGGGCAGCGGGGTGAGTTCCTCGGCGTCCAGCCGGCCGGCGCCCAGCAGATCCAGCACGGAGGCGGCGCGCTCCTGGAACGCGACGAGGTCCGCGCGGAAGCCGGCGGCCGCGTCGGGCCGCCATGCGGTGAGGCCGGGGCCGACCGGTACGGGCTCGGCTCCGGTCGGGATGCCCAGCACCGCCCCGAGGCTGTCGGTCCGGTCGGCGCTCAGCACGAGCGTGCGGCTGCCCTCCCGAGCCGCCGCCACCGCCGTGGCCGCGGCAACCGTGGTACGGCCACTGCCGCCTTGCCCGGTGATCAGGATGGTGCGCATGGGGCTGAACGGTAACCCACCCGAGGGGGCCGGTGATCCCGCTCACCACGCGAACGGGTGCCACAGGGAGACGACCACGGGAGCACGCGAAGGAAAGCGGCGGCGGACGGCGCCGAGGAACCGCCGCCCACCCCGAAGGGGCGCGGGGAAC
>NZ_LIQX01000070.1 GCF_001418475.1 Streptomyces ossamyceticus | reverse complement strand
GTACTCGTCGATCTTCAACTACCCGACGCGGAACTTCGCCGACGTCGGTGTCATCGGCTGGTTCGTGGACGGTGCGGCGATCTGCAACCAGGTGCCGCTGTGCCGGTCGTCGTACGGTCCGTACGCGCGTGCGATGGTGCGGATCTGCAAGGAGGAGTCGTTCCATCAGCGGCAGGGCTATGAGCTGCTGCTGACGATGATGCGTGGGACGGACGAGCAGCGTGCGATGGTGCAGGACGCGGTGGACCGTTGGTGGTGGCCGTCGTTGATGATGTTCGGCCCGCCCGATGACGCCTCGCCCAACTCGGCGCAGTCGATGGCGTGGAAGATCAAGCGGCACTCCAACGACGAGCTGCGGCAGCGTTTTGTGGACATGACGGTGCCGCAGGCCGAGAAGCTCGGGGTGACCCTCCCGGATCCGGAGCTGAGGTGGAACGAGGAGCGTGGCCGTCACGACTTCGGTGCCCCTGACTGGGCCGAGCTGAAGCGGGTCATCACCGGTGACGGGCCCTGCAACGACCAGCGGATGGAACGCCGCAGGACGGCCCACGAGGAAGGCGCCTGGGTGCGTGAGGCGGCCACCGCCCACGCGACCAAGCAGAGCGAGCGAGCCCGGAAGGGGACGGCGGCATGACCGGCACGGACGACAGGGGCGCGGCGCGCGGGAACAAGGGCGACTGGCCGCTGTACGAGGTGTTCGTGCGCGGCAAGCGCGGCCTGAACCACGTCCACGTGGGCTCGTTGCACGCCGCCGACGATCAGATGGCCCTCACCCACGCCCGCGACCTCTACACCCGCCGCAACGAGGGTGTCTCGCTCTGGGTGGTGCGCTCGGAGCACATCGCCGCCTCCACCCGCGACGAGAAGGATCCGTTCTTCGAGCCCAGCGCCGACAAGGTGTACCGCCATCCGACGTTCTACGACATCCCCGACGACGTCCCGCACATCTGAGGAGCAGGGCATGAGTGACGATCACGTCTACCTGACCCTCGCCGAGGGACACGACGACGACACCCGCTGGGCGTACGGCACCGGCTTCGAGGACCCGCTGCACGGCGTCGACACCGGCGTGCCCGAGGGCGTCGATATGGGGGAACTGGCCCGCGTCTGTGTGGCGCTGGCCGACGACGCCCTGGTCTCGGCGCAGCGGCTGGCCGAGTGGACCACCCGCGCGCCCGAGCTGGAGGAGGAGGTCGCGCTCGCCAACATCGGCCTCGACCTCCTCGGCCAGGCCCGCCTGCTGTACTCCCGCGCCGGCCAGGTCGACGGCACCGGCCGCGACGAGGACGCCTACGCCTACTTCCGGGACGCCGACGACTTCCGCAACGTACGCCTCGCCGAACTCCCGGTCGGTGACTTCGCGTTCACCGTCGCACGCCTGCTGGTGCTCTCCGCCTGGAGGCTCGCTCACTTCGAGCGGCTCACCGCCTCCGACGATCCGGTACTCGCGGCGATCGCCGCCAAGGGCGTCAAGGAGCTGACCTACCACCGCCAGTACGCCGCCGAGTGGGTCGTCCGCCTCGGCGACGGCACCCCCGAGTCGCATCACAGGATGCGGGACGCCCTGGAGCACGTCGCGCCGTACGTGGACGAGCTGTTCACCGCGCACGACGTCCAGGACGAGGTCGAGGCGGTGCTGAAGCAGGTCACGGAGACGGCCGGAGTGCCTCTGCCGGTGGGCCGGCCGCAGCCCGGCTCCGGCCGCGACGGCCACCACACCGAGCACCTCACCCCCCTGCTGGTAGAGCTGCAGAGCGTGGCCCGCGCCCACCCGGAGGCGACATGGTGACCACACTCCTCGACGCCCGGCGGGCCCGGCACATCGCCGAGCGCGTGCCGGACCCCGAACTGCCCATGCTCACCCTCGCCGACCTCGGCGTCCTGCGGGACGTCGAGGTCGGCGAGGACGGGACGGTCGTCGTCAGTCTCACCCCGACCTACTCCGGCTGCCCGGCCATGGCCGAGATGCGCGCCGAAGTGGCCGCGCGTCTCACAGCCGCCGGATACGCGCAGGTCCGGGTGCGCACGGTGCTCCACCCGCCCTGGACCACGGACTGGATCACCCCGAGCGGCCGCCGCATTCTCGCCGAACACGGCATCGCACCCCCGGGACCGGCGCCGCGCCCGGCCCCCGGCCCGGTGCCGCTGACCCTGTCCCCGGCACGCCCCGCGGTTCCGTGCCCCCGGTGCGGCTCGGCGGACACGGAGGAGACCTCTCGCTTCGGCGCCACCTCCTGCAAGGCGCTGTGGCGCTGCCGCGCCTGCCGCGAACCCTTCGAGTACGTCAAGGAGATCTGATGGAGGACCTGTTGCCACCCGGCACCTCCGTGTCCACACCCGTGCGGCGACGCCGCCCCGCCTTCCAGCACCTGCGCGTGGGCGCCGTGCAGCGGCTGTGCGAGGACGCGGTCGCGGTCGGCTTCGACATCCCGGACGACCTGGCGGAGGAGTTCGCCTTCTCACCGGGCCAGTCACTCACCCTGCGCCGCGAGGTCGACGGGCGGGACGAGCGGCGCTCCTACTCGATCTGCTCTGCTGCGGGCGCACGGCCGCGCATCGGGGTGCGCGAAGTGCCCGGCGGGCTGTTCTCCTCCTGGCTGGTCCACGACGTACGGCCCGGCGACATCCTGGAGGTGATGGCCCCGACCGGTGCCTTCAGCCCCGACCTCACCGCACCCGGCCACCACGTCCTCGTCGCCGCGGGGTCCGGCATCACCCCCATGCTCTCCATCGCCGAGTCGGTCCTCGCCGCCGACGACCGCTCGCGGGTCACGCTGTTCTACGGCAACCGCCGCACCGGCTCGGTCATGTTCGCCGACGAACTCGCCGACCTGAAGGACCTCCACCCGGCGCGCTTCCAGCTCGCCCACGTCCTCTCCCGCGAGCCCCGCGAGGCCGAGGTGCTCTCCGGCCGCCTGGACGCCGACCGTCTCTCCGCCCTCATCGGCGGGCTGGTCGACGTCACCACCGCGGACCACTGGTGGCTGTGCGGACCCCACGGCATGGTGCGCGACGCCCAGAAGGTGCTGGCCGGTCTGGGGGTGCCCAGCAACCGTGTCCACCAGGAGCTGTTCTTCGCGGACGACGCGCCGGTGCGGGAGGTGCGGCACGAGGAAGCCGTCGCCGAGGGACCGGTCAGCCAGGTCACCCTCACCCTCGACGGCCGTACCACCACCGCGCCGCTGCCCCGAGCGGCCACGGTGCTGGACGGCGCCCAGAGGGTGCGGCCCGACCTGCCCTTCGCCTGCAAGGGCGGAGTGTGCGGCACCTGCCGCGCCCTGGTCACCGAAGGCGAGGCCGACATGCGCCGCAACTTCGCCCTGGAGGCCCACGAGGTCGACGCCGGCTATGTGCTGACCTGCCAGACCTTCCCCGTCTCCGAGACGCTGACCGTCGACTTCGACAGTTGAGGAATCCCATGCCCGTTCACCTGGAGGTCTCCGACGGCGTCGGGACCATCCGCCTGGACCGCCCCCCGATGAACGCCCTCGACATCGCCGGCCAGGACCGGCTCGGCGAACTCGCCGCAGAGGTGACCGAGCGCGACGACGTCCGGGCGGTGATCCTGTACGGCGGCGAGAAGGTGTTCGCGGCCGGCGCGGACATCAAGGAGATGGAACTCCTCGACCACGCCGGAATGGTCAGGCGCTCGCGCCCGCTTCAGGAGGCGTTCACCGCCGTCGCGCGCATCCCCAAGCCGGTCGTCGCCGCGGTCACCGGCTACGCGCTCGGTGGCGGCTGCGAGCTGGCCCTCTGCGCTGACTACCGGATCGCCGGCGACCAGGCCAAGCTGGGCCAGCCGGAGATCCTGCTCGGCCTGATCCCCGGCGCGGGCGGTACCCAGCGCCTGTCCCGGCTCGTGGGCCCGTCCAGGGCCAAGGACCTCATCTTCACCGGTCGGATGGTCAAGGCCGACGAGGCCCTTCGGATCGGCCTGGTCGACCTCGTCGTTCCGGCCGCCGAGGTGTACGAGCACGCGCGGGCCTGGGCCGCCCGGTTGGCGAAGGGCCCCGCACTCGCCCTGCGGGCCGCCAAGGAGTCGGTCGACCAGGGCCTGGAGACCGACCTCGACACCGGTCTCACCATCGAGCGCACCTGGTTCGCGGGCCTGTTCGCGACAGAGGACCGCGAGCGGGGGATGCGCAGCTTCGTCGAGGAAGGCCCTGGCAGGGCGACGTTTCTCTGAGTGCTCCCGGGAACGGTCGGCTGTGTCGGTTTCCGCGGGAGTCGTCCGGCGATGACTGGGGGAGCCATGATGCTCATCAGGCCGAAAGACACCGACAGACCGACGGCCGCCAGGGCCAGGGCCAGGGCCAGGGCCAGCACCGCGGCGGAGGCCAGGACGCCCTGGGCGCCTCGACGCCCTCGCTGCCGGTGGCCGCACCCCGCTGACACGCACCCCCACTTCGCCGGTGTGCTCAGGTTCGCCGCCGTGGCCCTGGCCCTCGGGTGGCAGTAGAGCTCGCGCAGCCGGAGGGAGGGCAGGCCGCGGGCGCGTAGGGCGGCGCCCATGCGGACGGCGAACAGGGAGTTGCGGCCCCGTTCGAAGAAGTCGTCGTCGGGGGCCGCGGGGACGCCCGGAACCTCGGCCCAGATCTCGCGCAGGGTGCGGGTGAGGTCGTCGTCGGTGGTGGCCCGGTCCGGCTCTGGGGGTGTCGCCGGTCCGCGCTGTACCTGCGGTGGGGGAGTTGCGACGCGTCGAGCTTTGCCGTTGGGGGTCAGCGGGAGCCTGTCGAGGGCGGTGACCGTGGCGGGGAGCCTGTACTCGGGGAGGACGTTCGCGGCCCGTTCGCGGACCGTGGCGGGGTCGCCGCCCGGGGACAGCGCCACTTACGCGTCGATCCTGGCGGTGGCCGCGTCCGACGGGTCGTCGTCGGTGGACGACGGCAGCCGGACGGACGTCGGGGTGCTCCAGCAGGACGGCACGGATCTCGTCGAGTTCGATGCGGAAGCCGCGGATCTTGACCTGGCTGTCGATTTGCCCGAGGTGTTCGAGACGCCCGTCCGGGCGCAGCTGGCCCAGGTCGCCGCTGCGGTACATGGCGCCGCCGGTGAACGGGTCCGGCACGAACCGCCGGGCCGTCAGCTCCTCCTGGCCCAGGTATCCGAGCGCCCCGCCGGCCCCGCCGACGCAGATCTCGCCCGCCAAGCCAGGCGGCAACAGCCGGCCTCCTCTTCCCTGACGCACAGGTGCCAGCCGGGCAGGGCCGGGCGCTCGACGGCGGGAGTGATCCGAAGCAGGCATCCCATCTTTCGCCGGAGGTGAGCCGCGATGTGATTCCTTGAATGTGCTCGGACACCCTTCTGTGAAGCGCTTCGACATGACCTGGCGGACTAGGCGAGAGCCAAGAGGTGAACATCTTTCATCAAGTGAGGAGCCGGT
Source organism: Streptomyces ossamyceticus (assembly GCF_001418475.1). Taxonomy (GTDB): domain Bacteria; phylum Actinomycetota; class Actinomycetes; order Streptomycetales; family Streptomycetaceae; genus Streptomyces; species Streptomyces ossamyceticus. The sequence goes on along the minus strand of NZ_LIQX01000070.1, from coordinate 24,520 downwards.
GAAGCCCTCTCCAGCGCCTCGGAGGAATCTTGGAAGCGGCCCTTGTGCGTCCATGAGTGTGCCCTTAATCTCACTGCAACATCGAAGCGCTTCGACGAAGCTCCCGTCAACAGTGATGGGATGTCCGCTCTCAGCTCAACTGGTTCAAGTCACGCCACCGCAGCCGACGCCCCACCGCCGGGTGTCCGGGTGCGTCATGAAGGGTTGACGCAATGACGCCGAACGTCGCCTCCGTGTCCTCAGGGCCGAGCCGAAGAAGCTTCCTCGCTTCCAGGGCCGTCGCCTCCAAGGCCGTCGCCTCCAGGGCCGTGGCCGGTGGGATGCCGTTGCTCGCCGCTTGCGGTGAGTCGGACAGCGGGTCGCGCGAGGGCACCACCTCGGCACCGCGGCCAAGGTGCCGATCCGCGCCGCCTACGACAGGCACACACGCGAGCTGTACGTGACGTACGCCGACGCGCCGGGCCCCAACGGCCAGTGCGACGGCAGTGTCCACGAACTGCGCACCGCCAACGGCAAGTGGACCGAGGTCACCCCGGTGAAGCCGGGGCGGAACCACGACGGGGGTACCGCCCACACGCTTGGCAGTGGGGGAGAGTCGGCCGACACGTTCGGCTACGGCGGCGTCGCGGTCGACGCCCGCGCCCCGGCACCCTCGTGGTCTCCACGAACAACCAGGGGTCCGACATCGACACCGTCTTCCGCTCCACGAACGGCGGCCGCACCTGGACCTCCCTCAAGGACTCCGCCGTCCTGAACGACGGCGGCAGGACCTGGGCACTTTCGGGGCGCGGCCCGCCGTCGCCAAGGAGGCGCCCGGTCCGATCGCCACCAACGCCCACGGCAGCGTGCTGCTGTGGTCCCTCGGCCCGGCGAACCCCGGATACCGCTCGGCCGACAACGGCACCACCTGGTCCGAGGCCGCTTCCTTCCCGAAGGGGGCCGCCCCGATCGGGGACCCCGTCGACCCGCCCCGCTCCTACGCCTTCGACACCACGACCGGCACGGTGTTCGCCGGCACCGACAGCGGCCGGACCTTCACCGCGCGGGCCACCGCGGTCTGATTACCGGCGACAACGAGTTCCAGCTGACGGCCGTTCCGGGCCGCACCGGCGACCTGCGGCTCAGCCTCAAGCGGAACGGTCTCCACCGCTCGACCGACGCGGGCGTTCGCCAAGGTCAGCAGCTGCCACGCCGCCCACACCCTGGGTTTCGGCAAGGCCGCCAAGGGCGCGCTTCCTACCCGGCGATCTGCATGGTCGGCGCCGTCGGAAGACCCGCGCGTGTACGGCCGGGTCTACGTCTCCACCAACGGACGCGGAGTGCAGTACGGGGAGCCCGCCTGATCCCCGACCCGGCCGAACTCGAACCCGGGCCCTCGCCACCCCCGTGCAGCCGGGCGGCGATCAGCCTCACTGGACCAATCACTCGCACAGCAGAGGAAACCGCATGAGAAAGTCCTGGATGCTCCCCCTGATCACGCTCGTCGCCACCACGCTCGGGGGGACAGCGGCAGGTGTGGTCCCTGCCTCCGCCGCCTCCGACACGCCTTTGCGGGTCATGCCGTTGGGCGACTCCATCACCTGGGGCGTGGGCAGCAGTTCGGGCAACGGCTACCGAGGGCCGTTGTGGAACCAACTCGCGGCCGACGGCCACCCGCTGGACTTCGTGGGCACGGTACGGAACGGTTCGATGTCCGATCCCGACAACGAAGGCCACTCCGGGTACCGCATCAACGAGATCGCCGCACTCGACGACGCCTCACTGACCCGCTACCGACCCAACGTGGTGACGCTGCACATCGGCACCAACGACCTCATAGGGGCCTCCGGAGCCGACGCCGCCATCGCCGAGCTGAGGTCGCTGGTCGACCGGATCACCACCGACGTCCCCGACGCCACCGTCCTCGTCGCCTCCCTGGTCGTGTCCACCAACAGCTCGGAGGAGCAGTGGCGGGGCACGTACAACCGGGCCATCCGCGACATCGTCGACGACGCCCAAGTCGCGGGCAGGCACGTCGTGTTCGTCGACATGAGCGGTCTGACCGCGGCCGACCTGGCCGACCCCCTGCATCCCAACGACTCGGGCTACCAGAAGATGGCCGACGCCTTCCACCGCGGTGTCCGGTCCGCGGACAGCGCCGGATGGCTGAAGAACCCCGCCCCGGCGCCCGCCCGCGTGCAGTCCGGCGTGGCCGGCAAGTGCATGGACGTCAACGGTGCCGACAACGCCGACGGGACCGCCGTCCAGACGTGGAGCTGCGGCGACAGCGCCAACCAGTACTGGTCCGCGTACACCGACGGCACCCTGCGCTCCCTGGGCAAGTGCCTCGATGCCGCCGGCGGGGCCACCGCCAACGGCACCAAGGTGCAGCTCTGGGCCTGCCACGGTGGCGCCAACCAGGTCTGGCAGCCCTATGACGGCGGTTACCGCAACCCCGTCTCCGGCCGCTGCCTCGATGTTCCGGGCGCCTCCACGGCCGACGGCACGCAGCTCGTGCTGTGGGACTGCAACGGCGGCTCCCACCAGAAGTGGACCACTCTGACCACCGGATGAACCCCGCGCCCGGGATCCGAATCGACCGTGGCGCACGGTAGGACGCGCCCCCGCCGTGAACGTGGCGCTGCTGTTCGCCCGTGGCCTGCTCGCGGCCCGGACCACCGGTCGCACGGGCGAGAGGTCGCGGTGGCCGACGCCGCCACCAAAGAGGGGCGGGCCCCCGTCAAAGCCTGCCGCCCGGTCGGCGCGGTGGCTGTTCCGCCGGTCGGCGGGGTGGCGCCGGCCGGTCGGCGGGGGCGATGCCGAGACCTGTCGGATGGTCCGCCTTCCGACGGCGCCGAAAGATCCTGCGTATGACACAGATAAAGCCGCCGCAGGAGATGTCGGCCGCATCGGGAAGCTCGCCCTCACCGCCGCGAACCTCGTCCGAGTCCGCCGGGCAGGCCTCGGGCGGCCCCTCGATGGGACGCCTGGTCGGGGTGGATCTGGCCCGCGCACTGGCGGTGTTCGGCATGTACATCGTGCACATCGCCCCGATGGACTCACCCTCGGGCAGCGTCGGCAGCTGGGTGTACTTCCTGGCCGAGGGACGCTCGTCGGCCCTGTTCGCCACCCTCGCCGGTTTCTCGCTGATGCTGATCGCCGGCCGCCGTGAACCGAGGACCGGCCTGGCGGGCCGACAGGCGAAAGTCCGGATCGCGATCCGCGCGGTGATCCTCCTGGCGCTGGGCACCGTGCTGGCGATGGAGTACGGCGACATCATCATCCTCGCCTACTACGGCGTCTACTTCCTCCTGGCGCTGCTCCTGGTGCGACGGAGCGCCAGGACGCTGGCGATCATCGCGGCGGGGATCGCGCTCGTCATGCCGCAACTGGCGTTCGTCCTCAAGATGTGGCTGAGTGACTCCGTCCAGCAGACCATCAACGCCTACGACCCGCTGGAACGTCTCAGCACCGTGGGAGTACTCGACCTGCTGCTCACGGGCCTCTACCCGACCATCACGTGGATGGCGTTCGTGATCACCGGCATGGCGTTGGCCCGCCTCGACCTGTCCGCGGTCGCCGTACAGCGGCGCCTGGCCGCGCTCGGTGCGAGCCTCGCCGCAGGCGCCTACGGCCTGGCCATGCTGCTGTCGGGCACGAGCGCGGTACTCAGCTTCGGGGGTGGCGAGGGGCCGCCCAGCGGCTCCGGTGCGGGCTCCATGGGCAGCGGCTCCGGGTTCTCGGGGTCCATGGGCAGTGGGTCCGGCGGGCCTGAGTTGTCGGCCTCGGACCTGCTGGGCGCGGTGTCACACACCGGCACCACGTTCGACACCATCGGCTGCGCGGGGGTCGCGATCCTCGTGATCGTGGGCGCGACGGCGGCCATGGACCGCCTGCCGCGGCTGCGCCGGCTGGCGAAACCGGTCATCGCCGTGGGCACCATGTCCCTGACCGCCTACGTCGGTCACTTCCTCGCACAGTCCGCGTGGCCCGCTTCCGGTGCCGGCACCACCACGTCCTGGCTGCCCGTGCTCACCTACATCCTGACAGCGATCGTGTTCGCCACGGTCTGGTCCCGCTTCTTCCGCCGCGGCCCCCTGGAGTATCTGCTCAACGCCGCCACCAAGCCCGCCAAGTACATCCGGTGAGGCCTCGGGGCGGGTGGCTCGCCTCCCGCCCCATCCTCGCCCGCAAGGGGATCACCCTTGCGGGCCCCGGCTGTGGGCGTGACCGGCTGCGTACAGCCCCACCCGGTGCCCACCGGCCACCCACGGGCCGCGGTGTCGGTAACTGCCGTGAAGTGCGCGGGACTTGATGCCGGCGCGGCCCGGGGGAGGGGCTCGGCGGGTCAGGTCATGGCGGCCGCCGGGTGGCTGAGAGCAATCACGGACCTGCCCCCGCACCGGCTGGGCGAAACAGCCCGGTATATCACCCAGGTGACCTCTAACCCCCTGAGACCAGCGCGAGCGCCTGGTTCAAGTGGTGCTCGGCAATTCCCTGCATGAACGCACGGTCGGGGAAGTCTCCGTCGAGCAGCCGAAGCGGCCCCGCCGTCAGGGACAGATGCTGGGTGAGCTTATAAAGGGCCAGCCTGTCCTCGTCGAGGCCCTCCACCGCCAACCGCCGGTATTGGTCCTCGGAATGGCGGAGCCGCAGGAACACGTGCTCCCACTCGACGTCGAAGTACAGCAGTTCCTCGAAATCGATGACGACCGGGTTACCGTCCCGGTCCACCAGCACGTGATCCAGCCCCAGCTCGCCGTGGACAACCGAGTACTCCGCACGTGGCCGCACCGCCGCGGCGAGTTCACGCAGCCGTTCCTCCAGCCTGCCGTGAGCGTCCGCGATCCTCTGGTCACGGGATGTTGCCTCGGCGAGGCAGCGCAGCGCGAACTCAAGCGCTGCCTCCTCACACGACGCCGCCCGGGACCTTCCCCCCTTGTCGATTTGGGCCACCTTGCCGAACGACGGCGCTCGATGGCGTCGCATCACCGCCAGGGCATCGGCGAGGCGATCCATCGTCGGCTCTGCGGCGCGCGGGTCGCGGTGGAACAGGTCCATCAGGTCCTCGCCGGGGAAGTCCTCCACGATCGCCAAGTCGGCCGGGTAATGAGTGCGGTCGCGGTCGACCAAGTGGACCTCGGGGACCCGCAAGCCGAGCGAGGCCAGGCGCGCGTGACTTGCCTCGAACAAGTCGAGCCCGACACCGGGCGAGAACGGGTCGGTGAGATCGCCGTCGCCCTCAGCCACCGGCCAGTAGTTCTCCGACTTCTCCCACAGATAGGCGACCGCCGTCGTGGCATCGTTCATCGTGAGGCGGTACACGCCCTTCGTGGTGCCGCCGGTGAGCCGCTCCACCGCCTCCAGCTTCCGACCACCACCCAGTGCGGCCCTGGCCGCCCCCGCCAACTGGTCCCGCATCCCTGCCCGAGGCGCCACGTCCAGACCCACCTTTTCAGCTCGGCAACTGGGGAACCCTACGCGAGCCACTACTCGAGCCTGAGTCCTTGGCAAGGAGGCACACTCTCCGTGCCTGACAGGCCGGGGGTGCGCCTCCCAAGTACCGACCCGAAGGGCAAGGCCGCCACCTGGGCATGTCCGCATCCGTCGGCGTTCGATCGACGAAACACCACCACCGTGGCCGCGCCTCCCCTCCAGTCAGGTGCGCCGACACCGGCCGGCCCCGGGCAGGCGCTCTGCGTCCGGGGTGCGCGATCCCCCGAATAGCCGCATTCTGGACTTGGCCCCGCCAGGTGCCACAGACCGTCCTTCCGGGAGGTCCTGTGATCCTGTTTGCCCTGTTCACGCCTGTGGCGATGATGGCTCTGCTCTTCGGCGTGACCGCCTTCGAAGAACATCTGTTCCCGCAGCCAGTGGTCACAGAGGACACCGGTCCGCCGACAGATCAAGCCACGGCACACTGAACGGGGCGACACCGAGGGAGGGAGAGCACCAGCCCTTCGTTCGCGCCGCCGCCAGAGCGACGGCACGAGCACGTCGGGAAGGCGAAGGCCTTGGTGGGCCCGGTGCTGCGGGCGGCGCGCCGTCGGGGCGGCCAGGCTTGCGGGCGTCCGCGACTCTCCGGCTTGTGCCCACCACTCAGCCCCGAGCGCTGCACACCTACGCGCCCTGCACACCTACGCGCGCTGGCGCAACGCCAAAGCCCGCCCCCAGAGGTCCTGGCCGCCCACCGCCGCGAAGGTGTGTGGGCGGCCAGTGCCGTACGGCCTCCAGCCCTGGTCGGCGGTGTGCTCCTGCACGTCTTCGTTCGTTCACCCCGGGAACAGAGTCTCGCGTGCCTGGGCGTGGCCGGCAGGTTCTCGGGCGTTTACCGTTCGCGGGCCAGCGGCAGGGTTGGATGCTCGGAGCGCACGCGGTCGCTGGGTGGGCTCATCCGGGGTCTCTCAGGCGTCGCGTCCAGAAAGGGCGGTCAGTCCAGCGGGACTCCTGGGTGTGGATGACGCGGTGGCCGCGCAGGTAGGCGTCTCGTGTGGCGGTGATCTTGTCGGCGTAGGAGGTGAGGGCCGAGTCCGTGCCGTAGGGGCCTCGGTTCAGGTGGGCGTCGACGGCCAGGCCAGCGCTGAGCCCGGTGTACAGGGCGGTCAGTACGCCTTGGGAGGAGAGCGGGTCGAAGGCTGCCGCGGCGTCCCCGGCGGCGGTCCAGCCGTCTGCGTACACCTGGTCCAGGTGCGCTGTGTGGGCGGCGGCCCGGCGGGGCACGGTGGGTGACGTGGGTGGGGGCCGCCGGTCCTGGGGAACGTGCCGGGACAGGTGGCGGGTGGCCGACATCCGGCGGATGAAGTGGTGTGCGGTGTGGGAAGCGGCGGGCAGGTCGGCGTCGGTGAAGTAGGTGACCAGGCGCCTGCCGGAGGGCTGTGGGGCGGTGTACCACCAGCCGTCCTCGTCGGACTCGACGAGTGAGCGGCGGTCGGTGTCCAGCGGGTCCGGCTCCAGTGGCAGGTACAGGGCTGTGAGGCGGTCCCCGATCTGCCGCCGAGCTCCGCACCGGACCGCGATCGCGGCGGCGCGGCCGGTGGCGTCGATCACCCAGCGGCAGCGCACCGTGCGCGCGGTGCCGGACCGGGTGCCGGCAGTGCCGGTGCCGCCGCGCAGGACCAGGGTCCAGCCGCCCTCGGGTGTCCGCGCTGGCTCGCGTACGGCCGAGCCTTCGGTGACCTCGGCGCCCGCCGCGCGGGAGGCGTCGCGCAGTTGCCGGTCGAACAGCTGCCGGTCGAGGTGCCAGCCGTGGCCGTGGGGGTCGTTGATGAAGTCCACGGCGTGCAGGCCGGCCGAACCCCAAGCTGAGAGGGTGCCGTAGCAGGGCAGGTGTCCGGAGTCGAGGACGCGGTCGGCGACGCCGAGGTCGCCGAGCAGAACCCGCGCGGCGGGCACGAGTGTCTCACCGACCTTGGGCGGTCCGGTTCCGGCGTCCGCCAGCAGAACCCTGCGGCCGGCACGGGCGAGTACGAGGGCGGCGGCGCAGCCGGCCGGGCCGCCGCCCGCCACCACGACGTCGTAGGTGTCCGTGCCGGGAGCGGGTGCGGTGCTCATCGCGCCTCGCGGAAGGGGTCGAGTTTCTCGAGGTATCCGGCGGTGATCTCTTCCTCACGGTAGCCGGTGGCCCTGGCGGCTTCGCCGACCACGCGTGCCGCGGCCCGGGCCTCGACGGTTTCGGAGGCGGGCCCTGCCTCGGGCCCGACGCCCGCCGCCGCGGACAGCATGTGCGGGCCGGCCTCGGGCACTTGCAGGTTGACGAGGTTCGCCGTGTCCGGTGCCTGATCGAGCGGTTGTCCCGGGTGCGACTCCACCAGGATCTGTTGGGGGAACTTCCCGTCGCCCACGGTGTAGTCGCGCACCTCGACGACGCCGAGTCTGTGCCAGTCCTTGATCATCTGTGTGCGTTGCTGGTTCATGGTGCCGCTCAGTCCGCGCAGCCAGGTCGCCCGCCGCTCGAAGGCCTCCTCGCGGGCGCTGTCGTCGTTCCCGGTCGGTGGCGTGTTGACCTTCTCGAAGTCCTCCAGTTTGAGCACGTGGTTGGGTACCTGGGCGGGCCAGAAGGTCGGCAGGTAGGGGCTGTACCGGGGTCCCAGGTTGGCCAGCACCTCGTAGCCGGAGCGGCAGCTCGCGGTGTCCGCCTGCCAGGGGGCGGCCATCCAGCGAGTGAGGTCTCCGGGCCCCTGCGCGTGCAGGGGGCCATTGTCGGCGACCGCCTCCTGCGCGGTGAGGGTGGGCCCGAAGTCGACGTCCGCGGTGCCGGGGGCGCGGTGCCGGATGCGGAAGGGTTCACTGAACATGCTCGGGTGTCTGATCGGCCAGGTGACCTCGCATCCCGGGTGGAACGCGTCGGCGGCGCAGTTCTCCAGGGCCGCCCGGTCCAGTAGGCCGGGCTGTTCGGCGGCAGGGGCGTCGTCGACCTTGGGGCGCTGCTGCCGCAGGGGTGCGGTCTGGAACTTTCCGTCCGCCCAGCGCTGCAGCATCCAGTCCTGGGTCGGCGACAGCGCCAGGTGCTGGAGGACGGACTTGGGCTTGCTGGCCATGGCGTCGCCGTAGAGCCACGGCCACGGCAGCGGGGACTTTCCGTCCCGGTCGTAGTCGCGCAGGGCGGCGTACGTCTGGCGGCGCAGTTCCCGGTTCCGGTTGGACGGATCGGCGAGCCTCTTGCGCATCGCCGGCGAGATGAAGAAGTGGGGGCCGTTCCAGCCGAACTGTGTCGCGAAACCCTGGTTGACCCACTGCAGATCGCAGAATCGGCGCAAGATCGGCTCGATGTGATCGGTGAACGAGATCTGCTGCGGGCGGGTCAGCGAACCGGCCTGGACGAAGACGTCGAAGAGCAGGTCGTAGAGGGTACGGATGGACTTCACGCCGGGGGCGTAGTGCGGAGGCCCCACCACGACCCAGGCGGGGACAGCGGTCAGTTCTTTGCCGTCGATACGGACCTTCGCCGTCACCGGGCCGTCGGACACGTCGTCGTACCAGGTGTTGTTGTTGGCGACGCCGGTGATCGGCTGGTTGTTGTAGGAGGCGGAGTTTCCCCGGCCGCCGAGCACCACCAGACGGCCGTCGGAACGGGTGGAGATCTCGCCGAGGTACACCGCCTTGCCCATGATCTTGCCGGTGTCGAACTTCTGCGTCTCGGTCTTGGAGCCGTTGACGGTGCGGCTTCCGGGATCGTTGACCAGCTTCTTCCTCTCGGCGCCCACGACGTCGGCGTTGCGCCGGGCGTACTGCTCTGCCGCGAGCGTCTTTCCCTCGGGGATGTCCAGCGCCAGATGGAACTGGTACCAGGCGGCCTTCTTGTTGGCCAGATGAACCGTCCACTGGATCTCGGTGACACCCTCGGTGCCCGGCTTCAGCTCCCGTACGACCTCACCCGCGGCGTTGTAGCCGTACACACGGAACCGGGCGGCCTGCCTCCGCAGCGCCCCGGAACCGTCCTTGTAGGAACCGGGGCTCGCTGGTTTCTGGTCCGGTGATTCCGGGCCGATGAAGGGTGCTTCGACGCTGTTGCCGACCCGGGCGACACCGATGGCAGGGTGAATCTTCACCTGCACGATGTGACTGTCCATCAAGGAACCTTCCGTTATGGGGGGCCGGGCGGAAGGTGTCTGCACCGCAGAACCCGCTACTTCGGCCGGTCAGCCGCCCAGTGTGGGAACTCATCGAACGTCCGTTCATGGGTGACTGTCTGTCAACCGTCACCCTAGGCTTCCGAGTTCCGAACTGGTCGGAGGCGCGTGGCCGCACCTGGTATCGGGCTCACGGCCCTGTCGGCGTCCCGGCACAGTCCGGCCCGGGTGAAGCAGACCCTCATCAGCGAGGAAGGTGGACGGCGACCCTCGAAGCAGCCGTTGCAAGGCCAGCTAATGTCCGAGCATGGTGGAGAAGCACATACTCGGGACAGCACCCGATGACCCTGTGGCAGCCCAGTGGCAAGTCGTGAGGGACATGGATGCCACCTTTATCGACAAAGCCCTGGTAGAGGCCGCATACGCAAACCCCGCGCTCCGGGCTCTGTTTCCGTTGGTCACCCATGGATCACTGCAGTTCAGCCGGTGCACCCGCTTCCCTTGGTCGCAAGACCTGCCCTCTGTCTTCCCCTACGACGGCGAACGGTACTTCTCCGTTCGTCGGCTGCACGAGCCGCGCGGTTCGGGGCGGGAGCAGATCGGTGGCGCTGTTACTGCCGATGAGGCCGTGGAACTCGTGGCCTCGCACCTCCCTCCGGGCTGTGGCCCTGCTCTTGACGGCACGCCCGACGACCTCGAGCCGCTCAACTGAGTCAAACAGTCCGTCCGGCCGCTGTTCCCGGGGCCGGGGTGGTCCGCTGCATCGTTCCCGGTCAGGGTTCACTACGTGCGGCATCCCGCCCGAACCAGACAGCGCCCTGGGGGGGCGATCTCCATCCCCGGGCGCTGTCCCGGCTTCCGTCTCGCTCGGGCCGCAGCCGTCCCGTCACGGGCGCCGGCGTCGCCGCGGACGCCGACGTGCGACTGGTGGACCTGGTCGACATCCTGCGTGCACTCGATAAGGAACCCTGCCGCGGTGCAGGCAGCCTGCGCCCCACGACATTCACCCCCTGAGACGTCCTCTTGACTCCTGAACCCAGAAGTTCATTTCCAGTGGCAAAAGTTGAGGGAGTGTCAGAGGAGAAGGGGGGTAAGCGCGAGTCGCAAGCGCTTCCAGTTCTGTTCCATTCGCCCCCTTGGAAGGACGACGCATGCGCAGAGCACGAAGAGTGCTGATCCGGATGGCCACGGGCTTGATGGCCATCGCGCTGCTGGGCGGTGTCGCGACACCTGCTTCCGCCGACAGACCGGCCTCACCCCGGACGGGAACGCGGCAGTACAGCGCGGACGACGACTACTTCGCCGTCTGGTCCCGCGCGGACGCGTTGAAGCTCCGGCAGGACAAGACCAACACCGCCCCCCGCGTCTCGCCGGACTTCCCGGTGATGACCGACAAGGTGTGGGTGTGGGACACCTGGCCGCTCACCAAGCTCACCACACGGACCGCCACCTACAAGGGCTGGCACGTCATCTTCTCGCTGACGGCTCCACGCTCGGTGCCCTTCGGTGACCGGCACTGGTATGCGAAGATCGGCTACTTCTACTCGCGTGACGCCAAGAGCTGGAAGTACGGCGGTGACCTGTTCCAGCCCGGCACCTCGTTCGGCTCACGGGAGTGGGCCGGCTCGGCGGCGCTCGTCGGCGACAAGGTGTACTCCTTCTACACCGCCTCCGGGCGCGACAACGGTGGGGTCGACCCCAACGACGCCCTGCAGCGTCTGGCCCAGGCGACCGGCAAGATCCACGCGAACAAGAACCGCGTGTGGTTCAGTGGCTTCAAGGACCACCGCATCATCGCCGAGGCCGACGGCAAGCTGTACCAGACCCTGGAGCAGTCCCAGGCGGGCCCGATCATCTACGCCTTCCGCGACCCGTTCGTCTTCCGGGACCCCCGGGACCGCAAGATCCACCTCTTGTTCGAGGGCAATACGGGCGGTGTCGCCGGCACGTACCGGTGCACCGAACGCGACATAGGCGACGTCCCCGCCGGCCATGAGGTGCCGGAGGACGCGAAGTACTACACGGGCAACATCGGGCTGGCCACGGCTGACAGCGGCAGCATGCGCAACTGGCGGCTGCAACCTCCGCTGCTCTCCGCCAACTGCGTCAACCAGCAGACCGAACGGCCCCACCTGGTCATCCGTAACGGCAAGTACTACCTGTTCACCATCAGCCACAAGTTCACGTTCGCGCCGGGGCTGAGCGGCTGGGACGGCCTCTACGGGTTCGTCGGTCCGTCCCTGCGCAGCGACTACAAGCCGCTCAACGGCAGCGCACTGGTCCTGGGCAACCCGGAGGACGCCCCGACGCAGCAGTACTCGCACTACGTGATGCCCAACGGGCTGGTGGAGAGCTTCATCGACACGGTCCCGACCGCCGACGGCGGAACCCGCTTCGGCGGCACCCTGGCACGCACACTCGTGGTGTCCCTGAAGGGCAACAAAACCAAGCTCATCAAGCAGTTGGACTACGGCTTCATCCCGTAACCAACCCGCAGCGCGAGCAGCCCGCCGTGGTCGGCCATGCCCTACGTGGCCCCACGGCGGGAGGACCGCCGGGATCATCGGCGTCCTCCAGGGAACGGGTCGCGAGGTCGTCGGCGGACTCAGCGCCCCAAGCGCGGAGAGCGATCATTGGCATACGGCCCGCAGGGCCGTCGTGTCGTCGTCGTGGACTGCGTGTGCGGGCCTGGGATTGGCGCGGTGGGAGATTCTGGTGCGGACTTCTCCCGTGGCGCCGGATGACCGCAAGGTGCTGTGCGACATCCTCTTCCCCCTCCGGGTGTTTGGTTGCGTGATGCCGAGGTCGGCGAGGACCCGACGGGGCAGCCGCGGCAGCCATCCAGGATCCGTTCACCGCCGTGCCACCGAACCGCCTTCTGCCCGTTTGCGTACCCGTCGCACCAGTTCATCCGCAGCCTGCGGCCACCCTGCGTACTGAAAGTCGAAGCCTGCCCGGGTCAGCCGGCCCGGGACGACACGGCGGCTCTTCAGCAGCAGTTCGGTGTCGGAACGCAGAGCGAACGCGCCGACCTCGGCCATCCACCTGGTCGCAGGGAGACCCACCGGTACACCCCATGCGGAGCGCAGGGTGCGCATGAATGCGCGCTGCGGCAGGGGATGGGGAGCCGACAGGTTCACCGGCCCCGCGATGCCCTCCTGGTCGATCAAGAACTGCACCGCGCGCACGAAGTCGTGTTCGTGGATCCACGACACGTACTGCGTCCCACCGGCGACGGGGCCGCCGAGACCCAGGCGTGCCAGTCCCAGCAGGACGGCGAAGACTCCGCCGGGATCCGGGCTCATCACCATGGCCGAGCGCAGAGCGACCTTGCGTGTGGCCGGTGTTTCGGCCTGCTGCTGAGCCTGCTCCCAGGCCTTGGCGATCTCGACGCTGTACGCCCAGTAGCCCGGCACGCCCGGTTCGGTACCGCCGATCACACCGGTGGCCTCGTCGTTGGGGGCGTCGGTGCGGTGCGCGTACACCGTGGCGGTGCTCATCTGGAGCCAGATCCGGGGCGGTCGGGAAGCACCCGCGATGGCGGCGCCCACGACCCGGGTGGAGTCGACCCTGGAATCCATCATGTCCTGCAGATTGGCCGCCGTGTACCGGCAACTCACGGTGCGTCCGGCCAGATTGATGACGATGTCGCTGCCGTCCACCGCCGCCGTCCACGGTCCCAGGGTCCGCCCGTCCCATGGGACCTCGCCCTCGTGCCTGGGGTGTCTGGTGAGAATCACGACCTCGTGGCCGGCGGCGTTGAGTGCGCGCTTCAGGATCGCGCCGATCTGTCCGGTGCCCCCGGGAATCACGATCTTCATCGGCTACCTCTCCTTCGTCTGGGGTGAGCCTAGACCAAGAAGTTGAACGCGTTCAAAATATGGGTGCAATCTACGGTCCGAGCCGGCCCTGGAGTGAGGCACGGGAGTTGCCGGCGCTGTCAGGAGGTGGGGCTGCGGTATGCCGTTGTGGACATCGGTCCTTGACTAGCGGGTCCGGACACAGTCCGGCTGCATCCCGCCGCATCTCGTCTCCCGGCTTCTCGATCTCGGCCATGCCGACGAGGTGGAGTTCGGGGCCCGCCGTGGGGAGTGGTTCTGCGTCAAGGAGTGGGCGCGGCTGCTGGCCGGGCTGCGAGGAGCAGGCTCTGGAGGTGCTCGCCCCGAACGCGGCCACAGGCTGGTGGATGCCTGTCACGACCACGACCGCGCAAGCCCAGGCGGCGCTCGCCCAGCACCGCGTCGACCCCCACGAGGCGGCCCGTCTCTTCGAACGCGCTGCGCAGGAGTACGCGCCCTCGGGTGCGACGCTCTGGCAGGCTTACGCACTGCTCCTGGCCACTCCCCAGGCACAGGCCGCGGGAGACACCCGAGGCGCCGACGTCCTGTGGAGACGGGCCCACCGTCGCCTCGGCGACGGCGGCGCACGCCTGCTGTCCGACCTGGCCGTGATGGTGCGGCCGCAGGTCGAGGAGGCCGCCTCGGGCGAACCGCCGACAGAGCTGGACCAACTGACCGGTTGAGAAAGGGAGATAGCCGATCTCGTAGCGGAAGGGCTGAGCAACCAGACCATCGCGACGAAGCTGTTCCTCAGCACCCGCACGGTCGAGAGCCACCTGTCGGCCATCCACCGCAAGACCGGACTGCCGTCCCGGTCGGCGCTGGCGGGCCTCGTGCCCCGCGCCGCCCTCGAACAGCGGCCCGCACCGGCCCGGGAACCGCTGTTCTTCGCGACGGGACGGTCCCCCGGAGACCGTGTCTGACCACCCCGTGCTCCGTGGCGGGGCGGTTCTCGCCCTGTGCCGACCGGACCGTGCCGCGTCAACGGGGGTGGTACGGCGGCGTGATGCCCGAGGAACCGCCGTGGTCCCGGTGTGTAATGTGCAGGCCGCGCCGGGGCGTGTCGTGGGCGTGTTCGAACCGAACAGAGGCGGGGGTGCCATGCCGAAGCATCATGCAGTGGTGGTCGGAGCCGGAATCGGTGGACTCACGGCCGCCGTGGCACTGCACCGCCGCGGCTGGCGGGTCACCGTCTGCGAACGTGCCCCCGAACCTCCCACGACAGGCGCCGGTATCGGCCTCGCCCCCAACGCCCTGCGAGCTCTGGAGGCCATCGGTGTCGACGCCGCCCGGGCCGTCGGCAGTGCCGTCCCCGTGACGATGGGCGTGCGCCGCTCCGACGGCCGGTGGCTCGTCCGGGCCGAGACCGTGGACATGGCTGCCCGCTACGGCATGCCTCCGATCGCCGTCCCGCGTCCGGCCTTCACCGCGGCCCTGGCTGCCGACCTGCCGCCGAAGGCCCTTCGCTACGGCACCGAAGTGACGGAAGTCGACGACGACATGGGCCGCTCGACCGTCCGTACGGCGGCCGGTCAGGACCTGTCCGCCGACCTGGTCGTCGCCGCCGACGGCATCCGCAGCCCGCTGCGCCGCGCGTACTTCCCCGACCACCCCGGACTGCACTACATCGGCGAGACGGCCTGGCGCACCATCGTGGACGCTCCGGACCTACGGATACCGTCCATGAGCGAGACCTGGGGAAGGGGCGGACGGTTCGGCGTGACCCCGCTCGCGGACGGCCGTCTGTATCTCTACGCCACCGGGCTCGTCCCGCCCGGCACCCGGGCGGCCGACTCCCGCGCCGAACTCCGCCGCCGTTTCGGCTCGTGGCACGACCCGATCCCGGCCCTGCTGGAGCGCGTCCAACGCCTCGACGAGACCGACGTCCTCCAGAACGACCTCTACGACCTGGCCGCCCCGCTTCCTCGCCTGCACCACGGCCGGATCGTCTGGCTGGGCGACGCAGCCCACGCCATGGCCCCCAACCTCGGCCAGGGCGGCTGCCAGGCAATCGAGGACGCGGTGATCCTCGCCCACCTGCTCCCCGGCGGGGACGGCGGGGACGGCACGGACTCCGTCCCGGCCGCCCTCGCCGTGTACACCGCCGCCCGCCGCGACCGGACGAACGCTGTCCGCGTCCGCGCCCGTCGGGCCGGCCGCCTGGGAGCCCTGCGCAACCCGCTCGCTGCGGCGGCCCGAGACCTCGCGGTCCGGGCCACCCCCACCCGGCTCGCCCTGCGGGGCATGGACGACCTCTTCAACGGCTTCCGGCTCCCGGGTGGCGGTGGCATCCATCGCGACAGGCTGCCTTTGTGACAACTACCGAGTTCGGCGCATATCTTATGGGGGACAACCTCTACGTGAGGGACTACGTGTTTTCACCGATGCGATGGAGGCACGCGGCAACGAGACTGGTTCACGAGCCGTGCATCGGCGCAGGTACAGGAAAGGCCACGCGTGAACCGTCAGCTAACGGAATTCCATGCCTCGTGCGGGCACTTGATCTCGGTTCCGGCCGACCGTGCCGGGCAGGACGTCCGCTGCCCCCACTGCCACCAGGTGGTCCCGGCTCCGGCTGCCGATGTTCCGTACGCCTCGCCCGTGCTCACGCCCGGCCCTGTTCCGGGGCCTGCCACATCGGCGGAGCCGGCCGCTCTGACCGCCCTCTACGTGACTGCCCTCATCGCTGGTGTGCTGGGGGCCGCCTGCATCTATCTGGTCATGTTCAACGAGCTCGACGAGTCCGAACTGGTCACGATCACTCCGTTGTGGTTCTTTCCGATCGTCTTCGGCCTGTACGGCTTCGTCTCCCAGCGACTGTTGCGGCGTATCTCCGCGGGGCACGCGGAAACCCTCAGTCAGGCCGCCCGCATGTCGATCGAGGTGGCCGGTTCCTGGGCGCTCCCGGCGCTCTTCCCGTTCCTGGTGCTGAGATGGCGTAGCTCTCTGCTCGTGTCGCTGGCGGCGGCGGTCTTCTGGGCCGTACTGCTGTGGTTCTTCTTCGCGGCGGTCTTCCCGACCCTCTGAGCGGACGTTTCCGCGGAATGCGTAGTCGGATACGTGGTTTCACTGAGGCGCCGTCACTCCAGTCGCGCCTATGTTCGGGGTGTCGGACAGAGTGATCGGTGTTGAGGGGACTGAGTGACAGGCAACGCCCGTGTGGTACGGGGAAGGTGGGTGACCTTGCTGGTGGCGGGAACCCTGCTGACGGGGTGTTCGGGCCAGGCGACGGGCAACGCACCGGAGCGGGAGAACACTTCGGCGGTGGCGCCTTCCTCAGCTTCTTCGGCCACCGCCTCGGCCGGCGATTCGCCGAGTACCACTGCCACCCCGTCGGGGGCCTCGTCCGCCGCCTCCACCGTCTTCACGCCGGATGCCTCCCTGGTACCCAAGACCTCGAAGGACGGGCGTCGGCTGGCCGATGCCGTCGTGCTCGCCCCGGTCGACTGGGGACGGGGTTATGCCGCTCGGACTCCGGCCGCGAGCACCCCGGGGACATGGGCCGTCCTGGGCGAAGACTGCCGCTGGGAGCGGGAGAAGCTCCCCCGTGGAGTGCTGGCGAGCACGTCTCGCTACAGCAGGCTGGCGGCCGTTGGGGGCAGGGGCGCGGTCACGGTGACGGCCGTGGCCACCGTGCACGGCTCCGCCCTCGGCGCCGACGAGCAGTTGAGCACCACCCTGGAGGAGGTGTTGCGCTGCCCGGAGCAGCGGCCGCGGTCGGCGGAGCGGATCACGGGTCTCATGTCGCTGGGCACCCCCTTCGGGGCCCGTGAACAGCAGTACGCCGACGACTCCGTCCTGGAGGCCGGCACATACGCCGAGAACGGCGGCGCCGGACAGCCGTACCGCTGGATGGTCGCCCGGCTGGGCACGGTCGTCGTGGCCGTGTCGGTGACCGGCGGCGCCGGGAACACCGAGCAGGAACTGAACGAACTCGGCAGCAAGGCCCTGGCGAAGATGCTGACGCGCATCGAGCAGCGGCTGAAGGGGAAGTGATGGAGCCGCTGCGTACCTCCGATCCCGCCAAGCTGGCGGGCTACCGGCTGCTCGGGCGGCTCGGCGCGGGCGGCATGGGTGTGGTGTACCTGGCCCGCTCGGCCGGCGGAACCCTCCTCGCGCTGAAGGTGATTCAGGCCGAGTACGCCGAGGACGCCGGTTTCCGGGAGCGGTTTCGGCGTGAGGTGGAGACGGCTCGGCGCATGACCAGCCCGTGGGTGGCTTCTCTGGTTGACGCGGACCCCGAGGCGGCGCAGCCCTGGCTCGCCACCGCGTTCGTCCCCGGCCCCTCGCTCGGCGAGGCCGTCGCCGAGCACGGCCCGCTGCCGGTACGCGGTCTGCGGGTGCTGGGGGAGCGGCTCGCCGAGGCGCTGCAAGAGATCCACGCGGCCGGACTCGTCCACCGGGACGTCAAACCCGGCAATGTGCTGCTGGCCCTCGACGGGCCGCGGCTGATCGACTTCGGTATCGCCCGCGATACCGAGGAACCAGGGCTCACCTCGACCGGTGTCGTGGTCGGTACGCCCGGGTTCCTGCCGCCGGAGCAGGCGCGGGGCACGGGGATTCCCGGAGCGGCCGGCGACGTCTTCTCGCTGGGGTGTGTGCTGGCTTTCGCCGCCACCGGCCGGCCTCCGTTCGGTACCGGGTCGCTCGACGCGCTGCTGTATCGGACGGTGCACGACGCGCCCGACCTCGACGGTGTTCCGGCGGGGCTCGCCCGCTTGGTGGCCGACTGCCTGGAGAAGGATCCTGGACTCCGGCCCACGGCAGAGGAGTTGAAGGCGACCTTCACGGACACCCCGCCGGCCTCTCCCGCCGATCCGCGGGAGGCCCTGCGGGCCGTACGTCCCGAGGTGGCGGGTGACGAGGCGGGGCCGACCGGCGAAGAGGCCTGGCTGCCGCAGCCGTTGGTCCGGCTGATCGCCGAACGATCGGCCGCCGGGCTCGCGTTGCCCGCGATCGACGACACCGAGGTCGGCCCCGGGGTCGCGGACACCGCCTCGACGGACACCGCGGCGGCGAGTCCTGCCGGCCGTGTCCTCGGCAGACGCCGGTTCCTGCTCCTGGCCGGGGCCACGGCGGTTGTCGCGGTCGGCGGCGGACTGGCCACGTGGTCGGCGCTCGACCGTGACCGCAGCGAGGACTCCGACGCCACGCCCGCGGACTCCAACCCTCTCTACACCCTCGGCCTGCACGCCGATCTGACGGGCGACCAGAAGGACGTCGGCCGGGCCCAGGAACGGGGACTGCGGCTCGCCGTCCACGAGTTCAACTCCCGTGCGGGCGCGCCCTTCTCGCTCGCCGTGAAGACGGTGGACGACGGCGGCGATCCGGCGCGGTCGCCCGCGGCGGCCAAGAAGCTCATCGCCGACCGCTCCGTGCTGGCGGTGATCGGTCCCACCACGGACGCCACCGCCCTGGCCTCGCTGGCGACGTACGACGCCGCGTCGCTGCCGCTGATCGCGGTGACACCCGGCGCCACCGCGCTCCAGGTGATGGGCAGCCGCTCCTTCCTGCACGCCCGGGTGACGGACACGATCCTGCCGTTCTATCTGGACGCCTACCTGCGCGGTACGGCGAAGTCGCGCACGGTCGGGATCGTCGACGACCGGGCGGCGGACGCCTACGGCTGGGAGATCAGCAGCACCCTCGCCAACATCCTGCGCAAGGTGCCGCTGCCGGCCGTGCCCAAGGTGGTCAGCGCGCTGCGCACCGACTTCGGGCCGACACTGGACGCCCTGCTGGCCGGGGGCGCCGACTCGGTGGTCTTCGCCGGCCATCACGAGCGGGCCGCGCTGCTGGCCCGGGAACTGCACCGCCGTGACTTCCCGGGAGCCAGGGCCGCCGCCCAAGGGGTGCTCGACGCCCGGTTCCTGTCCGCGGCGGGCGACGCGGCCGACGGCTGGGCGATCGTCGCCCCGGCCATGGACGCCAC
Organism: Streptomyces ossamyceticus; assembly: GCF_001418475.1. GTDB lineage: Bacteria > Actinomycetota > Actinomycetes > Streptomycetales > Streptomycetaceae > Streptomyces > Streptomyces ossamyceticus. The sequence goes on along the minus strand of NZ_LIQX01000070.1, from coordinate 5,201 downwards.
CGTGGCGCCCGAGGCGAAGGCGTTCCGGGCCGCCCACCGCGAGCTGTTCGGGGCGGAGCCGGAGCGCTACGCCGTGGAGACGTACGACGTGGCGCAGTTCGCCGTGAAAACGCTGCGGTCGCTGGGCGTCGGGAGCCGCACCCGGCCGAACCTGACGACGGCGCTGCGAGCGGGGTCGTACCAGGGGATCGCCCGGAACTTCGCGTTCGACAAGGCGACCGGGGCGCTGGTGATCGACGGCAGCGGGGTCTACCTGTGGACGGTCGAGAGCGGCCGGTTCGCCTATCAGGGCCTGGCCCCGTCTCAGGTGTCCACCTGATGGCCGTAAGCGCTCAGTCGGTGAGCTCGGGCGTTCATTCGAGGGGGCGTTGATGGAGCCATTGCGCGGCGCCGACCCGGCCCGGATCGCGGGCCACCGGCTACTGCGCCGGCTCGGCGCCGGCGGCATGGGCGTCGTGTACCTGGCACGCTCACCCGGCGGCGCGCTCGCCGCGGTGAAGGTGATCCGCGCGGCGCACGCCGACGACGCGGGGTTCCGAGCACGTTTCCGCCGTGAGGTGGAGACGGCGGGCCGGGTCGTGAGCCCCTGGGTGGTACCACTGCTCGATGCCGACCCGGACGCGGAGCCCCCGTGGCTGGCCACGGCGTTCGTGCCGGGACCCGCGCTGGACGAGGCGGTGGAGGAATGCGGCCCGCTGCCGTACGAGAGCGTCCGCGTGCTGGGGGCGCGGCTGGCCGAGGCGCTGGACGCGGTGCACGGAGCGGGTCTGGTGCACCGGGACGTCAAGCCCGCCAATGTGCTGCTCGCGGTCGACGGCCCCCGGATGATCGACTTCGGTATCGCCCGGATGCCGGAGGACACCGCGCTCACCGCGAGCGGCATGGTGGTCGGCTCCCCGGGGTTCCTCTCTCCCGAGCAGGCCCAGGGCCGCGGCCGGGAGATCGGTCCCGCCAGCGACGTCTTCTCGCTCGGCTGTCTACTGGCGTACACGCTGACGGGTCGGCGCCCCTTCGGGTCGGGCTCCGTGGCCGAGACGCTGCTGCGCACGGTCCACGACGGTCCCGAACTGGACGGCGTACCCGCGTCGTTGCTGCCGCTGCTGCGGGGCTGTCTGGCGAAGGAGCCCGGTTCGCGGCCGGGCGTGGCCGAACTGCGGCGGGCCCTGGACGATGCGGGCGAGGGCGGTGACTGGCTGCCGGAGCCCCTGACCCGGCTGATCGCGCGCCGTTCGGCGGCCGTGCTCGCGCTGCCCGCCCTCGAGGCGACCGAGGTGTCCACGGCGTCCGCGGCGACGACCGCGGTCGACACGGTTTCCGCAGGCGGCAGTGGATCGACGCGTCGACGCTTCCTGGTCCTCGGCTCGGCCGCCGGGGTCCTGACGGCAGGCGGCACAGCGGCCTGGTGGACGGCACGAGGCCCCGGCGGCAGCTCGGCCCGGAGCCGGACGAGCCGACTGCCACGACTGGTCGTCGCCCTGCACGCCGACCTGAGCGGCGCTCACAAAGCGGTCGGCCTGGCCCAGGAGAACGGTGCCCGGCTCGCCGTCGACCACCTCAACTCGCGTACCGGACGTGGCTTCGACCTGGTGCTCCAGGTGCACGACGACAAGGGCAGCGCCACTCGTGCCGCGCGGATCGCCCGGCAGTTGGCGGCCGACGGCCGGGTCCGCGCGGTGCTCGGACCGACCACCGACGCCTGCGCCAAGGCCACCCTCGGCCTCTACCAGGAGGCACGGCTGCCGATGGTCACGGTGTCGGTCGGACTCGACGAGGTCTCCCCGACCACCTACCGGGTCTACGCGGCCACCCGCCCCGCCGACGCGATCCTGGCGGCGCCGCTCGTCGCGTACCTCGTGCGCACCCTGGAGGCCCGCAGGACGGTGCTGATCGACGACGCCGCCGAGGGCGACTTCAGCTGGCGTCTGTGCTCGGGGATCGACGACGCCGTGCGCTCCGGGCAGCGCACCGTGATCCGGCGCTCCCTCGCCGCCGACGGCGATACGACCGCTTTCCGCGCCCTCGCGACGTCGGTGACGGAAGGGGGAGCCGACGCGGTGGTGTTCGGCGGCGGCTACCCCCGGGCCGCACGGCTGGCCCGGGCACTGCGCTCCGCGGGCTACTCCGGCGCGAGGCTGGCCACCCAGCGCGCCCTCGACGCCCGCTTCCTCACCTCGGCCGGCGAGGCCGCCCAGGGCTGGGTGTTCGCCACCGCCTTCCTCGATCCGACCCGGGTGAAGGCCGCGAAGTCGTTCGTCACCACCTACCGGACGCGCTTCGGGTCCGCCCCGCCGTGGTACTCCGCCGAGGCCCACGACGCGACGCTCTTCGTCGCCCGCGCCATGACGGACCTCGGCGCGTCGCACGCCGAACGGGCCGCGATCACCGGCCGGTTGCGGGAGACCGACTACCGGGGCATCACCAAGAGGCTCCACTACGACCCGTCCACCTACCGCTACACGGACGCGATGTACCTGTTCCGGGCGACGGCGGGCGCCTTCCGCTGCCTGGGCGACTACCGGGACGCCACCGCCTGAGCCCGCCGTTCGCGCCCTCGGCCTTTTCCCTGTTCAGGGGCAGTTTGGGTGAGTGTAGTGGTTGGGGTCCGGCCTGTGTTCGCTTTCCCGGGTTGCCGCCTCGATCGTGTGCAGCCGCCGCCGGTAGTGGCAGGTGATGTGCCGCATCCAGCCGGTGTAGCGGCGGATTTCGTACTGGTCGAGGCCGCATTCGTTCTTCGTGGCCTGGAAGGCTTCCTCGATGGCCCAGCGCATCCCCGCGACGCGCACCAGGTGCTCGACTGTCGTCTCCAGCGGTGCGTAGGCGAGGTAGTAGGCGATCTCCTCGGGCTTGCTGATACTGCGCCGTGCCAGTGCCCACCGTTGGTGGGTGGGCATCTCGCCGTCGAAGTCCTCGATGGATGTGATCTGCAGGGCGGCCCAGTGGTAGACGCGCGGACCCTTCGCGCCGTCACCGCACGAACGTCGCTCCCAGGCTTCGGCCGGTGCCTGAAGGAAGAGGTGATCGATGCGTCCGAAGTGCGGCACCTGCTGAGACTTGGGGACCGCGAGCACATATCCCAGGCCGGTCTCCTCCGGCATGCGGCGCATCTGGCCTCGCCAGCAGGCGCACCGGTCCATGCCGCATCCTCGTGGTCCGGTCCGGCGAACGATTTTGACTCCCGGCTCACGGTAGATCTCCTGGTCGCCACCCACTCCTGTAATCAACTCCGTCTGCTTCATTGACATCTCACTCAGAAGACCTCACCTTGGGAGCGCTCCCATGACAGTCTCGCAACTGGAAGGAGTCCCCCCACATGCGCAAAAAGAGTCCGTTGACCGGGCGTTCGCGGGCGTCCCTCCGTCGGCCTCTCCGGGCGATCGTCATGCTGTTCGCCGTGGTCGTCGGTGCCCTTGCATGGTCGACCCCCGCTCAGGCTCACGGCACCGTCGTCGGCCCCGCCACCCGCGCGTACCAGTGCTGGAAGACGTGGGGCAACAACCACACGAACCCGGCCATGCAGACCCAAGATCCCATGTGCTGGCAGGCCTTCCAGGCCAACTCCGACACCATGTGGAACTGGATGAGCGCGCTCCGCGACGGCCTCGGAGGCCAGTTCCAGGCGCGGACCCCCGACGGGACACTCTGCAGCAACAACCTGTCGAGGAACGCCAGCCTGGACAAGCCCGGACCGTGGAAGACCAACACCATCGGCAACAACTTCTCGGTCCAGTTGTACGACCAGGCATCCCACGGTGCCGACTACTTCAAGGTCTACGTGAGCAAGCAGGGCTTCAACCCCAAGACCCAGACCCTGGGCTGGGGCAACCTCGACTTCATCACGCAGACCGGCCGCTTCGCTCCGTCACAGAACATCACGTTCCCCGTCCGGACATCCGGCTACACCGGGCACCACATCCTGTTCGTGATCTGGCAGGCCTCGCACCTCGACCAGGCCTACATGTGGTGCAGCGACGTGAACTTCGCCTGAGTCGCAAAGCACCGCACGCGGCACCGGCTTCCGCCGGGCGCCGGTAACCCGTCGCCCGGCCGACCGAGCCCCGTCGGGGCAGGGTCCCCATGTGGTCACCCTGCCCCGACGGGGTTTCCTGTGTACCTCACACGACCCTGTCGGAGATCGTGGGTGGTCGGGCTCAACTGCCGAGGATCCGCCAGGACTTCGAACGGGATGTCTCGTCGGCACGGAGATCCGTGGTGGGACGCCCGACTTCCGTCGGCGGTGGGGTGGTCGGCGTCGGCAGCCTTGCGGGCCTCCAGCGCTACCACGTCCACGGTCAGAGCTCTGGCCTTCAGGGCGGCGGCGATGCCGGACACCACGTGATCGTGCGTCATGTGCCGGTGCAGCAGCAGGGCCTCGATCCGCGCTCGGGTTCCCTCGGCGTCGCCGTGAGCCGGCGATCCCGGTGTGCAGGACGAACAGAATGCCCTGGAACACCAGCCGGTCCGGATGCCGCTTGCGACCCGGATGCCGGATCCGACGCTCGAGGCCGACAGCCTCAAAAGCAACGGCATTGGAACGAATGGCCTGGGGTGGTGTCGCCGGGCCCGAGGGGTGCCGTCGGAGACGCTGATCAGAGGTCCGACCACCGCCCGGCCGGGCGCAATGACCGGCCGTCCGCGGGCGGCAGGTCTGCATAACGTGGATGCGCGAGAACGGCTCCCGACCTCCGGGCCGGCACGCATCGACGGGGTGGGCGTATTCCTGGGCCTGGACGTCGGCAAGCACACGCATCACGGTCACGGCCTGACCCCGGCCGGGAAGAAGGTCTTCGACAGACTCAGGGCCAAGTTCGGCACCGTACCTCGATGCCCGGCATCGGCGTCAGGACCGCCGCAGTCCTCCTGGCGACCCCGCCTCCCGCAGCTACTACGACCGCTGCCGAGCCCGCGGCAAAACCCACACCCAAGCCCTCCTCCGACTCGCCCGCCACCGCATCAGCGTCCTGTTCGCCATGCTCCACGACGGAACCTTCTACGAACCCAGAACCCCACGGCTTGCTTGACGAAAGACGTAGGTGCGCCGTGAAGCGCGAGTTGTTCGAGTGGCGGTGAAAGGACGCCACCGCCGTCCTGTCGCAGCAGGGCGGTTGAAGCTGAGGGCAGCCCGACCCGGGAGGTGCCGGGGAGGGTGGCAAGCGGCCCTGACGAAGCCGGGACGTATCAGTACTGCCAGATGGTGCGGGTCC
>NZ_LIQX01000007.1 GCF_001418475.1 Streptomyces ossamyceticus | reverse complement strand
CCGCCGTCCTGCCGACCACCCCAGCCCCCACCCCGTCCACCCCGGTCGGCGCCGCGCAGACCCCGGGTCCGGCGCCGTACACCGACCCGGCCGCCCTCTTTCCGGTCGCCACCACCCCGGCCCCCACGCCCCCTTTCGCCGCTCCCGCGGCGTCCGAGGCGTCCGCGGCCGAGCGTCCCGTCTGGTGGCAGGAGGGTGCCGACGACGGGCTCTCGCCGACCACCGAGACCGTGCTCGTCGACGGGGTGCCGGTCGGCGGCGGCAGCCGGGTACGGCTGCGGCCCCGCAGGAGCGCCGACGCCCAGGACATGTTCCTGGCCGGCCGCACCGCGGAGGTGGCCGCCGTCTTCCACGACGTCGACGGCAGCGTGCATCTCGCCGTCACCCTCGACGACGACCCCGCGTCCGAACTGCACACCTGGTACGGCCGCTTCCTCTACTTCCGGCCCGACGAGCTCGAACCACTGGAGCCCGCCACACCCCCGGACGAGCCGTCGAAACCGGCTCCCGCCGCAGCTTCGGCGCGGCACTCGACAACCGACTCCGAGACCCACCGCAGCGGAGGCCGATGACATGACCACCAGCAGCAGTACCACCGACGTCAGCGAGGAACCCAGCCGCGGCGAGGACCGCGAGGGCTTCGACGAGATCACGATCCTGTGGATCTCCGAAGGCATGAGCTGTGACGGCGACACCGTCTCGCTGACCGCCGCGGGCCAGCCCTCCATCGAGGACGTCGTCCTCGGGCTGATCCCCGGCCTGCCGAAGGTGAACCTCGTCAACAAGGTGCTGTCCCCCAGCCTGGGCGGCGAGGACTTCCTCGCCCCCTACCGGGCGGCGGCGCGCGGCGACCTGGCCCCCTTCATCCTCGTCATCGAGGGCTCGATCCCCAACCAGAACATCATCGAGGGCGACGGCTACTGGACGTCCTTCGGCAACGACCCGGAGACCGGTGAGCCGCAGACCCTCAACTGGTGGATCGACCAACTCGCCCCCAAGGCCTGGGCGGTGGTCGCCGCAGGCACCTGCGCCACCTTCGGCGGCATCCACGCCATGTCCGGCAACCCGACCGGCTGCATGGGCCTCGCCGACTACCTGGGCTGGGACTACACCTCCCAGGGCGGGTTGCCCGTGGTCAACGTGCCCGGCTGCCCCATCCAGCCCGAGAACTTCATGGAGGTCCTGATCTGGGTCCTCTACCACGCGGCCGGTTCCGCGCCCCCGCCCCCGCTGGACCACATGCTGCGCCCGCAGTGGCTGTTCGGCAAGACGGTCCACGAGGGCTGCGACCGGGGCGCCTACTACGAGCAGGCCGGTTTCGCCAAGGACTACAACTCGCCCAAGTGTCTGGTGAAGACCGGCTGTTGGGGGCCCGTGGTCAACTGCAACGTGCCCAAGCGCGGCTGGATGGCCGGCATCGGCGGCTGCCCGAACGTCGGCGGCATCTGCATCGGCTGCACCATGCCCGGCTTCCCCGACGCGTTCATGCCGTTCATGGACGAGCCGCCCGGCGGCACCCTGTCGTCGCTCGCCATCAAGCCGTACGGCGCGGTCATCCGCCGGCTGCGCGGCATGACCAACGAGCTGGTGAACCACGAGCCGAGGTGGCGCCACAACAGGCGGAAGCTCACCAGCGGCTACAACCCGCGCTACCGCCCCTGACACCGGGCGCACCGCGCCCCACCGCCGCGGGACCGACCACCCGCGGCACCGCGACACCCCCGAGCACCACCAGACCCCCCACCCACACCACGCCGACAGCGAGGGGCAGCACCGCACATGACCACCACCGAGGCCCGGCCCACCGAGCGCAAGCCGCCACAACTCGTGGACATGTCCTGGGATCCGATCACCCGGATCATCGGGAACCTGGGCATCTACACGAAGATCGACTTCGCCAACCGGGAAGTCGTGGAATGCCACAGCACCTCGTCGCTGTTCCGCGGCTACTCGGTGTTCATGAAGGGCAAGGACCCCCGCGACGCGGGCTTCATCACGTCCCGGATCTGCGGCATCTGCGGCGACAACCACACCACCTGCTCCGACTACGCCCAGCAGATGGCCTACGGCGTCAAGCCGCCCCCGCTGGCCGACTACATCGTCAACCTCGGCGAGGCGGCGGAGTACATCTTCGACCACACGATCTTCCAGGACAACCTGGTCTTCGTGGACTTCTGCGAGGCGATGGTCAAGTCCACCAACCCCGGTGTGCTGGCCCGCGCCGAGGCCACTTCGGCACCCCGCGGCGACATCCACGGCTACCGCACGATCGCCGACATCATGCGGGCCTTCAATCCCTTCGAGGGCGAGGTCTACAAGGAAGCCCTGAAGGTCAGCCGCATCACCCGCGAGATGTTCTGCCTGATGGAGGGGCGGCACGTCCACCCGTCCACGCTGTACCCGGGCGGTGTCGGCACGATGCCGCAGCCGACCACCTTCACCGACTACCTCAGCCGCCTCATGCGGGTCATCGACTTCGTGAAGAAGGCCGTCGCCATGAACGACGACGTCTTCGACTTCTTCTACGAGGCGCTGCCCGGCTACGAGGAGGTCGGCCGCCGCCGTGTCCTGCTGGGCTGCTGGGGCGCCTTCCAGGACCCCATGACCGTCGACTACCGCTACGAGACGATGAACACCTGGGGCAAGCAGATGTACGTCACCCCGGGCGTCATCGTGGACGGCGAGCTCGTCACCAACAACCTCATCGACATCAACCTCGGCCTGCGCATCATGCTGGGCAGCTCGTACTACGAGGACTGGGTCAACGAGAAGCCGTTCGTCACCCACGACCCGCTCGGCAACCCCGTCGACATGCGCCACCCGTGGAACCAGACCACCGTCCCGGTGCCGCAGAAGCGGAACTTCGACGACAAGTACAGCTGGGTCATGAGCCCCCGCTGGCTCGACCCGCGCACCGGGGACCACCTCGCCCTCGACACCGGCGGCGGCCCCCTCGCCCGTCTGTGGTCGACCGCGCTGAGCGGCCTCGTCGACACCCCGTACGTCAAGGCCACCGGCCATAGCGTGCGCATCTCCCTGCCCAAGGGCGAGAAGCTCCCGGAGACGACGTTCGAGTGGCGCATCCCGCAGTGGAGCAACACCATCGAACGCGACCGCGCCCGGCCGTACTTCGTCGCCTACGCGGCCGCGATGGCCCTCCAGTTCCTGGAGGAGGCCATGGGGCTGGTGCGGGCCGGCGAGACCAAGGTGTTCGAGAACTTCGAGGTGCCCGACGAGGCGATCGGCTGCGGCTTCCACGAGGCCGTGCGCGGTGTCCTCTCCCACCACCTGGTGATCAAGGACAAGAAGATCGCCAACTACCACCCCTACCCGCCCACGCCGTGGAACGCCAGCCCCCGCGACAAGTTCGGCACCCCCGGCCCGTACGAGGACGCCGTCCAGGGCCAGCCGATCTTCGAGGAGAACGGGCCCGACGACTTCAAGGGCATCGACATCATGCGCACCGTGCGCAGCTTCGACCCCTGTCTGCCGTGCGGCGTCCACATGTACGTCGGCAAGGGCAAGACGCTGACCACGCTCCACTCGCCGACCTACGGGGCGAACCATGGCTGAGGCCGCCGCCCCCGAACGGCTCGCGGACCTCGACGTCGAGGCCCGGCTGGCCCGCCTCGACGAGCTGCTGGAGGAGGTCGAGGCCGCGCCCGGCCCCGCCGCCCGCGCGGCGACCGACGCGGTACGGCTGCTCACCGAGGTCTACGGCGAGGCCCTGGCCCGTGTCCTGGACCAGGCGGACGCGCCGCTCGCCGAACGCCTCGCCGACGACGAGTTGCTCGGCCATCTGCTGGTGCTGCACGACATCCACCCCGAGCCCCCCGAGCAGCGGGCGGCCCGCGCCGTCGAACGCCTGCGGCCCGCCGTGCGGGAACGCGGCGGCGACGTCGAGTGGGCCGGAACGGAAGGGGACGTGGCCCGGGTCCGGCTGACGTCGGGCGGCGGCTGCGGATCCGGGTGCGGTGGCGGAGGGGGCGGCGGCGAGGTGAGTGCCGCCGTCCGCGAAGCGGTGCTCGCCATGGCTCCCGAGCTGACGGCGGTGGAACCGGTGCCGCAGGCCCCGGCCCCCGCGTTCGTCCCGCTGACCACGCTCAAGCGCCGGGATGCCCCATGACCACCGAGGGCGCACTGGCCCGCCTCATCCGGTCCTCGGCCGACCGCGCCGCGACGGCCGGGGCGGAGGTGTGCGACCTGTGCGCCGCACCGGTCGCCGATGAACACGCCCACCTCTACGACACCGGGCAGGCGGAGGTGCGCTGCGTGTGCGGCCCCTGCTCGGTGCTGTTCGCCGACGCCAAGGCCGCGGAGGGGCACCATCGGCTCGTGCCCCGGCGCCGGGTGCGGCTGCCCCACGTGGACACCGCCGTCCTCGGGGTGCCGGTCGGCCTGGTCTTCTTCGTGCCCCGGACGGACGGCACGGTCACCGCCGAGGGCCCGAGCCCCGCGGGCGCCATGCGCTGGGAGGTGGACGCCTCGGCCTGGAAGGAGCTGACCGGGACGTGTCCGCAGCTCGCCGGCATGGAACCCGACGTGGAGGCCCTCCTGGTGAACACCGTCCACGGCCTCGACCACCACTGGATCGTGCCGATCGACGACTGCTACCGCATGGTCGCCCTCGTACGCCGCGAGTGGCGCGGCCTGTCCGGCGGCGGCCGGGTCTGGCCGGCCGTCGAGGAATTCTTCGAGGACCTCACCGAGCGGTCATGACCACGCACTCCGCCGGTCGGAGGCGAGGAAGGAGAACACCCATGGGCAGCATCAGAGTGGGCCGGGCCCAGGCCAGGCCCGACACGCCCCGGCACATCATGGGCATGCACCAGGGCAACCGGGGACCGTACAAGGACCAGAAGGGACACCACGAGGACGGCACCGCCGACGCGCGCCGTTCCACCGGGATCCACTGGAAGCGGCATGACACCCTCGCGGAGACCATGCCGAACATCTCACCGGGATGAGACAGCAGGGAGTCGCCGCAATGATGACGTACATGCGTGCACGAAGGCCCGCCGCCCACCGCGGACGGAGCGGGATGACGGGACAGCGGGTCCTGATGGCCGAGGCCGCCGTGGTCGGTGGTCTGGCCCTGGGGCTGCTCCTGTGGGAGCTGCCCAGCCTGCGGCGCGAGGCGCGGATCTGGCGGATGGCCGGCGGCTTCCGCGCCGGCCACCGGTACCCGTGAGCCGACCGTGCACGAACTGTCGATCGCGACCGCGATCATCGAACGGGCCGACGAGATGGCCCGTGCGGACGGCACGGACTCCGTCTCGGCGGTGACCGTCCGGGTCGGGGAGCTGGCGGGCGTCGTCCCCGACGCCCTCAGCTTCGCCTTCGAGGTGGCCCGTGACGGAACCGCCCTCGCCGGGGCCCGGCTCCAGGTCGAGCAGGTCCCCGCACAGGCCTGGTGCGGTCCGTGCGCCGAGGAGTTCGCGGTGGGCATGCCGCCGTTCTTCTGGTGCCCGCGCTGCGACCGGCCCTCCACCGAGCTGCGCAGCGGCCGGGAACTGGAGATCGCCGCGATCGAGCCGGCACCGGCCACGGCGTAGTCCGAGCGCCGGAACCGGCCACCGCACAGCCCGAGGGCCCCGCCGGAACGTCGGCGGGGCCCTCGAACGTTCCCCTCGGCGAAGACGTCCTCCTCAGCAGATGCGCGGCAACTGCTCGCCGAGCGGCAGGTCCACCACCCGTGTGCCGCCGAGTCCGGTGGCGACCACGACCATTCCCGGATGCTCGGCCACGCACTCGCCGATCAACGTGGCCCCGGCGCCCTGTGGATGGGCGCGCATCGCCGCCAGCACCTCCTGTGCCGCCGACGGCGGCACGAAGGCCACCAGGCGGCCCTCGTTGGCGACGTACAGCGGGTCCAGCCCGAGGAAACCGCAGGCGTTGGCCACCGCGTCCGGCACCGGGATCGCGCGCTCCTGGAGCCGGACGCCGGTCCCGGAGGCACGGGCGATCTCGTTCAGGGACGCCGCGAGGCCGCCCCGGGTGGGATCGCGCAGCACATGGATGTCGGGGGTGACGGCCAGCATCGCCGCGACCAGGTCCGCGAGCGGCGCGGTGTCGCTGGCGACGTCCACCCCGAACTCCAGCCCCTCCCGGACGCTCATGATCGCCACCCCGTGCAGGCCGATGGGCCCGCTGACGATGACCGCGTCCCCCGGCCGTGCCCGCTGCGGCCGGATGTCCACGCCGTCCGGGACGAGGCCCACACCGGCGGTGGTGACGTACACCCCGTCGCCGTGCCCGGACTCCACCACCTTGGTGTCCCCCGTGGCGACCAGGACACCGGCGGCCCCGGCCGCCGCGCCCATGGCGCGCGCGATCCGCTCCACGACCGTCAGTTCCACGCCCTCCTCCAGCACGAAGGCGGCGGACAGATACGCGGGCCGGGCACCGCTCATCGCCAGGTCGTTGACGGTGCCGTTGACCGCGAGGTCACCCAGGCAGCCGCCGGGGAAGAACAGCGGCCGGACCACATAGGAGTCGGTGGAGAACGCGAGCCGCGCGCCGCCCAGTTCGAGGACGGCGGAGTCGGCGAGCGAGGCCAGGACGGCATTGCCATAGGCGGGGGCGAACACCTGCTCCACCAGCTCCGCCGACAGCGCGCCCCCTCCGCCGTGCCCCATGACCACGACCGGCTGGTCGCGCAGCGGGGCGGGGCAGGTCCACCGCGCGGGGTCGACCACATCGACGTGTTCAGGCAACGGGGTTCATCTCCTCCCGCGCGACCGGAGCGGCCTGCGGTGTCGGGCCGTCGTTCATCCGGCGGTACAGGTAGTACGCCGCGCAGGCGCCCTCGCTGGACACCATGGTGGCGCCGAGCGGGGTGCGCGGGGTGCAGGTGGTGCCGAACGCGGCGCACTCCGTGGGCTTGATCAGCCCTTGCAGCACCTCACCGCTGCGGCACTCGGCCGGCTCCTCGGTACGGATCCCGGTGACGTCGAAGCGGTGCTCGGCGTCGAACGCGCGGAACGCGTCGGTGAGCCGCCAACCACTCGCGGGGATGCGTCCGATGCCCCGCCAGTTGCGGTCGGTGACCTCGAACACCTCCTCGATCATGCGGACGGCCGCCGGGTTGCCCTCGTCGCGCACGGCACGCGCGTAGGCGTTCTCCACCCGGTGCTCACCGCGCTCCAACTGGCGGACCGCGCGGCGGATGCCCTCCAGGATGTCCAGCGGCTCGAAGCCGGTCACCACGATCGGGACGCCGTACCGCTCGGCGAGTGCCGGGTACTCGGCCGTGCCCATCACGCTGCACACGTGCCCGGCGGCCAGGAAGCCCTGCACGCGGCAGGTGGGCGCCGTCATGATCGCCTCGACGGCCGGGGGCACCCGCACATGCGACACCAGCAGGCTGAAGTTGGTCAGGCCCAGGCGGCGCGCCTGGTGCACGGCCATCGCGTTGGCGGGGGCCGTGGTCTCGAAGCCGATGGCGAAGAAGACCACCTCACGGCCCGGGTTGCGGCGGGCCAGCTCCAGCGCGTCGAGCGGCGAGTACACCACGCGGACGTCGCCGCCCCCGCCCTTGACCCGGAACAGGTCCCGGTCGGTGCCGGGCACCCGGAGCATGTCCCCGAAGGAACAGAAGATCACTCCGGGACGGGCCGCGATCTCCAGTGCCTTGTCGATGACGTCCAGCGGCGTCACACACACCGGGCAGCCGGGCCCGTGGATCAACTCCACCTCGTCGGGCAGCAGACGGTCGATGCCGTGCCGGACGATCGAGTGGGTCTGCCCGCCGCACACCTCCATCAGGGCCCACGGCCGGGTGGCGGTGGCACGGATCTCGTCCAGCAGCCGCCGCGCCAGAGCGGGGTCGTTGAACTCGTCGATGTACTTCACGGGGTTCCCGCCTCCTTCGCCGCCTGCTCCCAGGCGTCGCCGAACTCCTCCTCCAGCAGCCCCAGTTCCTCGAAGAGCTTCAAGGACGCCAGGGCCGACTCCTCGTCCAGGCGCTGGAGCGCGAACCCGACGTGCACGATGACGTACTCACCGACGCGCACATCGGGCACGTACTCCAGACACGCCTGTTTCTGCACACCGCCGAAGTCGATCAGCCCGGTGAGGGGGTCGGCGCTGTCGTCGATGGCCACGACCTTGCCGGGCACTGCCAAACACATGGGTCACTCCTCTTGTCGTCGGTGAGCCGCGACCACCAGTTGGCCGAGGGCCAGCCCGCCGTCGTTCGGCGGGACCTCGCCGTGCCGCAGCACCGAGAAGCCCGCCCCGGTCAGCAGCCGCGCGCACTCCTCCTCCAGCAGGGCGTTGGCGAAGACGCCGCCGCTCAGGGCGACGACGTCGAGGCCGGTGTCCCGGCGCGCCCGTCGGCAGAGCTCCACGATGGCCCGTGCGACGCCCCGGTGGAAGCGCGCCCCGAGCACCGCGGTCGGGGTGCCCCGGCGCAGATCGGCGACGAGCGCGCGCAGCACGGGCGCCGGGTCCCACACACCGTCGCCGATGCCGAAGGCGTACGCCGAGGAGTCCGCGTCCCAGGCCGAGGCCGCGGCGGCCTCCAGCTCCAGGGCGGCCTGCGCCTCGTACCCCGCGCGGTGGCACACACCGGCGAGGGACGACACGGCGTCGAAGAGACGGCCCATGCTGGAGGTCGCCACACAGGCCAGCCCGCGCGTCAACTGCTGCTCCAGAAGACGGAGTTCATCTCGGGTGCAGGCTGTCGTGCAGGGCAGATCGGGGTCCCAGGGCAGGCCCGCCGCCCACAGCCGGGCCAGCGCGAGGCGGCAGGGGTTCGCCACGCCCGCGTCGCCACCCGGCAGCGGGGCGGGGGCCAGGTGGGCGAGGCGCCGGTGGCCCGCGTAGTCGGCGAGCAGGATCTCACCGCCCCAGACGGTGCCGTCGTCGCCGTAGCCCGTGCCGTCGAACGCGACACCGATGACGGGTGTCGTCCCGTCGAGGCGGTGCTCGGCCATCGCCGACGCGATGTGCGCGTGGTGGTGCTGGACCAGCACGGGTCTGCCCCCGGCCAGCCGGGCGGCCCACCGGGCGGAGTGGTAGCCGGGGTGCCGGTCCGCGGCGACCAGCTCGGGGCTGACACCGGTCAGGCTCCGCATCCGGGTCTCCGCCCGCCGGGCCGCCTCCAGGGTGGTCAGGTCGCCCATGTCGCCGATGTGCGGCCCGAACCACGCCTGGTCGCCCTCGCCGACGCACAGGGCGTTCTTCAGGTCGCCGCCCACCGCGAGCGCGGGCCGCACCGCCACCGCCAGCCGCAGCGGGCGGGGCACATATCCGCGGGAGCGGCGCAGCACCTGCTCGGTGCCGTCGGCGCGCACCCGCAGCAGGGAGTCGTCGCAGGGCGCGGAGACCTCCCGGTCATGGGCGAGCCAGGCGTCCGCGAGCCCCGCCAGCCGGGTCAGCGCCTCGTCGTCGTCCGTGACGATCGGTTCCCCGGAGCGGTTGCCGCTCGTCATCACCAGCACGCGCGGGCCCGGCGGATCGCCGGCCAGCCCGAACAGCAGCGTGTGCAGCGGGGTGTACGGCAGCATCACACCGAGGTGCGGGCTGCCGGGGCACACTCCGGGCGCGAGCATCCCCTGCCCGGCGCGCGGGCGCAGCAGGACGATGGGACGCCGGGGGCCGCTGAGTGTCGCCGCCTCGGCCCCGGAGACGGTGGCGATCCGCCGCGCGGTGTCGAGGTCCGCGCACATCACCGCGAACGGCTTGCCGCCGCGCGCCTTGCGGGCGCGCAGGGTGTCGACGGCGGTCGCGTCGGTGGCGTCGCACGCCAGGTGGTAGCCGCCGAGGCCCTTGACGGCGACGACCCGCCCGGCGGCCAGCAGCGCGCGGGCCGCCGGGAGGGCGTCGGCGCCGAGGGCGGGCCGGGCAGCGTCACCCGGCGCGGGCACGAGCCGCAGCCGGGGCCCGCAGTCGGGGCAGGCGACGGGCTGGGCGTGGAAGCGGCGGTCGCCGGGGTCGCCGTACTCGCGGGCGCAGGCCGGACACAGGGGGAAGCCGGCCATGGTGGTGACCGCCCGGTCGTAGGGCATCCCGGTGGCGATGGTGAAGCGGGGACCGCAGTGGGTGCAGGTGACGAAGGGGTGCCGGTGCCTGCGGTCGGCCGGGTCGGCCAGCTCCCGCAGACAGTCCCCGCAGGTCGCCACGTCGGGCGGGAGCAGGGTGCGGCCCGGGGAGCGGTCGGTGGAACGGATCGTGAAGGTGTCGTCGGCGCCGGTGACGGTCAGTTCCTCGACGTCGACGGCGGTGACCGTGGCCAACGGGGGCGGCTCGGCGGCCAGTCGGTCGCAGAAGCGGGAGACGCCGTCGGGCGGGCCCTCCACCTCGATGAGCACGCCGTCCGCCGTGTTCCCCACGAACCCGGCCAGTTCCAGGTCGGTGGCCAGACGGTGGACGAAGGGGCGGAAGCCGACGCCCTGCACGGTTCCGCGGACGGTGACGCGTCGGCGCACCGTCCGGGCGTCGCCGGTGCCGCGCGGGGTGCGGGTGGCGGGCGCCGTCACGAGACGCGGCCGGCCGCGAGGCCGGACGCGGCGTCGTCATGGCGGTGCGGGCGCGGCGCCAGGGGAGGCCGGTGGACGGGCGCTCCGTCCCGCACGGCGAGCACCCGTTCCAGGACGGTGTCGACGCCCTCGCCGCCGCGGGCGCAGGACCGCAGCACCTCCACGCCCGGGTTGACCCGCTGGACATGGGCGAGGAAGGCGGACTCGTCGAACCCGGCGGCCTCGGCGAGGTCGGTCTTGGTGAGCACCACGAGCTGGGCGGAGCCGAAGGCAGTGGGGTACTTCAGCGGCTTGTCCTCGCCCTCCGTCACCGCCATCAGGACGATCCGCAGGCTCTCCCCGAGGTCGTAGGAGGCCGGGCAGACGAGGTTGCCGACGTTCTCCACGAACAGCAGCGAGGTGTCGGCGGGCAGCCAGCTCTCCACGTGGCCGCGCAGCTGCCGGGCTTCCAGATGGCACAGCCCGTCGGTCAGCAGCTGCTTCACCGGTGCCCCCGAGCGTGCGAGCCGGTGGGCGTCGTTCTCGGTCGCCAGGTCCGCGGTCAGCGCGGCCACCGGGATCCCCCGCTCCACGGCCCGGCCCAGCACCCGGCCGAGCAGTTCGGTCTTGCCGCTGCCCGGGCTGGAGAGCAGATTGACCACGGTCACCCCGCGGCCGGTGAGTTCGTCGCGCAGGCTCGCGGCCAGCCCGTCGTTCTTCGCCAGGACGGCCTGGGTGACGTCGTCCATGGACTCGCACATGGGCACAGCTCCTCGCGGGTTTCGGGTGCGTCGGACCGCTGCCGATCCTGCGCGCCCCCGGCCGCCGAGCGGCGGAGACGGGCCGCTGACGGCCCCGGGGATTCGTCCGGGCGGCTCAACGAGGCGCTCGCGGACGCGGCCGGGTCGGGGCGGGTTCGGGTTCGGGTTCGGGGAGGTGACGGGGGCAGGGGCGCCCGTGGATGGCCGCCGGGGCCCCGCGCCCCCGGCCACCGGCTCACCCGCGCATCCCCGCCAGACTCACCCAGGCATCCCCGACAGGCTCGGCGTCGGCGTCGCCGTCGGGTCGGCGAGCAGCGCCGGGACCAGGGTGTGCAGCGCGGTGACGGCGCGCTGCACGGCATCGCGCACCGTCGCGCTGACGCCCGGGGCGATGTCCTCGTCGCCGTTCGGGAGTACCTCCGGTTCGCAGGCGAGGACGAGCACGCGGGGGAGCGGTTCGTCGCCCAGGTGGGCGGCCAGGGCCAGCACCTTCGCCGGGTCCATGCCGTGCGCCTCGGGCGGGGGGCCGCCGGTGGCACGGTCGGGGAGCTCCGGTTCGATCAGCGACAGGGTGCCGGGCCGGTGGCCGCGCGCGCAGGCGTCGACCAGGACGGCGGTGTCGTAGCCGCCGAGCAGTTCGTAGGCGAGGTCCATGCCGCGGATGCCGAAGTCCCGCACCCGCGCCCCGGGCGGCAACGGGCGCCCTTCCAGGGCGCGGATCACCTCGGGGCCGAAGGCGTCGTCCGCGAGGAAGATGTTGCCGACGCCCGCCACCAGCAGCCGCGCGCTCATCGTGCGCCTCCCGTCGCCAGGGGCCGGGCGGAGCCGTGCGGGAGCTTCCGCACGAACGCCGAACGCAGGGCGTGGTACGGGGCCTGCGGGTCGAAGAAGACGGCGTGCATCCGGGCGAGTTCGTCCCGTCGGTGATCGGCGAGCGGCCGCCGCTCCTCGTCCGCCATCAGGGCCGCGGCCTTCGCGGCGACCCGCGACGCGAGGTCCGGGGCGTCGGCCAGCTCCGCCGCCATCCGGGCGACCTCGGAGGTGAAACCCTGCGGCGGGACCGGCACCGGGCGGTCCACCAACCCGATCCGCGCGGCGGTCGCGGCACTCACCGGCAACGCCTCGCCCGTCAGCCGCCCGGCCGTCTCCGCCCCGACGCGACGGGGAAGCGTGTACGTCCAGTACTCCGACCCGTACAGGCCCATGCGCCGATAGTGCGGGTTGAGGACGGCGCCCTCGCGGCACCACACCTCGTCGGCGGCCAGGGCGAGCATGACGCCGCCCGCCGCCGCGTTGCCGCCGAGCGCCGCCACCACCAGGCGGTCGGTGGTGCGCAGCACCGCCTCGACCAGGTCGTTCATGGCGTCGAGGTTGGCCCGCGACTCGGCCGCCGGGTCGGCCGACGCCTCGATGACGCCCAGGTGGATGCCGTTGGAGAAGAAGTCGCGGGACCCGCCGAGCACCAGCACCGGGGTGGGGCGGGCGAGCGCGTACCGGTAGGCGTCGAGGAGCCGACGGCAGTGGTCGGTGTTCATGGCGCCACCGGGGAACGAGAAGTCCAGGAACCCGACGGCGCCCTGCCGCCGGTACCGGATGTCGGTGAACGTGCGCCGGTCCGGGGGCAGTTCGAGCGGGACGGCGCTCACCGGCAGCCGGTTCGACCGCTCGGCGCCGGACGTCCCCCGGTCGGTGCCGGGCGGGGCGGGGAAGCCCGCGAGGACCGACGCGGCGGGGCGGCGGAACGGCGCCGGGTCCCCGGAACTCTTGCGGGGGCGCAGCTCCAAGATCCACACCGCGCCGTCGCGGGTGGCCCGGCAGACCGCGCCGGCCCGGGTCGCCAGCACTTCGCCGGGAGCGCCACGGAGCCGGTCCTCGGCGTGCCCGCCGTGCAGGAACACCTCGCGGCCGAGGACTTCGTCGAGGACCCCCGGCTGCGAGTCGGCCGCGCGGAGCTTTTCCAGCACCGTCTCCGTACTGTCGTTCTCCCAGTCGATGCCGCGCCGCTCCTGGCGGAAGAAGTCGCGCCACACCACCCGGATCCCGGGATCGCTCTGCGGCTGCGGTTTGAAGGCCCCGTCGGCGTACCGCTGGACGGCCAGCAGGACGGCGGCCGAGGCGGCGTCGGCGACCTCGCCCCGGTACAGGTCGCTCTTGCCGACCGGAGGCACCGGGAAGGACACGGCGGCCCACACGTCACCGGCGTCCATCCCCGCCTCCGCCTGGAGCACCGTCACACCCCAGCGGGCCGCACCCTCGGCGATCGCCCAGTCCAGGGAGGACGGGCCACGGTCGCCGGGCGGTCCCGGGTGCACGATGAGGCAGGTGTGCTCCCGCCACACCTCCTCGGGCAGCGCCGTCCTCAGCATCGGCGCGACGATCAGTTCCGGGCGGGCCTCGCGCACGGCGGCCAGGACCGCGTCGGTTCCGTGCGAGGCCAGCACGACGTCGACCCGGTGACCCCGGTCGGACAGTTCCGCGTACACCCGCTGGGAGAGGCTGTTGAACGCGCTGGCTACGAGCAGGATGTCCATGATGGGGAATGTTGGCCGGTTACGGGAGGGTCGCGAAGGACCACGGCGGCGTTTCGCCGGGCCGACCTCCCGACGCGGGCGTCCTCGACGGGACCCGGTCGCCGTTAAGGTCGTGTCGCGGCGGTCGTCACACCGCCGGTGTGACGACAGAACGCGCAGGTCGGATCCGAGGTCATGGGGGCGTAGTGCGATTGCGAGTGGAGTTCACCACCGAGCCGTTCGACCTGGACGAGCCGCCCCGGCACGCGCTGGTCGCCCGCGACGTCATCGAGGCCGCCGCGCTGGACGCGGTCGACGTGGGCCCCTTCGGCAACACCGCCGAGGGCGGCTCCGACGCCGTCCTCGGCGCGGTCGACGCCCTGCTGCGCCGGGCCCTGGAGGCGGGCGCCACCCGGGTCTCGCTCCAGGTCAACGTGGTCGGGGAGTCCGGGGAGGGGCAGGGGTGACCGCCGCCGGGGACGACCCCTTCGTCGCTGCCGTCAAACCGCTGGTCGACGCCATGGGCGGGGCCCTGCTGCCGCCGGGCGAGGCCGGCCCCGACGACGTCGTGCTCTCCTGGCAGGGCGCCGACGTCGTCGCCGTCCGGCTGCCGCAGCTCGCCGAGTCGCTGGACCACATCCTCGCCGCGCTGGAGCGCCGGCACGGCAAGCCCCTCGCCGACCTCGACCGGAAGACCAAGCAGGAGATCGTGCGGACGTTGGAGGCGCGCGGCGCGTTCTCCGTACGGCACGGTGTGGAGACCGTCGCGAGCGCGCTGGGCGTCAGCCGCTTCACCGTCTACAACTACCTGAACAGGGAGAACGCGGCCAAGGGCCGATGACGGGCCGGCCCGCCGACCGAGGGGCGCCCTCCGCGTTTTTTCAACAAACTGTTGACGCGATGTCGTCGCGGGGCGTTAGCTTGCCGTAGCCAGTCCAGCACCACGGCCACGGAGGCTCCCGTGACTTCGCGTTCCTCGACGCCGGGCCTCGCCCGGTTCAACACCCTGGAGAGGCAAGCCGCCGTCGCCGCGCTCCACGAGGCGTGCGCCTCGGCGGAATGGGGACGCAGACTGCTCGCAGGCCGGCCCTACGCCACCGTCGACGACCTCCTCGCCGCCAGTGACGCCGCCATGGCCGAACTGACCGCCGAGGACCTGGTGGAGGCGATGGCCGGGCATCCGCCGATCGGCCGCCCCGCACCGGGCGACGCGACCTCCGCCCGGGAGCAGCGCGGCATGGCCGGCGCCTCCGACGCGCTGAAGGCCGAGATGCTCGAACGGAACCTGGCCTACCAGGAGAAGTTCGGCCATGTCTTCCTGATCTGCGCCACCGGCCGCACCGGCGAGCAGATGCGTGACGCGGTCACGGAGCGCATCGGCAACACGCCGGAGGAGGAACGGGAGATCGTCCGCGTCGAACTGGGCAAGATCAACCGCATCCGCCTGACCCGACTGGTCGAAGAGGACTGAGAGCAGCATGAGCACCAGCACCACGGCCTCCGTGTCCACGCACATCCTGGACACCAGCGTCGGCCGCCCCGCCCCTGGGGTCGCCGTCCGCCTCGCCGCCCGGCCGGGACGCGACGCCGACTGGCGGGCCCTCGGCGGTTCCGCGACCGACGCCGACGGCCGGTGCAAGGACCTCCCGGCGCTGCCGGAAGGTACGACCCACGTACGGCTCGACTTCGCCGTGGAGCCGTACTTCGAGACCCAGCGAGCCGAGACACAGCAGGACGCCCCCGCGCATCGGGACAGCGGTGTGTTCTTCCCCGAGGTGGTCATCACGTTCGCCGTCGAAGCCGGCGAGCACTACCACGTACCGCTGCTGCTCAACCCGTTCGGCTACTCCGTATACCGAGGGAGTTAGCACCCATGCCCATCCTTGGACAGAACCAGTACGGCAAGGCCGAGAACCGCGTCGTACGCATCACGCGGGACGGCGCCACCCACCACATCAAGGACCTGAACGTCTCCGTGTCCCTCTCCGGTGACATGGACGAGGTCCACCTCTCCGGCTCCAACGCCCACGTCCTGCCGACGGACACCACCAAGAACACCGTGTACGCCTTCGCCAAGGAGCACGGCATCGAGTCCGCCGAGCAGTTCGGTATCCATCTCGCCCGCCACTTCGTGACCTCCCAGCCGGCCATCCACCGGGCCCGCATCCGCATCGAGGAGTACTCCTGGGAGCGCATCGAGCACTCCGGGAAGGGCGCGCACTCCTTCGTCCGCACGGGCCAGGAGACCCGCCTCGCGCAGATCACGTACGACGGCTCGGCGTGGGAGGTCGTCTCCGGCCTCAAGGACCTCACCCTCATGAACTCGACGGACTCCGAGTTCTGGGGCTACGTCAAGGACAAGTACACGACCCTCCCCGAGGCGCACGACCGCATCCTCGCCACCGACGTCTCCGGCCGCTGGCGGTTCAACTGGACCGACGACGAGGAGCCGACGCCCGCCTGGGACACGTCGTACGCGCAGGTCAAGCGGCACATGCTGGAGGCCTTCGCCGAGACGTACTCGCTGTCGCTCCAGCAGACCCTCTACGCGATGGGCTCCCGGATCATCGACCACCGGAGCGAGATCGACGAGGTCCGCTTCTCCCTGCCGAACAAGCACCACTTCCTGGTGGACCTCGCCCCGTTCGGCCTGAAGAACGACACCGCCGACGGAGCCGTGTACTTCGCCGCCGACCGCCCCTACGGCCTGATCGAGGCGACCGTCCTGCGGGACGGCGTCGAGGCACGCATCCCGGCCGATCTCACCAACCTCTGACGCGGACCCGGAACGTACACCGGGAGTAGGGACGAACAACGATGGCACAGCGCATCGTCATCGAGAACGCGGCGATCGCGACCGTGGACGCGCGGGACACCGAGTACACGTCGGGCCATGTGGTGGTCGCGGACGAGGTGATCGAGTCGGTCGGCGCGGGCCGGGCCCCCGAGGGCCTGACGGACGTCGTACGCCGGATCGACGCCACCGGACATCTGGTGACCCCCGGCCTGGTCAACACCCACCACCACTTCTACCAGTGGATCACCCGGGGCCTCGCCACCGACCACAACCTCTTCGACTGGCTCGTCGCGCTGTACCCGACCTGGGCCCGCATCGACGAACAGATGACGTACGCGGCGGCCCAGGGTTCCCTCGCGATGATGGCCCGCGGCGGTGTGACGACCGCGATGGACCACCACTACGTCTTCCCGAAGGGCTCCGGCGACCTGTCGGGCGCCATCATCCGGGCGGCCCGCGAGACGGGCGTCCGCTTCACCCTCGCCCGTGGCTCCATGGACCGCAGCGAGAAGGACGGCGGCCTGCCCCCGGACTTCGCGGTCGAGACCCTCGACGGCGCGCTCGCCGCCACCGAGGCGACCGTGAACGAGCACCACGACGCCTCCTTCGGCGCGATGACCCAGGTGGCCGTGGCCCCCTGCTCACCGTTCTCCGTGTCGACCGAACTCCTCAGGCAGGGCGCCCGGTTGGCCCGTCACCTCGGGGTGCGACTGCACACGCACGGCTCGGAGACGGTCGAGGAGGAGAAGTTCTGCCACGAACTGTTCGGCATGGGCCCCACCGACTACTTCGAGTCGACGGGCTGGCTCGGCGAGGACGTGTGGATGGCGCACTGCGTCCACATGAACGACTCCGACATCGACGCCTTCGCCCGCACGAGGACCGGAGTCGCGCACTGCCCCTCCTCCAACGCCCGCCTCGCCGCCGGAATCGCCCGCGTCCCCGACATGCTGGCGGCCGGCGTCCCGGTCGGGCTCGGCGTCGACGGCACCGCCTCCAACGAGTCGGGCGAACTCCACACCGAGCTGCGCAACGCGCTCCTCGTCAACCGCCTCGGCCCCCACCGCGAAGCCGCCCTCGACGCCCGCCGGGCGCTGCGCCTCGGCACCTACGGCGGCGCCCAGGTCCTCGGCCGGTCGGCCGAGATCGGCTCCCTGGAACCGGGCAAGCTCGCCGACCTGGTCCTGTGGAGGCTCGACACCCTCGCCCACGCGTCCATCGCCGACCCGGTGACCGCCCTGGTCCTCGGCGCGGCTGCCCCGGTGACCCTGTCGCTGGTGGGCGGCCGGGCCGTCGTGGAGGACGGCCGCCTGCTGCACGTGGACGAGGACGCGATCGCCCGCTCGACACGGGACGAAGCCCGGCGACTGGCCCGGATCGCGGCCGGCGACTGACCCCGCCACTCCGCGTCGACGCCGTGGCGGGAACCCGCCTGTGCCGTACGGCGCCCCGGACTCCGGCCGAGGGGGACGGCCCTCGGCCGGAAGCCGTGGACCCGAGCGGGTTCCACGGCGGCCGTCTCCGGGGCGCACAGCGACTGTGCGCCCCGGAACGGTGCGGCTGTGCGCGCGGCGACGGTACTTCGATGGGCGCGGCCCTTCGACACGCGGGCGTCCCTCGACGGGCGGCGGCAGGGCTCTGACATGCGGGCCGGCCCTCGATGGGCGGCCAGGCTTCGGCGTACGGGCCTGCCCTCGACCGGCGGCCGGGGCTTCGGTGGGCGGCCGGGTCGCGGCGGGCTGGGGGCCGGCCTCTCAAGGGACGGTCGTGAGCCGCTCCCACACTTGCGTGGCCACCGTGTACGTGTCGCCGGTCGGTTCGGTGGTGAGCGGTCCGGGGTCGCGGGTCCAGTGGTCCTCCAGCGCGAACCAGTCGATCTTCTTCGGTGCCCGTCCGCCGGCGAGCGCGGCCCGCAGCTCCTCGAAGTACGTCGACCAGCGCAGCCGGTACAGCCCGCCGACCAGGCCCGCCCACTCCCGGTTCGCGTAGTCGCGCAGCCCCGCGTCCGCGCCCGCGCGGGTGCCCCACACGGTCAGCAGCGACAGATTGTCGTACGCCAGCCGCTCCCGCTCGGCGTCGCCCGCCCCCCAGGCGCGCGCCTCCGCGACCCAACGGCCCAGCAGATGGCGGGAGTCGGTGGCCAGCAGCCGGTCCAGCAGATCCATCAGGGACAGCCACACCTCCGCCAGCTCCTTCAGCCGGGCGTCGTCCCGGGCGTCGTACGCCTCCTTGATCCGTGGCAGCAGGAGGCGGCTGCGGTTGGAGAGGGTCTGGCGGGCCACGTCGAGGAGATCCCGTCGGTAGGCGGACGACGTGCGCAACGTGGACCGTACGCGCAGCAGTTCACCGAGGGCGGGCTCCAGGTCCGCCGCCGTGTAACGGAGTTGCTTGGGCGACCAGCGGGCCGCCCGGACGACGGTGAGCGCCGGGCGGGCACCGAACAAGCCGTCGGCGCCCTCGCTCCACCCGTCGGCGCGCGTGGTGCCGTAGACGGTGCGGCGCAGGATGTCCCAGGCGGCCTCGGCGTGCGGATCACGGGCGCCGTAACGCGCGTGCGCCCAGTCGGCGAACCAGGTCTCCAGGTCCAGCTCGCCCTCGCGCCAGGCGAGTTCGGAGAACAGGGCGAAGGCCGCCGGGTTGTTGTCCGCGGCCTCCGGCAGCAGCGCGATCCCGCGCAGCGCGCTGCCGGGCTTCGCGCGCCACTTCCCGTACAGCTCCGCCCAGTCGCGGGTGTTGGCGCCGAGCGCGGTGTGGCCGCCGAAGTTCCAGATCGAGCCGAACGCGTACGGGGTGCCGCCCCAGTCGGCCTCCCGGTCGGTGACCGTCGGGAAACGGTCGGAGAGGCCGTCGACGACGAGCATGTGCTCCTTGTCGACGGCGTCGACGATCGCGCGCGGCGGGTTGTGCTGCCAGCCAAGGATCACCCAGGTGGCGTCGGGGTGGGCCCGCCGCAGCGCCCGCTCGACGCCCTTCGCCGCGTCGCCCACGGGCACGTCGCCCGGGTCGCCGCCCTCGTGCAGCAGGTCCATCTTGTACAGGGTCGAGGCCCCGCCGAACAGCTCGTCCTGGGTGCGGTAGAAGGCGGCCGCGACCCGCGCGAAGACGTCCGTGCGCGGGTCCAGCCAGTCGGGGCGGGCGAAACCCATCCACGTGCCCTGAGAGACCGTCCGCGCCCCCGGCACGCGCTCGGCGAAGCCCGGCGGGACCGTCCCGAAGTAGCCGGGGAACACCGGGGTCATGCCCAGCTCGCGCACCCGGTCGGCGATCCGGCGGCCGAGCGCGGCGCGGGCGTCCAGCAGCTGCCGGGAGACGGGGGAGGGGAACGCGGACAGGTTCTGCAGCAGCCACCACGGCTGGTGCGCGGGCCCCGGGATCCACTCCCGCAGCTCCTCCTCCCCGTACCCGAACTCCTGGAACACCCGGTGGTAGAGGGCGTCCGCGCCCGCGTAGACGAGGATCTCGTTGTAGCCGTGCAGCGCCAGCACGTCCAGCTCGCGCTCCCAGTACGACCAGTCGAGGTAGGCGCCCGTGTAGCCGTCGTTGGTGTCGTTCAGGGCGAAGCGGTGGGGGACGTTCGCGCGTCGGGTGACGGTGCCGTCGAGGCCCGGTAGAGCGCGGGGCAGCGCGGTCTGCTCGCCCGCCCAGTTGATCTCGGCGTACGCGACGTGCCGCAGGTACCAGTTCAGACCGGTGAGCCGGGTCGCCGGGGTGTCGCCGGTGACGGTGATGCGCCCGGTGCGGCCCGCGACGTGGAAGGTGTCCCGCTCGGTCCCCTCGGCGAACGTGATCTGCCGCCAGTGGTCCGGCAGCAGCCGCCGGGCCGCCGCCGTGGCCGCCGTGCCCCCCGCCCCGTCCGCGCGGGGCGCGTCGTCCGAGGGGTGCGCCCGGGCGGGAGCGCAGGCGACCGTCGCCCCCGCCGAACCGGCGGCGAGGACGGCGAGCAGGGCACGGCGGGCGAGCGGCATGATGCCTCCGGGTGCGGGTGCGGGTGCGGGTGCGGGTGCGGGTGCGGGTGCGGGTGCGCCGTGGCAGCAGTACCCCCGGAACCACCCCTTCCGCACCGACACGCGGCCACAAGGAGGAGAACCCGCCGTGAACGGCTGGAATCCCGCACGGGTGGTCCAGATCCTGCGGGGCGCCGGCGGAGCCGTCCTGGAGAGGTCTTCCACTGGGCGATGGAGGGCAGCCGCGTCTCGATCGTGAAGCTCCCGGGCGGGCGCCCGAGCCTCCCGGCCCGCCGCTGACCGACGGGACGACGGTCAACCGCTGTTCGGGCCGTGGGCCCCGCTCACAGCCCGAACAGCTTCGGGTCGTCCGCCAGCTCCCTGAAGTACGCGCCCGGGTCGGCGACCAGCTTGCGCGCCCTGAGGTCCATCAGGCCGCCCACACCGGTGATCTCGGCGGCCACCGTGCCGTCGGTCCTGCTGATCGTCTGCTCGATCCGGAAGGTCTTGCCCTCGCCCCAGACGAAGACACACGTCACCTCGACCTCGTCACCGGCGAGCAGCTCGCGCCGGTAGCGGATTGTCGTCTCCAGCGCCACGGGGCCGACGCCCCTCGCCATCAGATCGGCCTGGCGAATCCCCGCGGCCTGGAGCAGCGACCAGCGCGCGTGCTCCCCGTACTGGAGGTACACGCTCTGGTTGAGGTGCCCCTGTACGTCGGTCTCGTATCCCCGGACGGTCACCGGGACGGAAAACGGCTCGGACACGACTACCCCTCGACTACCTCAGCGGCGAACAGGACGGACGCCAGCTTACTGAGCGCTTGCTCATGCGGGGTGCGGCAGTCCGGCGCCGCCGGATCACGGCAGTCCGGCGCCGCCCGGTCACACCTTCCTGGGGGAGGCCAGCAGATACCGCTCCCGCGTCCGCGGGTCCGTGTGCTCGCTCGGCTGCCAGCCCGCCTGCCGCAAGGTCTCGGCGCAGCCGCGCAGCGCCCCCGGGTCCGGCTCGTGCACGGCGACGGCCTCCGGCTGCGGGGTGGTCCGCACCCGGTAACCGCCACGCTCCGCCTCCGGGCCCGCCGGGCGGTGGCCCGCCGCTTCGAGGGCGAGCGCGGCGGCCCGTACGAGATGCGCGCGCTCCCAGCCGCACGGGCGGTCGGTGGCGCCGCCCGGGTTCGTCATCCGCCGTAGTTCCAGCAGCCCCTGCCAGGCGCTGTGCACCTCGCGGGCCCGCGCCGGTCCGTCCCCGGTGCTCTCCTCGCCGCCCACCCGGGCCGCGAACCCGCCCGACGCGGCGGGGGCGGCGGACGGCGCCGGGGTCGCTGCCGTCTCGGGCGGCCCGGCCTCCCGTACGCGGTGCCCGGCCGGGGTCAGGAAGTGGTCGTGCGGCGGGCGCGGGTGGCGGAACGCCAGCCCTCGCTTCACCAGCGCCGCCAGCTGGCTCTCCGTACCCGTGAGCCGGCCGGTCACGGGCTCGGCGGCGTCGATGATCCGCCGCTGGACGGCGGTCGGCGGTCGGGTCACGACGACCTCCTTTCGCGGAGGAGCGCTGTCACTCGGGGACGGCGTCAACCCACTCGAAGACTACGAGGCGGGTCTGACATTCCATGCCGCGAGCACCGGGCGGCCGTGCTCCGTGCCGAGTCGGCAGACCGTGCCCGTGGCGAGCTGGAACAGCGCCCCGGCGGACGCGGGCAGTCCGAGATAGCGCGCGGTGAGGACGCGGAGGAAGTGGCCGTGCGCGACGAGCACCACGCAGCCCTCGGTGTTGCCGAGCGCCGCGTGCGCCTTCGCCAGTATCCGGTCGGCGCGCGCCCCGACGTCCTCCGGGCCTTCACCGGGGTGTTCGGGCGGTCCGGGCGCCACCCCGTCGGTGAACAGGAACCAGTCGGGCCGCGTCCGGTGGATCTCCTGGGTCGTCACCCCCTCGTACGCCCCGTAGTCCCACTCGGAGAGATCCGCGTCCACCAGTGCCCCGGTCAGACCGGCCAGTTCGGCGGTCTGGCGGGCCCGCTTCATCGGGCTGACGAGCACGGCCCCGATGTGGTGCGAGGTCAGCAACGGCGCCAGCCCGCGCGCCTGTTCCCGCCCCCGGTCGGTCAGCGGGAGGTCCGTCCAGCTGGTGTGCTGCCCGGACAGCGACCACTCGGTCTCCCCGTGCCGCACCAGAAAAAGATCACTCATGTCTCACAGGCTACGAGCCCACCGCTCCAGTTCCTCGAACTCCGGCTCGCCGAGCCCTCGGCGGGGGTCGATCTGCAGCAGCAGGGCGGGTGTGTCGTGGTGGCGGGCGACATGGCGGGCGTCGAGGTCGGTGATCATGTCGTCGACCCAGACGAAGGGCCGGCCGGCCGCCCACTCCAGGACCCGGCGGGTCTTCCAGTACAGGCCGTCGGGGTCACGCGCGAACATGTCGGTGAACTCGATGACCGGCAGGTCGGCGGGGAGCCCGATCACGGGGCCGATCATCTCGTTCGCGTCGTGCATCCAGGTCGTCGCCCAGGCCAGGTCGTACGGCAGGGCGAGCAGGCGCTGCCCGTGCGCGGGGTTGAGGCGGATCCGCAGGCCCCGGCGGAGCCTGCGGGAGCCGGGCTTCTGGCGGGCGGACCAGACGGTGGGGTGCACCCGGCGGGTGACGTAGCCGCGCGGTGGCCACAGGCGGGCGCCGAACGGGTTGAGGGGGCCGTCGACATCCAGGAGGAGGAGCGGTCGCTCAGTCATGGGGAGGGTCTACCCAGGTGTCCGGAGCGATCCTCGTGTGACGTCCTCTGCCGTCGTCGGTCGTTCGCGGGTGTCCCCTGGCCTCGGCTGCTCACGGCCGACCTCGGCCGACCTCGGCTGTCTCCGGTTGTTCCCGGCTGTTTCCTCAGGTGTCGTCGAGGGCGCGGGTCGCGCGGTCCGTCGCCCGGCGGGTGAGGTCCTCCGTCTCCGCCCACGGCGGTGCCTTCGGGGCGGCCGCGTGGCTGATCACGACGAGCAGCCTGCCCTGCCGCACGAGCGTCTTGGTCTCACCGGACGGGAAGCCGCCCAGCTCGACCTCGATGGTGGCGGCCCAACTGCGGTCGCCGAGCCTCGGACCGGTCGTCTCACGCAGGCGTTCGGTGCCGGTGCGCGCGAGGTCGGACCAGGTGATGGTGAAGTGCGCGCAGTCCGCGAGATCGGCGACCGTCCTGTCGAACGCCCGCCGGGCGGCCGCCTCGTCGCGGTGGACGCGGAGGGTCTCGTGGACCCACGGCCCCAGTCGGCTGTGGTCGAACTGGACCCGGGCCTGCACCGCCGTGCCGGACGGCGGGATGCCGTAGTCGAGGTCGTTGAGGGCGCGCAGACAGCGCGGCCGGTCCGAGCCGTCCGGAGGGGTGGCCTCCGGATCGGGCTCGACAAGGTCGTACCCGTCGAGGTCGTCCTCGCCCAGTAAGGCGGCGGACACCTCGGCCGTGGTGGGCAGCGGCGCGCTCTCACGCCCCGCCGGCGCGGAACTTGCGCCCCTGCCGCGGCTCTTACCGCCTCTGCCCGTCCCGCCTTCGTCCCCGTCACCGTCGCCGCCGGTGCAGCCGCCGACGAGCAGGGCGACGGCCACCGCCCAGACCGCTCCCGCGTTCCTCATCCCGATTCCCCCTTCTCCGTGGTTCTTCGCGGTGCGCTACCGCGTGAGCACGACCTTGCAAGCCGCGTGGATGTCGCGGACGGCCGCCGCGATGTCGAAGTCGTCGCCATCCCCCGGACGCGTCCGCGCCTCGTCGAGGTCGTCGAGGTCGTCGAGAACGCCGAGCACGATCGCGCGCAGTGCCGCGTCGCGCGTCACCTTCATCCGTTCCGCCACCTCGCGCAGGCCGTCCGGTGTGTGGAGGCGTTCGACGGGTGTGGCCGTGAACAGGTAGCAGGCGAGGGCCGGTTCGACGGCCGGGTCCCGGTCCGGGTCCGTGGCGCTCGGGGCGATGGGCAGCGAGCGTTCCGGCACCCGGCCCGGGGGATCCGCTCCGTCGGACGGTCGCGTCAGGGGCGGGGCGGGACCGGTGCCATGGTCGATCGCCGTGCCCGCGGCCACCGCGGTGAGCGGCAGCAGCGCCGCACCCACCAGGGCACCGGCCCACAGGACCGGGCCTGTACGTGGACGCCACCGGCGCGCCGCCCACAGCACGGCCAGCGCCGTGATCCCGGTGGCGCACAGGGCCCACAGCACCACCGGTGCCAGCAGCAGACGCGCCACCGCCCTCGGGGGGACGTACGACGTGGCCACCAGCCGCTGCGCCTGGAACCACAGCGCGAGCGGCACGGACAGCACCAGGCCGCCGAGCGCGATCACCACCGGAGACGGTGACCGGGCGGGTGCGAGGGCCCGGGACCAGACCACGAAGACGGCCCCGCCGACGACCGCCGCCGCGACGAGCGGGAGCGCCGCGAGCGGCCGGTGGGCGAAGAGGCCGTGGTTGTCCCCCGGCAGCAGTGCGGTGGGGAACAGGCGGTCCCAGGACGCGGCGGCGCGCGGCGAGAGCTGCGAGCCGGCGACGAGCGCGAGGCCCAGCAGGGCGCCCGCCGTCAGCCGGTACGGCGTGCCGCGGCGGTCCCGTACCGGGTAGGGGCGCAGGTCGCGCCAGAGCGAGACGGGCACGACGGCGCTGAGGGCCGTGCCGGTGAGCAGCCCGGTGAGCCAGTACGCGAGGAGGGTGTCCCCGGTCGCGGTCTCCAGCAGCAGGGCGACCTCCTGGAAGGACATCCCGACGGCCGTCCCCGCGATCAGGCAGGAGACGAGCAGCAGTCGCGGGGCCCCGCCGCGCTCCCTCAGCGCGCGCAGTCGGCTGTGGTCGTGCGGATGCAGCCGCAGGAACTCGGGCAGCCGGGCCCGGCCCCGGGTCAGCGACTCCTCCACGGCCAGCGCCATGCCGTCGCGGTCCGCCACGGCCGCGTCGGCCTCGTACTCACGGGTGCGGACGAACGCGCCGAAGGCCAGCAGCACCACGGCGGTCACCGCGGCGAGCCGCCAGCCCAGGGCGAGCGCGAGGTCCGCCGGACGGCCGACGGCCGCGACCGCCAACGGGAGGACGACGAGGAGGGCGAGGAGCCACAGGGCGTGGAACGCGAAACGCCCCCGGCCCACGTCCCCGGCCCGCAGATGGGCGACCTCGTGACGCAGGCCCGCCAGGGCGATGCGGCCTTCGACCTCGTCGGCCCAGGGCCTGTCGTCGGCGAGCGGGGTGTAGTTGGCGACGACGACGTACCGCCGATCGAACAGCCCGTACGCCCGTACCTCCTCGCGTGCGCCGCCGAAGGCGCTCCGCCGTTCGACGACCGGCACCGGCGGCCGGGCGAAGGCGCAGCCGGCCTCGGCGAGGCAGCGGGTCAGGGCCGTCGCCGTCCGCTCGGGCACCGGTATCGGGTGACGCCGCCAGCGCCGCAGCCGCCACCAGGTGGTGAGCAGGACGGCCAGTCCGGTGAGGGCGAGCACCAGCAGGGGGCCGAGCAGACTCACGGCCGACTCGCCGAGCAGGACGTGCTGGAGGCAGCGTGTCACGGCGCCCGGCTCGGCGCCGGTCGCGGCCGCCCGGCGTACGCACTCCTCGCGCGGCGCCGTCCAGCCGTCCCGCGTCAGAACCCCCCACCACGTGCCCGCGAAGAGCGATGCCGCGCTCACCATCAGGAGCAGCAGCAGGAACTGGGTGGACGTCGGATGGGGCAGCGCGGAGGGGTCCCCGGCGCGCGGGCGCGTCACCCGCTGCCGCCCTCCCCTGTTCCGGGCACGGTGCCGCCCGCCGGTGTCCCGGGGCCGGTGCCGCCCTCGGGCGTCCCGGGGCCGGGTCCGGTGCCCGCCGGTGTCCCCGGTGCGCTGCGGCCGCGTGCGACCCAGGCGGTGGCCACCGCACGGGCCACCGCTGCGGCCTGCTCCGGCGGGCAGCCGATGCCCTCGCACTTCGCTGCCACATAGCCGACCAGCCACGCGGCGTCCCGCACCTCGATCGGCTGGGCCGGCTCCCGTAACGCCGCGACCAGACGCCGCCGTTCTCCGCGCCCGGACCACCAGCGGCTCACTCTTGCGTTCACCGCGCGGGACCCGACCTTGACGCCCTCCGCGATGAGCGTCGCCACGACGGCCACGACCAGGGGCTCGGTGAGGACCGTGGTCACCAGCCCCGACGACATCAACCCGCCCCGCCGGGCCACGAGTTGGTCGACCGTCACGGGATCGGCGCGGTACCGCTCCAGCAGACCCGGCAGTTCGAGTTCGACCTTCTCGACGTCGTGGGAGCCCAACTCCCCGTTCGACGCGAGCAGCCGCAGCGCCGTGCCGATGACGTCCTCGCCCGTGACCACGTTCGTACCGGAGTTCACATCCACCCCCGAAACCCACGAAACACCCGAACTCGCGTGCTGGGGACTATAGAGGGATATGACAGTGGCTGCGAGCACGAGGAATTATCTTTTGGGAAATTCCGGGAAATCGGGTTCTCCGCTATTGCCGGTAGCCACTCAGGAACCGTCCGATACGGCTGATCGCCGCGTCGAGGTCGTCCGCGTGGGGCAGGGTGAGGATGCGGAAGTGGTCGGGGGTGGGCCAGTTGAAGCCCGTGCCCTGGACGACCTGGATCTTCTCGCGCAGCAGCAGGTCGAGGACGAACTTCTCGTCGTCGTGGATCCTGTGGACCTTGGGGTCGAGGCGCGGGAACGCGTACAGCGCGCCCTTGGGCTTCACGCACGACACGCCGGGGATCTCGTTGAGCTTCTCCCACGCCACGTTCCGCTGCTCGTGCAGACGGCCGCCCGGCGCGGTCAGTTCCCGGATGGACTGACGGCCGCCGAGCGCGGCCTGGATGGCGTACTGGGCGGGGGCGTTGGCGCACAGCCGCATGGAGGCCAGCATCGTCAGGCCCTCCAGATAGTTGCGGGCGTGCTGCTTGGGGCCGGTGACTACCAGCCACCCGGAGCGGAAGCCCGCCACGCGGTACGTCTTCGACAGGCCGCAGAAGGTGAGGACGACCAGGTCGGGGGCGAGCGCGGCGGCCGAGTGGTGCACAGCGTCGTCGTACAGGATCTGGTCGTAGATCTCGTCGGCGAACACCATCAGGCCGTGGCGGCGGGCGAGGTCGAGGATGCCCTCGATGATCTCCTTCGGGTAGACCGCCCCGGTGGGGTTGTTGGGGTTGATGATGACGACGGCCCTGGTGCGGTCGGTGATCTTCGACGCCATGTCGTCGAGGTCCGGGTACCAGTCGGCCTGCTCGTCGCACAGGTAGTGGACCGCCTTGCCGCCGGCGAGGGTCGTCACGGCGGTCCAGAGGGGGAAGTCGGGCGCGGGGATGAGGATCTCGTCGCCGTCCTCGATCAGCGCCTGCACGGCCATGGAGACCAGCTCGGAGACGCCGTTGCCGAGGAAGACGTCGTCGACGTCGACCTCCAGGCCGAGGGTCTGGTAGCGCTGGGCGACCGCGCGGCGGGCGGAGAGGACGCCGCGCGAGTCCGTGTAGCCATGGGCCCGCGGGAGCATCCGGATCATGTCCTGGAGGATCTCCTCCGGCGCCTCGAAGCCGAAGAGAGCGGGGTTGCCGGTGTTCAGGCGCAGCACGCTGTGGCCCGCCTCCTCCAGCGCGTTCGCGTGCTCGATCACGGGGCCGCGGATCTCGTAACAGACCTCGCTGAGCTTGCTCGACTGCCGGAACTCCATGCGCTCTCGCCCTCCGGTTGATGTGTTGCTTGGTTTTACCAAGTAGGCGCTTGGAAAGTCCAACGACATGTCTAGACTGCGTCGCATGTCACCTCGCCGAAGCTACGACCAGTACTGCTCCGCCGCCCGGGCGCTCGACCTCGTCGGTGACCGTTGGACCCTGCTGATCGTGCGCGAACTGCTCGCCGGGCCGCGCCGCTACACGGACCTGCACGCGGACCTGCCCGGCGTCAGCACGGACGTCCTCGCCTCACGGCTGAAGGACATGGAGCGTGACGGTCTGTCGACCCGGCGCCGGCTGCCGCCGCCGGGCGCCGCGTACGTCTACGAACTCACCGAGCGGGGGCGGGGGTTGCTCCCGGTGCTCCAGGCGCTGGGGGAGTGGGGCGAGGACGCGCTGGGGGAGCGCCGGCCGACCGACGCCGTACGGGCGCACTGGTCCGCCCTGCCGCTGCTGCGGAACCTCGACGGCTGCCCGGCCGGGCTCGTCGAAGTCCGCCTGGAGGAAGGGACGTTCCACCTCTGGACGGGCGCCGAGGAGGGCCCGGTGTACGGCGACGGCCCCGCGCCGGGCGAGCCGGACGCCCGGCTGACCCTCGACGAGGCGACCTGCGAGGCGGTCCGCCGCGGCGGAC
>NZ_LIQX01000699.1 GCF_001418475.1 Streptomyces ossamyceticus | reverse complement strand
GGCCGCGATCGCGGCCATTGCTGACCTTCGCATGATGGTCTGTTTCCCCTTCGTAGTTGGACAGTTGAGCAGGACGCGACGGGTGCCCGCGACCGCGGACGTCAGCGGCTGCGGGGGTCGAGGGCGTCCCTGAGGCCGTCACCGAGGAGGTTGAAGGCCAGCACCGTGATGAAGATCGCGAGGCCGGGAACGATCATGAACTGCGGGTCGACCTGGAAGAAGTCGACCGCGTCGTTGAGCATGCCGCCCCAGGAGGCCTGCGGCGGGCGGATACCGACACCGAGGAAGCTCAGGGAAGCCTCGAAGATGATGTTGGTCGGGATCAGCAGCGTCGAGTAGACGATGATCGGCGCGACGAGGTTCGGCAGCAGCTCCTTGAAGAGGATGTACGGCCCGGCGGCCCCCATCCCCCGGGAGGCGTCGATGAACTCCCGCTCCCGCAGCGCCATGGTCTGGGCGCGCACGATGCGCCCCATGTACGGCCAGTTGAAGAAGCCGATCACGAAGATGAGCACCGAGATGTGCAGCGGGAGTCCTTCGAGTCCGAAGGCGCCGCCCTGGAGCGTGGCGGAGATGGCGATGGCGAACAGCAGCAGCGGGAACGCCAGGAAGGTGTCCATCAGCCGGCTGATGATCGAGTCGACCCGGCCGCCGTAGTAGCCGGCGAGGAGTCCGAGCACGGTGCCGATGGCGTTGGAGAGGAGGGTCGCGCCGAAGGCGACGACCAGGGAGACCCAGGAGCCCTCCAGGATGCGCGCGAGGATGTCGCGGCCGAACTTCGGCTCGATACCGAGCGGGTGGTCCCAGCTCATCCCGCCGAAGTCACCCTTCGGCAGGGAGGTGTTGGGGTCGATCAGGTCCTGGTTGAAGGCGTTGGGGTCGAGTCCGAGCAGCGACTGAAGCGGCCGGGAGAGGGCCGCGATCAGGATCAGCAGGACCACCACGACGCCGCCGGCCACCGCCACCTTGTCGCGCTTGAAGCGGGTCCAGGCGATCTGGCCGAGCGAACGGCCCTCGATCCTCTTGGCCTCGACACCTGCCAGCACGGCCTCGGGCTGCGCCTCGGCCTGCGATCCGGTCGTCTCAATGGGTGCGGTCATCGTCCCTCGTGCTTGCCCGTGCCGGTGGTTGCCGACTGTGCTTGGCGCGGCCGCCCGGGTCTGCGGTGCGGTCCGTTGCCACTACTGCCGTCGTTCTCTCGTGTGCTTCCTGCCCATGACCCGGTGTCAACGTCGCTGTCTCGCCGGGCCGTTCGGAGGGAGAGGCACATACGGCACTGAACCCCACCGTATGAACAGCACGTTCGGCCAACCCCCCACCGCTCTGGGGGAGTCTTCAACGGTGGCGCGATCAGGCACCAGACCCGGCGGCGAATGTATGCGTAACCGTGATGTGGCCAGCAGGGTTCCGGAATCCGAACATCGCATGCGGGTGAGCGGCATCGGACGGACTGTTACAAGTGACCCAGGTCACAGAACGAGTTCACCGTGCCCGGATCACCCGCAATCACCCCCTTCGGGTGCGTGGCAATTCGGGCGAAGAACACATGCCGTCGGCCACTCAACCGACCATTCCCCAGGTATTTGAGGTTCGCCTGAGCGTTGCTTCGTAACAGAATCTCCGGCCCATTGCGAGCCTTCTCGGCGGCCCACTAACTTCTTCCCCGCCGGGGCGGACCGACCCACTCCCCCGGACAGGAAAATGAATTGACCGGGTCAACGGGGAAAACGGGGATACAAATGAATCTGCGCAACAAGCGTGCTCTTTCCGCGACGCTCGCGACGACCGCGCTCGTCACCGGTGCGTTCACGGCGGCGCCGGGCACGGCGAGCGCCGCCGACCAGGCACCCATGCGCTGCGAGGGCTACACGTACTCCAAGGTGATCAAGTTCGGCAAGCCGTGGTACGCCTCCCGCGGACCGGTGGTCAGCAAGCGCAACAGCAGCTCCAGCAAGTCCACCCTGGTCTACTCGGTCAAGACCACCAAGACCCGTACGACGACCTGGGGCGGCGAGGCCAGCGCCAGCGTGGGCTGGGGCATCGCCCAGGTCGAGGCGAAGACCAAGTACGAGGTGGCCAGGTCCGTCGCCAAGGGCCGCACCGTCACCAACCGTATGACGGTCGACCCGGGCAAGCGGGGCTACACCCAGCCGATGGTCGAGTACCAGAAGTTCCAGGTCGAGCGCTGGCGCGAGCTCGGCAACTGCAAGCACGACCGTATCGAGATCGTCGGCATTCTGAAGGGAATCACTTCTTCCCTGCACTTCGCGGAATGCCAGACGCGGCAGGCCTCCTGCACACCGAAGCCGTAATTCCGGCGGCTTTCCGGAAAAGCGTGCCTTCGTTCCCGGGCCCGTGAACGAAGGCACGCCACCGCGGAGACACGCAAAAGAAAAATGAGCGGCGTTCACCGGCACGGGGGCAGGTGAACGCATGACGGAGCCCCCGGTTCCGGGAAGGTTCGTCGTCGAACCGGACCGGGGCCGGGGGCTCGGTCCGTACCGGGTCAGTAGCCGCCCGGGTAGCCGTAACCGCCGGCGGCCGGGGCCTGGGCCGGGGCGCCATGGGCCTCACGGTCGTAGAAGGGGCGGGCGGCGGCCCGCAGCCACATCGCGACCGGGTCGTACTCGTCGGACATGGCGACCGTGGAGACGGGCAGCCCGTCCGGGACGGCGCCGATGGACTGCTGCATCATCGCGCGCACCGAGTCGACGGCGGGCGGCGAAGTGTCGTACACGTCGAGGCCGATCGCCAGATAGGGCGCGCCGAGCGAGGGCTGCACCCAGGCGCGGCGCAGCGAGCGCACGGCCGGGGTGCGGTGGGCGTTCTGTGTCAGCAGGGCGTAGAACTGCGGGATCTCGATGCCCGGCTCGGACAGCCGCAGCGGGCCCGCGGGCTGCCGCTCCAGGCCCGTGGCGATCCGGCGCAGGTCCAGCCAGGGAATGCCGACGCCGCCGCCCGGAGCGTGCGGGTTGAGCCAGAGTCCGTAGTGGTCGGGGTAGAGCGTGCGGGCCACGTCGAGGCCGTCGACGACCTCGTAACTGCGGTTCCAGCCACTGGCGGAGAGCTCCTGGGCGGAGGTGACGCAGGGCGCGTAGTTGAACCCGTCCACCTCCATGTTCCCGTACTGGGCGTCCGGGGAGCCGGCCTGGCCGTGCCACAGGAGCATCCAGATCTGGCCGGTGGCGGGGGTCGCGAGGGCACGCAGCAACGCCTCGTAGGCGTCGTAACGCCCCGGCGTCACCTGGCGCAGCATGTGCTCGACCTGCCCGGTCGCCGTGCCGCTCGCGCTCACGTCAGCCGCCCTTCGGTTTGGAGCTGGTGGTGTCGGACCCTGGTTGTGGAAAACCAGCTTAGGTGGTGTGCGGGTCGAGCCGGTCAGGGCTCGGGGCTTGCTGTGCGTCGCGGGCCCCGGTGCCGTCGTGGCTGGTCGCGGCCCGCGGCGGAGCCGCCGGCGCCGCCGCCGCGCGCCCTGTCGGGGGCCGGGTGTCAGTAGCCCTGTTGGTAGAAGGGGCGGACCTTCTCGCGGAGCCAGTCGCCGACCGGGTCCTGGGCCACGTCCAGGAAGACCATGTTGACCGGCCAGGCCACCGGTTGGGTGCCGAGGACGCGGCCGAGGGCGTCCAGGGGGAGGGTGCGGTCGGCCTCCCAGGAGACCAGGTCGACACCGATGAACATGACGGGGTCGGCGGTCTCGATGGCGGCGAGGCAACGGCGGGCGCTGAGGACGACGCCGGTCGCGGCGAACTCGGCGCAGGCCGCGGCGAGGAAGTCCACCGGGTCGTCCTGCCAGTCCGGTTCGAACAGGCGGACCCTGGCTCCGCTCGCCGACCCGTCCAGCGGGGTCCGGGCGGCCCGGCACAGCTCGGCCACGGCGGGCGGCGGCAGCGGGATGCCCACGACACCGTCCGGGTTCAGGGCGAGGCCGGCCTGCGGGGGCAGCCCGCGGGCGAACTCGACGGCCGGGGCGATCGTGTACGACATGTGGTTGCCGACGACCTGGCGGAACTGCTCCTCGGAGCTGAACACCGGCACGTACACCTGGCCGTCCAGCTCCATCGTCGGCAGGTCCAGCTCGCGGCTGTGCCGTCCGCCGCCCTCGGGCAGCGGCACCCACACGAAGCTGCGGGCCAGCACCTCCACGATGCGCGGGCCGGCGCCCGGCACCCCGAGGGAGGCGGACAGCACCTCCTCCAGCTCATTGCCGGGCCACCCGCCGTGTCCATGGGGGTGTGCCTGTGCCGGGAAGTCCGCCGGGAAGTCCATCTGCCGCCTACCGCTTTACTCCGTGATGCTGTTGTCCCTGCACCTTAATGCCACCCGCCGACAAAGGGGACGGCCCGGCGGCCGCCCTCGACGGCAGCCCCGTCCTCGCCGATGAGGCGGGCCCGCCCTCAGCCGTCGAAGCCGATCCGGTTCAGCGCGTCCGCCGCGGCCCGGTCGATCAGCACCGCCGAACCGCAGCCCTCCGGCAGGCGCCCCTCCTCCACGGACCGCAGCAGCCGGGTCATCGCCCCCCGGTGGCGGGCGAACGCGTACCGGGACACCCCGCGCCCCCGCTCCCGCTGTCCGTCCCGCGCCTCGCCGGGGGTGACGTCGAGCAGCAGCAGATGGAGGGTGCCGCCCCTGCGGACGGCCTCCCGGGCGAGCCAGCGCCGCACCCACGCCTGGGTCCCGCAGTCGTGCACGACGACGCCCTCACCGGAGCGCAGCGCCCGCCGGAGCCCGGCGTAGTGCGCGAGGCGCACGAACGGCCGGTACACGGCGTACGGCAGGATGCGCGCCAGGCGCGCGTCGAAGCGGTCACGTGTGTCCTGGGAGTCGATCCGCTGTCCCGGTACCGTGCGCCGCATCAGGGTCGACTTTCCGCTGCCGGGGAGCCCGGTGACGACCACGAGGTCGACCCGCGCGAACGACAGCACGCGCGGGCTGCGTCCGGAGCGCTCCCTGAGGTCGCGGACGACCGCCCTGGGGAAGGGGCCGCAGGCCGCGGCGGCCGGGCCGGCGGGCTGCTCGGGCAGGGCGAGGCCCGAGGTCGTCGCGTACGCCGTGGTCCTGTTCACCGTGATCGTCCTCCCCAGGGGTCGGGAGACCCATCCCCACAGACTGTAAAGAGAAGGTAATGCCCGATCGCTCCTGATTCAGTCCTCGTATTGCCACAAGAGTGCAACGGACCGCTGTGTCTGTCCTCCGAATTCGTGCGCCGCCCGGGGCCGGGGCGCCCGGCCCCGGCACCTCCCCCGCCCCGGAACCTCCCCCTGCCGTGCCGCGCCGATGCGTGCAATGATGTGCGCGCCAACTGCATACCGGCCGCTTGAATCCGCGCGGGAGAGCTCCCAGCAGTCTTCGCTGGGGCGCCGAAGGAGCAAGTCCCTCCCTTGAATCTCTCAGGCCCAGATACCGCGCGGGCGAGGCACATCTGAAAAGCGAGCCGCTGCGCCAGTGGCTCCACCCAAGGTGCAAACCGCGACCACCGGTACGTCATCAGGACGTACGGTCGAGGTGAACCTCTCAGGTTCCGATGACAGATGGGGAGGAACGTCCTCGCCTCGCCTGTCATGCCCTGGGAGCAGAACCGATGAGCAGTAGCCCCACCGCCGGACCGCGCCGTACCGCGCTCGATGCCCTGCATCGCTCGCTCGGCGCGACGATGACCGATTTCGCGGGCTGGGACATGCCCCTGCGCTACGGCTCCGAACGCGACGAGCACAACGCCGTACGGACCCGGGCCGGGCTGTTCGACCTCTCCCACATGGGCGAGATCACCGTCACCGGCCCCCAGGCGGCCGCGCTCCTCGACCATGCCCTCGTGGGGAACATCGGCGGCGTGAGCACGGGCCGCGCCCGCTACACCATGATCTGCCGCGAGGACGGCGGCATCCTCGACGACCTGATCGTCTACCGCCTCGCGGACACCGAGTACATGGTCGTCGCGAACGCCTCCAACGCCCAGGTGGTGCTGGACGCGCTGGTGGAGCGCGCGGCCGGGTTCGACGCCGAGGTCCGTGACGACCGCGACGCGTACGCGCTGCTCGCGGTCCAGGGCCCCGAGTCCCCCGGCATCGTGAAGGGGCTCACCGACGCCGACCTGGACGGCCTGAAGTACTACGCGGGCCTGCCCGGCACGGTCGCCGGCGTCCCGGCGCTGATCGCGCGCACCGGGTACACCGGCGAGGACGGCTTCGAGCTGTTCGTGAAGCCGGAGCACGCCGTGGAGCTGTGGCAGGCGCTGACCGAGGCGGGCGAGGGTGTCGGTCTGGTGCCGTGCGGGCTGTCCTGCCGGGACACGCTGCGCCTGGAGGCGGGCATGCCGCTGTACGGGCACGAGCTGACCACCGAGCTGACGCCGTTCGACGCCGGGCTCGGCCGGGTGGTGAAGTTCGACAAGGAGGGCGACTTCGTGGGCCGCGCGGCCCTGCGCGAGGCCGCCGAGAACGCCAACCACGAGCCGTCGGTGCTCGTCGGTCTGATCGCCGAGGGCCGTCGGGTCCCCCGCGCCGGATACCCCGTCGTCGCCGACGGCAAGGTGATCGGCGAGGTCACCTCCGGCGCCCCCTCCCCCACACTGGGCAAGCCGATCGCGATGGCGTACGTCGACGCCATGTACGCCGCCCCGGGCACCACCGGGGTCGCTGTGGACATCCGGGGCAGCCACGAGCCGTACGAGGTCGTGGCGCTGCCGTTCTACAAGCGGTCCAAGTGACACCGTCGTAGTCGGCTCACCGTCGTCCGTGGTCGGCTCAGCGTCGTGCGTGGTCGGCTCAGCGTCGTTCAGAAGCGGCATGGCGTCGTCGTGCGGAACGGCACGGCAGCGCACCCGAGCGTGACAAAGGGCACATCCGCCCTGTTCAACAGCGGTTTCAGCAGTCTCTCATTCATCACCACTCCCCCGCGTACAGGAGAATTCAGGCCATGAGCAACCCCCAGCAGCTGCGCTACAGCAAGGAGCACGAGTGGCTGTCGGCCGCCGAGGACGGCGTCTCGACGGTGGGCATCACGGAGCACGCGGCCAACGCGCTCGGCGATGTCGTCTACACCCAGCTTCCCGAGGTGGGCTCCACGGTGGCCGCGGGCGAGTCCTGCGGCGAGCTGGAGTCGACGAAGTCCGTCAGCGACCTGTACTCCCCCGTGAGCGGTGAGATCACCGAGGTCAACGAGGACGTGGTGAACGATCCGTCGCTGGTGAACACCGCCCCCTTCGAGGGCGGCTGGCTGTTCAAGGTACGGATCACGGAGGAGCCGGGCGACCTGCTCTCCGCCGACGAGTACACCGCCTTCATCGCCGGCTGAGAGGTCGTAGCACCATGTCGCTTCTGAACACGTCTCTGCACG
>NZ_LIQX01000698.1 GCF_001418475.1 Streptomyces ossamyceticus | reverse complement strand
TCGTGAAGCCCGCCGGCGCCGAGGGCCCCCTGCCGGTGATCCTGTACATCCACGGCGCCGGCTGGGTGTTCGGCAACGCCCACACCCACGACCGCCTCGTCCGCGAACTGGCGGTCGGCGCGGGCGCCGCCGTGGTCTTCCCGGAGTACGACCTGTCCCCCGAGGCCCGCTACCCCGTCGCCATCGAGCAGAACTACGCCGTCGCCCAGTGGGTCGTGGAGCAGGGTGCGTCGAAGGAGCTGGACGGCACACGGCTGGCGGTGGCCGGTGACTCGGTCGGCGGCAACATGACCGCCGCCCTGACCCTGATGGCCAAGGAGCGCGGCGATGTGCCCCTGGTGCAGCAGGTCCTCTTCTACCCGGTGACCGACGCGAACTTCGACACCGGCTCCTACCGCCAGTTCGCGGAGGGCTACTTCCTGCGCCGCGACGGCATGCGGTGGTTCTGGGACCAGTACACGACCGACGAGGCCGAGCGCGCCCGGATCACCGCGTCCCCGCTGCGCGCCACCACCGAGCAGCTGACCGGGCTCCCCCCGGCGCTGGTCATCACCGGTGAGGCCGACGTCCTGCGCGACGAGGGCGAGGCGTACGCGAGCAGGCTTCGTGAGGCGGGCGTCCCGGTCACCGCCGTCCGCTTCCAGGGCATCATCCACGACTTCGTGATGCTCGACGCGCTGCGCGGCACCCACGCCGCCGAGGCCGCGATCACGCTGGCCACCGGCACCCTGCGCACCGCACTGCACGCCGGCTGACCGACCCGCACCGAGAGAGAGGACCCCTCATGTCCACCACGCCCACCGCCCTCCTCGTGCACGGGGCCTTCGCCGACGCGTCCAGCTGGGCCGGCGTCGTCGAGGAGCTCCAGAGCCACGACGTCCCCGTCGTCGCCGTACCGAACCCGCTGCGCGGTCTGGCCTCCGACGCCGCGTACATCGCCTCCGCGGCCGCCCAGATCGACGGCCCCGTCGTCCTCGTCGGCCACTCCTACGGCGGTGCGCTCATCACCGTGGCGGGCGCGACCGAGAACGTCGTCGGCCTGGTCTACGTCGCGGCGTACATCCCGGAGGAGGGGGAGAGCCTCGGCGAGTTGCAAGGGCGCTTCCCGCTGGCCCCGCTCGTCGCCAACCTGGTCGAGCGGACCTACCCCGTCGAGGGCGGGGAGCCCGGCGTCGAGGTCACCATCGCGCCGGACGCCTTCCCCGGCATCTTCGCCGCGGACGTCCCCGCCGAGGCGACCCGGATCCTCGCGGTGTCGCAGCGTCCGCTGGCGACCGCCGCGTTCACCGAGGTCCCGCCGGTCGCCGCCTGGAAGACCCGGCCGTCCTGGGCCGTGGTCGCGGCGGCCGACGAGGCGATCAACCCCGAGGTCCAGCGCTTCGCCGCGAAGCGCGCGGGCGCCACGATCACCGAACTCGAGGGCGCCTCGCACGCGGTGGCGGTCTCCCGTCCGAAGGACGTGGCGGCGGTCATCCGCGACGCGGTACGCCTCACCAGCTGAACGACGTGTGCCCCGCACCCCTGTCAGGGGCGCGGGGCACACGTCAGAGGCGCGGGGCACGCGTGCCGCCGGGCTCAGAAAGTCACTCGCCCTCGGGCGCCAGCCGCAGCGAGATGCTGTTGATGCAGTACCGCTGATCCGTGGGGGTGGGATACCCCTCCCCCTCGAACACGTGCCCGAGGTGTGATCCGCAGCGGGCACAG
This sequence comes from Streptomyces ossamyceticus, assembly GCF_001418475.1. Classification (GTDB taxonomy): domain Bacteria; phylum Actinomycetota; class Actinomycetes; order Streptomycetales; family Streptomycetaceae; genus Streptomyces; species Streptomyces ossamyceticus. The sequence goes on along the minus strand of NZ_LIQX01000698.1, from coordinate 6,614 downwards.
CGGACCTCGGTCCGCACCATCCCGTACGAGCGGTCCTCGATCAGCTCCACCGCGTCGCTGTCCTTCGGGTCGTAGAAGGACGGCCATCCGCAGTGCGACGCGAACTTGGTGTCGGAGGTGAACAGCTCCGCGCCGCAGGCCCGGCACGAGTACACCCCCTTCGTCTTCGTGTCGGTGTACTCCCCGGCGAACGCCGGCTCGGTACCGGCCTGACGCAGCACCGCGTACTCCGCCGGGGTCAGCTCCGCGCGCCACTGCTCGTCCGGCTTGTCGACGTCGTACGGCATGGGTCTCAGCCCCTCACTGCGAAAGACGGTCCAGGATCCTCGGGCCCAGGTCGGTCACGTCGCCCGCGCCCATGGTGAGAACGAGATCACCGGGCTTCGCCATTCCCGCGACGACCGCGGGCGCCTCCGCCTTGTCGTGGACGGCCGTGACCTCGGCGCCGGCCGCCCGCGCCGCATCGATGATCAGCTCGCTGGTGACGCCCGGGATCGGGTCCTCGCGGGCCGGGTAGATGTCGAGCACGACGGACGCGTCCGCGAGGGCGAGCGACTGCCCCATCTCGGTGCCCAGCTCCTGCGTACGGGAGAACAGGTGGGGCTGGAACAGCACGAGGATGCGCGCGTCGCCGGCGGCGGCCCGCATCGCCTCCAGGTCGGCCGTCATCTCGGTCGGGTGGTGCGCGTACGAGTCGATGACCTGCACCCCGGCGGCCTCGCCCTTCAGCTGCAACCGCCGCTTCACACCGGTGTACGCCGCCAGGGCGGGCGCCAGCTCGGTGGCCGGGACGCCCAGCGCGACGCCCGCGGCCAGGGCGGCGACCGCGTTGTGCGCGTAGTGCCGTCCGGGCACGGACACCGTGAAGGTGAACTCTTGCCCGTCCAGCAGGACGGTGACCTCGCTCTTGAGTCCCTGGGGCACGACGGCGAGGACACGGACGTCGGCGTCCTCGCTCTCGCCGTAGGTGACGACCCGGACACCCTCGACGCGACGGGTCAGCTCCCGCGCGCCCTCGTGGTCAGCCGAGATCACCAGGGTGCCGCCGGGCACGATACGGCCGGCGAACGTCTCGAAGGACTCGTAGATCTCGTCCATGGACGCGTAGTTGGCGTGGTGGTCCAGCTCCACGTTGAGGACGATCGCGACCTCGGGGGCGTACTTGTGGAAGCTGCGGTCGCTTTCGTCCGCCTCGGCCACGAAGATGTCGCCGTCGCCGTGCAGGGCGTTGGAGCCGGGCGCGTCGAGGTCGCCGCCGATGGCGTACGACGGGTTCAGGCCCAGCGCGGTCAGCGAGACGGCCAGCATGGACGTGGTGGTGGTCTTGCCGTGGGTGCCGGCCACCGCGATCGGGCGCAGGCCGTCCATCAGCCGGGCGAGCGCGTCCGACCGGTGGACGACCGGGATGCCCAGTTCGGCGGCGCGGGCCAGCTCCGGGTTGTCCGCGCGGATCGCCGACGACACGACGACGCACGTCGCGTCGTCGGCGAGATGCTCCGCCGCGTGCCCGATGTGCACGGTCGCGCCCAGCGCGCGCAACGCCTGCGCCGTCTCCGACTCCTTGGCGTCACTCCCCGCCACCTTGGCGCCGCGCTGGGCCAGGATCTTCGCGATCCCCGACATCCCGGCCCCGCCGATCCCGATGAAGTGCGGTCGGTCCATGGCGGTAGGAAGGCCGGGTGCCATGTGCGTTCTCCCAGTACTGGTACGGCAAAGTTTCAGGGCAACCCTATGCCCATACGCCCCCACGATCGGCAGGGACCACCGGTTGGAGCCAGTGTCACAGCACTAGGTCCTGCTGTGGGAGAACAGCTTCAGTACCGGGACCCCCACCTTGTGCCGTGCCCGGGACGCCCAGTCGCGGTGGAAGAACTCCTCCACGTAGTGCGGGTCGGTCAGCACCAGCACCTCGTCGGCCCCGACCTCCTCCACCAGCGACTTCAGGGCGTCCAGCGGATGGTCCTCGATCAGCCGCCCCTCCGCCTCGCTGCCGGCCGCGCGCAGCGCCTGCAGGGACACCTCCAGAGCCCGTTCCCCCTCGTCGAGGGCCTGTTCCCCCTCCGGGGTCTCCCCCTCACGCGCCGCCTCGTCCAGCTCGCCGAGCGCGAGGTCGTCGATGGCCCGCAGCAGCCGGTCGGCCTGGTTGCCCCGCGGCTGGAGCAGCACATGGAAAGAGGCCGACTCGTCGCCGTGCAGGGTGGTGACGAACTCCACGTCCGCGGACGTCAGAGCCTTCTCGATCATCAAAACGCTCGTGAACGACACCACAGGCGCCCTTCTTCCGGGAGGGCCCCGCGGCCCTCGCTCCTCAGGGATCTAGTGTGCCCGGCGAGAACTAAACGGAACGGTAGATTCCGACCGTTCTCACGTACGACGGTAACGACCGAACAGGAACCCGGCCTCTTCCAGCAACGACACCAGCTCGAACCGTCTCGGCACCTCCACCGGGGGCCCTCCGGCGATGCGCTGGGCGTTCCCCGCCGTGAGCATCGGCGACACGGTGAGGCACAGCTCGTCGAGGACACCGGCGGCGATCAGCTGCCCGAGGACCCGCGGTCCGCCCTCGGTGAGCAGCCGGGTCAGCCCCAGGTCGGCGAGGGCCCGCACGACGCGCGCGAAGTCGACGCCCATGCCGTCCCCGGCGATCACCACCCGCGCGCCCGCCTTCTCGGCGGTGGCCACCCGGTCGGGCGGGGCGGCGGCGCCGGTGAGCAGGAGGGTGGGGGTGAGCGGTGAGGTGAACAGGGGAAGCGAGAAGTCGAGGTCCAGTCCGGCGCTGACCACCGCGACGGCCGGGGCCGGTGTCTGTCCGGCGGCCCGGCGGGCCTCGGCGAACGCCTCACGCGCGCGTGCCGGGCGGTAGCCCTCCTGACGTACCGTTTCGGCGCCGACGATCACCACGTCGGCGAGTCCCCGCAGGGTGCCGAAGATCCGCATGTCCGCTTCGCTGGAGATCGGCTGCGAGCGCCCGTCGTGCTGGGCCGCGCCGTCCAGCGTCGACACCATGTTGGCCCGCAGCCACGGCTCCCGCCCGCCCGGACCGGGCGCGGGCTCGGGATAGGCGTACGCCGCCGCCAGCTCCGCGAGGCTCCACTCCCGGTCGACGGCGCCCACACCCGGCACCGGCCCGCCGGCGTCCGACCCGGCGGTCACCACCGGGGTGGGGGCCACGGCCGTGTCCGCGCCGTCACCGGCCCCGTCCGGGCTCCGGGCCGCTGTCTCTTCGGTCACAGGGAACAGGCGTCGCATGTCGTGCAGTGTGGCACGGCCTTTAGACTCGGTAACCGTGTCGTCGTCCTCTGCCGCCGTGTCCGGCCCCATAACCGAAACGGCTCCGCTGTCCCTGTGCACCCGCGAGCCGTACGTCCCCGCCGACCGGCTCGTCGCCGAGATGGTGCCGCCGCCGCGCTTCGACTCGGTGCGCTTCGACACGTACATCCCGGACCATAACCAGCCGAGCCAGACCGACGCCGTCCGGGTCCTCAGCGGCTTCGCGGCGGGCCTCGGCGGCGCTCACGCGACCGGCGCCGGCAAGCGCGGTCTCTTCGGCTTCGGCAGGGCGAAGGCCGCCAAGGTCCCCGCCGGTCCGCGCGGTGTCTACCTGGACGGGGGCTACGGCGTCGGCAAGACCCATCTGCTGGCCTCCCTGTGGCACGCGACCCCGGCCGAACCCGCGCTGAAGGCGTTCGGCACGTTCGTGGAGCTGACCAATCTGGTCGGCGCGCTCGGCTTCCAGAAGACGGTCCAGACCCTCTCCGGGCACCGGCTGCTGTGCATCGACGAGTTCGAACTGGACGACCCGGGCGACACCGTCCTCGTGTCGACACTGCTCGGCAAGCTGGTGGACGCGGGCGTCGCCCTGGCCGCCACGTCCAACACCCTGCCGGGCAAGCTCGGTGAGGGCCGGTTCGCGGCGGCCGACTTCCTGCGGGAGATCCAGGGCCTGTCCGCCCACTTCCGCGCGCTGCGCATCGACGGCGAGGACTACCGCCACCGCGGACTGCCCGAGGCACCCCCGCCGTTCTCCGACGAGCAGGTCACGAAGACGGCGTACGCCACCGAGGGCTCCTCCCTCGACGACTTCCCGCATCTGCTGGAGCACCTCGCGCGCGTGCACCCCAGCCGGTACGGCGCTCTCACGGACGGCCTGAAGGCGGTGTGCCTGACCGACGTCCAGCCCGTCCCCGACCAGTCGACCGCCCTGCGGCTCGTGGTGCTCGCGGACCGGCTGTACGACCGCGAGGTCCCCGTGCTCGCCTCCGGTCTGCCCTTCGACCGGCTGTTCAGCGAGGAGATGCTGAACGGCGGCTACCGGAAGAAGTACTTCCGAGCCATCTCGCGGCTCACCGCCCTCGCCCGCGACGCCGGGCGACTCGCCGGGCACTGAGTCCCAGCGGTCCACCGACACTCCTCAGCGGGAAGAACTCCTCCAGGTCAAGGGGCTTTTCCGGCCATCCTGCCCACGCTTTTCAGGCTCTCTTCAGCTCGAAACGTTAAGTTAACCCTGCAAACAACTTTGCAGGGTTAACGTGTTTCTTGACCAGTGGTTGACCATTGATTGACCAAGTCATTCAACGGTCGGCCTCATGGGAGACATGACGAACTGGCAGTGGGGAGGCGCATGTTGCGAGGTACGACGCCCCGGACCGTCATCACGGCCCTAGCCGCCGTCCTGCTCGCCCTGCAGTTCTTCACTCCCACCGGTTCCTTCGCATCCGCGCACACACCCGGTCACGCCAAGGCCAAAGCCGCGCCCGGAAAGGCCCTCCCGGCCACCCCCGTGCGTGACTCGGCCGCCATGCCTCGCCCCTGCGGTCACCCCGAGGACCCGACCGGTCCTCTCCGCACCCATGACCGGCACCGCGCCACCACCCACACCGCTTCCGGAGCGCCCGTGCGCCCGCCGCAGGGGGAGAACCCGGCGGTCGCGAGCGAACCGGAACGACCCTCGGCCCGGCACCACCGGCAGTCGAGATCCCTCACGGCCCACACCCCGGCCGCTCTCCAGGTCTTCCGCTGCTGAGAGCGCGGAGCCCGTTCCCCCCACATCTGTCGTGCAAGCCCGACGCGCCGCCGTGGCGCGCCAGGAGGAGTCACCACATCATGCAGCCCCTCATCGACAACGCCCGTACCTTCGGACAGCGCCCTGAGGAGTTCGCCAGGCTGGCCGAGGGCCAGTCCCCCGAGGTCCTGTTCATCACCTGCTCCGACTCGCGGGTCGTCCCGGCCCTGATCACGGGCGCCCGCCCCGGCGAGCTCTTCGAACTGCGGACCGCCGGCAACATCGTCCCCCCGTACACGGCGGACCGCCCCACCGGTGAGACGGCCACCATCGAGTACGCCGTGGAAGTGCTCGGCGTCAGCGACATCGTGGTCTGCGGCCACTCGCACTGCGGTGCCGTCGGCGCGCTGGTGCGCGGCGACGACCTCGACGCCGTACCCGCCGTACGCGACTGGCTCAGCCACGCCACCCCGCGCCCGCAGGGCACGGTCGAGGACCCCACGGTCGCCGACGGTGTGCAGAACCACGTCCTCAGCCAGTTGCTGCGGCTGCGCTCCTACCCCTGTGTGGACAAGCGCCTCGCCGACGGCCGGCTGCGGCTGCGCGGCTGGTACTACGAGGTCCACACCGGAGCCGTGCGCGAACACCGCGCGGACTCCGACACGTTCGAGACCCTCTGAGCGGCGGGCCGGTGTCCTCGATGAACTCCCCGACCTCCCCCACCTCCAAGTTCCCTTACATACGCCAGGACTTCGGCGCCTCGCTGGTCGTCTTCCTGGTCGCCCTGCCGCTGTGCGTGGGCGTGGCCGTCGCCTCCGGGGTGCCGGCCGAACTCGGCCTGATCACCGGCATCGTGGGCGGCATCGTCGCCGGTCTGATGCCCGGCAGCAGTCTGCAGGTCTCCGGCCCGGCGGCCGGGCTGACCGTGCTGGTCTTCGAGGCGGTGCGCCAGTTCGGCCTCCCCGCGCTCGGCGTGATCGTCCTCGCCGCCGGTCTGCTCCAGCTCGCCATGGGCGCGCTGAAGCTGGGCCGCTGGTTCCGGGCGATATCCGTGTCCGTCGTCGAGGGCATGCTGGCCGGAATCGGTCTCGTGATCATCGCCGGCCAGCTGTACGCGGCGGCGGGGCTGAAGGCCCCGGCCTCCGGGCTCGACAAGATCGCGGGGCTGCCCGGCGCCTTCGTCGAGGCCGTGGGCAGCACCGCCGCACTCGCCTCCCTCGCGCTCGGCGCGGGCACCGTCGCCGTGATGGTGCTGTGGAAGCGGCTGCCGAAGAAGGTCCAGGTCGTGCCCGGCGCGCTCGCCGCGGTCGTCCTCGCCACCGTCGCGACCCTCGCCTTCGGACTGCCGGTCGCCAAGGTCGAGGTGAAGGGCCTGCTGGACTCCATCCAGCCGCCCGGACTCGACGCCTTCGGCGGGCTGGCCGATGTGGCGCTGATCGGCACGGTCCTCGCCTTCACGCTCATCGCGTCCGCCGAGAGCCTGTTCAGCGCGGCGGCGGTGGACCGGCTGCACGACGGGCCGCGCACCGAGTACGACAAGGAACTGATGGCCCAGGGCGCCGAGCAGACCGCACACCGTGTTGCCGGCGCCCTGGGCCATCAGTTCCTTGTC
>NZ_LIQX01000697.1 GCF_001418475.1 Streptomyces ossamyceticus | reverse complement strand
TCGACCGCGTTGAGCGCCCGGCCGGGTTCCCGGGCGCTCAACGCGGTCGACCCCGACGCGCCCACGGTCGCGGAGATCGCCGCCGCGATCGACGTCGTCATGGGCGTCGCGGCGCAGGACGTGCTCGTCGAGGGGCCCGCCCCCTCCCCCACCGTGGGCGACACGCCGTGGTCGGTGCCCACGGACGTGGTGTGCGCCATGTCGGCGGCCGAGCGGGAGGTGGGCTACCGCCCGGTGGCCCGGTACGCGGAGACCCTGCCGGAGACGGTCGCGTGGATCGAGAGCCGGCTGGCGGGCGGCCGGGACTGGCGGGAGGCGTACCCCAGGATGGCCGCGACGTACGGCGACCTCTTCGACTACGCGGCGGAGGACGCCTGGCTGGCGGAACACCGGCCGTGAGCCCCTGAGTGGTCGTACCCGGGTATGCACCCGGGTACATACGTGAGGGGCGACCGGTAGGCCCGGCCGCCCCTCACTCACTCAGTTCCCTACGGTGCCGGCGTGGCGTGCGGAGCGCACTTCACGTCGGTCCTGCCCACCTTGCCGGTGAGCAGGTAGGCGTCCACGCGCTCGTTGACACACGCGTTGACCAGGCCGGTGACTCCGTGGGAGCCGGCCTTCGTCTCCGTGATCAGACGCGAGCCCTTGAACCGCTTGTGCAGCTCGACGGCACCCTCGTACGGGGTGGCCGCGTCATGCTCGGACTGGACGATGAGAACGGGCGGCAGGCCCTTCTTCGTCTTGACCTCCACCGGCGTGTACTGCTTCGACGGCCAGGTCGCGCACGGCAGGTTCATCCAGGCGTTGGCCCAGGTCATGAACGGGTAGTTCTTGTGCAGCCGGGTGTTGTCGCGGTCCCACGTCTTCCAGCTGGTGGGCCACTTGGCGTCGGTGCACTCGACCGCGGTGTAGACGGCGTTGCTGTTCTCCGACGCGGCGTTGCCCGCGGTGTCGCTCAGGTCCGGGGCGGCCGCGTCGACCAGCGCCTGGGTGTCACCGGCGGCGTACTTGCTCCACACCTGCGCGGTGGGCGCCCACGCGGAGTCGTAGTACGGGGCGCTCTGGAAGAAGGAGATCAGCTCGGCCGGGCCGACGAGCCCGCCGATCGGGTTCTTCTTCGCGGTGGCGCGCAGCTCAAGCCACTTCGCCTGCACCTTGGCGCGGGTGTCACCGAGGTGGTACGTCGCGTCGTTCTGCGCGACCCACTTCGTCCAGTCCTTCCAGCGGCCCTCGAAGGCGACGTCCTGGTCCAGGTTGGCCTGGTACCAGATCTTCTCGCGCGAGGGGTTCACCACGCTGTCGACGACCAGGCGGCGTACGTGGGTCGGGAAGAGGGTGCCGTAGACCGCGCCGAGGTAGGTGCCGTACGAGACGCCGAGGAAGTTGAGCTTCTTCTCCCCGAGGGCGGCCCGGATGACGTCCAGGTCACGCACGGTGTTCGCCGTGGTCATGTACGGCAGCATCGCGCCGCTGCGCTTCTTGCAGCCGGCCGCGTAGGCGGCGGCGAGCTTACGCTGCTTGCGCTTGTCGGCCTCGGTGTCGGGCACCGGGTCCATCTTGGGCGCCTTCACGAACTCCTGCGGGTCGACACAGGAGATGGGCGCCGACTTGCCGACACCTCGGGGGTCGAAGCCCACGAAGTCGTACGCCTTGGAGACGTTCGCCCACAGCGGGTTCTTGGTGGTGACCCGGCGCGGGAAGCGCAGACCCGAGCCGCCGGGGCCGCCCGGGTTGTAGACGAGGGCGCCCTGGCGCTCCTCCTTCGTGCCCGTGTTGCCGATGCGGTCGACGGCGAGCTTGATCTGCTTGCCGTTCGGCTTGGCGTAGTTCAGCGGCACGGTGACCCAGCCGCACTGGATGGGCTTCTCCAGACCCCATGCCTCGGGGCAGTCCTGCCATGTGACGCCCTTCTTCGCCGCCTTGGCGGCGGCGACAGCGACACCCTTGGCCTCCAGGTCCTTGCCACCGCCGCCGACCGCGGCGTTGGCCACGGGGGCGGTGACGGCGCCGGCTATCAGGGTCGCCGTGACGAGCAGTCCGGCGGAGCCGAACGCTGCCGCCCTTCTCGTCGGCCTCATACCTCTCAAGAGGGAACTCCCCGTACATCGTTGTGAAGTTTCGAATGGTCACGGGGATCCTCGTACCTGTGAGGCATCGGGGAACAGGGGGACGGAACGTTCTTTACTAATCCGATAACCGGTGAGGAACGTTCCGTTGAGCGGGCCGCGGGTCAGCCGTCGAGCCCGGCCAACGCCTCGTCCAGCACCCGCCGCAGCAGCAGCGCGTCGGGCGCCAGGGCACTGACGAGAACGGCGGGCCCGGCCAACGGAGTGAGCGCGGCCGACTCACCCAGCACCCGGGGTGCGGGTGCCCGCTCCGCGAACTCCGGTCGCACGACGACGAGTTGCCCGAGCGCACGGTATCCGCCCAGCACAGCGGGACCGTCCCAGCCGCCGGGTGCGCCGGGCCCGCACGACACCTCCTGGTCGAGCAGCGCCCGCCCGTCCAGCCGCACCGTGAGCCGACTGCTCAACCGCCCCGGTTCCTCCCCGGCCCGCCCCAGCACCTGCTCCTCCCGGAACACGAGCCGGGCACCGGACGCGAGATCCAGTGCGGTCGACACCCGCAGGTCACTGCCCCGGGCCGAGATCAACTGCTCGGGCAGCCACCGCAGTTCGCCCCCTGCCGCGACCCGGACCCGTACGTCGTAGCGGGCCCCGTCCTTGCCCTGCCCCGGCAGCGCGATGGTCGCCGCCGCGGACCCCAGGTGCAGCCGGGCGCCCTCACCGACCTCTGCCTCCACGGCGAGACGGTCGCCCCCGAGCGGGCCGCTCATGGCGCCGACGAGCATGACCCGGGCCTCGTCACCGCTGCCCCGGGTGCGCCGCAGCGCGAGCGGCCCATGGCTCTCCAGCACGGGCAGAGCGGTACCGCCGCGCCCGTCGGCACGGGCGGCGAGCCGCGCGGTGGCGCGGACACCGGTCGTACTCATGGCGGGCGCACCGGCGGGACCCGCGTCACCCAGCCTCGTCGCGCTCGTACCTCGTGGCCCGGCGCCTCCCGCCGCCGTCACGCGGTCCACGCCGCGAGCCGTTCCCGTACCCAGGCGGCGACGTCGGTGACACCGGCCTCGCTCCTCAGCGACTGGAACACGACCGGCAGTTCGGCGCGCTGCGCCTTCGCGTCGGCGGCCATCCGGCCGAGGTCCGACCCGACGTACGGCGCGAGATCCGTCTTGTTGACCACGAGCAGATCGGCGGTGGTGACGCCGGGGCCGCCCTTGCGCGGGATGTCGTCACCGCCGGCCACGTCGATCACGAAGATCTGGGCGTCCACGAGGCCCTTGGAGAACGTCGCGGTGAGGTTGTCGCCGCCGGACTCGACGAGGACGAGATCGAGCGGGCCGACCTCGTCCTCCAGGTCCTCGACGGCCTCCAGGTTCGCCGAGATGTCGTCCCGGATCGCGGTGTGCGGGCACGCGCCCGTCTCCACGGCCGTGATCCGCTCGGGCGGCAGCACGGCCTCACGCAGCAGGAACTCGGCGTCCTCGCGCGTGTAGATGTCGTTGGTCACGACGGCCAGGGCGAGCTCGTCCCGCAGCGCACGGCACAGCGCGGCGACGGTGGCCGTCTTCCCGGACCCCACGGGTCCGCCGAGACCGATCCGCAGGGCGCGCCGACGGCCGTCGGGCCGACACGCGTCCGCGCTCACCGCGGAGGGACCGTCATGGAGATGGTCATGGTCGAGATGCATGAAGAGGCTCCTTATGTATGGGGGTGGCCGAAGAGTTCGGGGGGCGCAGTGATCGGGCGGCTGCGGCTTGTGGGTGGTCGCTCGCGCAGTTCCCCGCGC
>NZ_LIQX01000696.1 GCF_001418475.1 Streptomyces ossamyceticus | reverse complement strand
GCCCTCAGCCCCCGGCGTCAGCCCTCGGCCCCGGCCTCACGCCTTCTTCGGCTTGCCCTCCCCGTACAGCCACTCCTCCCAGATCGGCTTCAGGTCGGCGTCCGGCGCCGTCTTCTCCGCGTGCTTCTCGGCGTACGCGGTGAAGTCCGCCGTGCTCGCGTTGCCGTGGCGGCGGGCCGTCGCCCAGCCCTTGAGGAGGTCGAAGAAGGCGTCGTCGCCGATGGCCTGGCGGATCTTGTGCAGGACCATGGCGGCGCGCTCGTAGACGGGGCTGTCGGAGATGTGCTCGGCACTCGGCGGCTCCGCGGGCGGGAACGCCCAGACCCCTTTGTCGGCCTCGTCGGTGTCGAAGTAGTCGCCCTCCCAGAGCGCGTCGAAGTTCTCCTGGGCGCTGTCGCCCCCGTGGTCCTCCTGCCACAGCCACTCCGCGTACGTGGCGAAGCCCTCGTTGAGCCACATGTCCCGCCAGCTCTTCGGCGNNCCACTGGTGGGCCAGCTCGTGGACGAGCAGGCCGGTGTCGGGGGCGCCGGGGACGACCGGGCGGTTCTGGGTCTCCAGCGCGTACTCCACGTCCTCCTCCCGCTCGACGATCGCGCCGGTGGAGGAGAAGGGGTACGGGCCGAAGTTGATCTCCGCCCAGTCGATGATGTCCGGGATCTCGTCGAGGACCTCGCGGCTGCCCTCGGCCTCCTCCGGGTCCACGGCTATGTAGACCGGCGGCTTCTTCTCGCCGACCGCGGGGCGCCGGATCTCGTACGCGCCGATCCCGAGCGCGGCGAGATAGCTCGCCATCGGCTCGGCCGAGCGCCACACGAACGTCGTACGGCCGTCCTTCGTCGACTCGCGGCGCAACTCCCCGTTGGAGACGGCCTGGAGGCGCTGCGGGACGGTGACGGTGATGTCGTACGTCGCCTTGTCCGAGGGGTGGTGGTTGCCGGGGAACCAGGCCATCGAGCCTGTCGGTTCGCCGAGCGCGAGCGCCCCGTCGGCGGTCGGCAGCCAGCCCTCGTGGGAGCCGTCGGGGTCGGTGATCCTGCGCGGCTCGCCCGAGTAACGCACCGTCGTACGGAACGTCCTCCCCTTCTCCAGGGCGTGCGCCGGCCGGACGATCAGCTCCTGGCCCTTCCGTTTCCACCGGGCCTCGGCGCCGTCGACGGTCACGGACTCGACGTCCATGCCCTTCAGGTCCAGGTCGAAGGCGCTGAGGTCCTGCTTCGCCCGGGCCGTGACGACGGCCTTCCCGTCGACATGGTCCTCGTGGTCGTCGCGGTCCTTGCCCCGCTCGATGTCCACGTCGAGGGTCAGGGCGTAGTGCGTGACGTCGTAGCCGCCGTTGCCGAGCTTCGGGAAGTACGGGTCCCCCAGGCCGGCCGTACCGCGCGTGCCGACGGTGCCGGGTCCCGCCCCCTCGTCCGTGCAGGAGGTGAGGGTGAACGTCAGGGCCGTGGCGAGCAGCGCGGCAGGGACAACCGGTAAGGATCGGGACATGTCCAAGATCCTATGGGGACATGGCACCATCGCCTACGTGCTCGACATCGGCTACGCCCTCTCCAACCGCTTCCCGGACCCGCCGCAGACGGACTACCGCCGCGCCGACGTCTACGCGCTGCGGCACGACCTCTTCTGCGGTGATGTCTACCTCGCCGACACCAAGGAGGACCGGGAACTGTCCACAGCCTGGGGATGGGTGCCGGTGCTGGACTTCGCGTGGGCGCTCTGCGACATCGTCGAGCAGCTGGACCGGGACCCCGCGGGCTCCCGCGCCTCCCGGCCGCAACACGCGGAGCTGGACTTCACCGAGTCGACCGACCGCATGCTCTTCGAGCGCCGCTTCGGCTGGGTGGACATCGAGTCCGACTGGATGCCGGGCGAGGAGCCCCCGCTCACCTTCTCCCACAGCGAACTCCGCCGAGAGTCACGGGACTTCCTGCACGACCTCGTCGCCGACCTGTGCGACCTGCACGAGGACCTCGCCGACAACCCGGCGATCTGGACCCTCCAGGCCCGCTTCCCCCGGCTCGGCTGAGCCCGCACGAGGCCGGGCCCCTCACCCCTCCACTCTGATCCCCATCTCGACCGCCAGCACCGGCGCCAGATCCATCAGCTGCGCCGCGCTGATCACCGCCCCCGACAGCCGCTCCACCCCGCGGGTGATCTCCACCGCGGCGGCGCCGCGCAGGTCGACGTCCTTCAGGGTCGCCCCGCTCAGGTCGGCGCCCTTCACCGCGCACCCGACGAACTCGACCCGCTCCAGCCGTGCGCCCCCGAAGTCCGGCTCGACGAGGACACAGTCCTCGAAGACGACGTCCTTGAGCCGCGCCTCGCGCAGATTCAGATAGTCGATCTTGCCGCCGCGGATCAGCACCCGCTCCAGCACCGCCCCGTGCAACTGCACGCCACCGAGCCGCGCGTCCACCAGTTCCACGTCACGGAGGGTGGCCTCGGCGAGGTCGGTGCCGACCCCTCGTATGCCGGTGAGGACGGAGTCCAGCAGCCGGGCCCGGTGCAGCCGCGTCTCGTCCAGCGCGCAGCCCGTGAGCGCGCAGTCCATGAACCGGGCGCCCCCGCCGTCCTGCCCGGCCAGGTCCCGCTCGCGGAACTCCAGCCCGTCGTAGTCCCCGTCCGGCTCCAGCCCTCCGCCCTCGTACGCCTCCAGCGCGGGCAACCGCACCTCCGGTCGCCGCGCCCCCTTCACCACCGACTTCGCCCGCACCATGCCCTCATCCTGCACCCCGCCACTGACAACGCCCCTGGCAACGCCGCTGACAACGCCGCTGACAACGCCTGACCTGCGAAGACCTCACCCGGGCGGGACACCCGGCCGCCCATGTCACATTCCGGTCCCCCGCCCCGTCGTACGCGCAGACACCGGCACCGACGCGAGGGAGCCCGAACCATGCAGCGCACGTCCACCCACCTCACCGTCGTCGGCGGCGGTTTCGCCGGCCTCACCGCGGCGATCACGGCCGCCGAGTCGGGCGCCCGGGTCACCGTGTACGAGGCGCACCACACACTCGGCGGCCGGGCCCGGACCGCACAGGGCCCGTACCGGACGAACGAGGGACCGCACGCGCTCTACAACGGCGGCCCCCACTGGACCTGGCTCAGCCGCCGCGACCTGATCGGGCCGCTCGCCCCGCTCCCGGCGCTGGAGGCGTCCCGGCTGCGGCTGCACCACAAAGGCGTCCTCCGCCGTACCCCGCCGTTCGGAATGCTGAGGCTGCTGCGGCCGCGCCGGACCGGCGGCCGTGCCCCGGTCGACGTCGACTTCCTCACCTGGGCGACCGAGCAGGCGGGCGAGGAGGCCGCGCGGGCCGCCGCCCACTACGCGGCGGTCGCGGTGTTCCAGCACGACCCGGGCGCCCTGTCCGCCGCGTTCGTGCAGGAACGGCTGCGCCGGGCCACGAAGCTGCCCCCGGAGGCGCACTACCCGCGCGGCGGCTGGGCGAGCGTCATCGACCGGATGGCGGCCCGCGCCTGGAACCTCGGCGTGCGCATGGAGACCCTCAGCCGGGTCGACTGCCTGGACGACGTACGCGGCCCGCGCCCCGGCCCGGTGATCGTCGCCACCTCCCTGGACGCCGCCCGCCGTCTGCTGTGCGACGACTCACTGACCTGGCCCAGCGGCCGTACCGCGCTGCTCGACCTCGCCCTGCGGACGCGCCGGGGCGACGCGTTCGCGGTCTCCGACCTGGACGCGCCCGGCTGGATCGAGCGGTTCACCGCGCAGGACCGCACGCTCGCGCCGGCCGGTGAGCAGTTGCTCCAGGGCCAGTTCCCGATCGCGCCGCACGAGTCGCGGGCGGACGGGGTGGCCCGAGGCGAGCATCTGCTGGACCTGGGGTTCCCCGGCTGGCGCGACCGGGTCACCTGGCGGCGCGAGGCGACCTCGAACGGTCGTACGGGCGCGGTCGATCTGCCCGGCACCAGCTGGCGCGACCGGCCGGCCGTGGACCGGGGCGACGGCGTGTTCCTCGCGGGCGACCGGGTCGCGGCGCCGGGCGTGCTGTCGGAAGTGTCGTTCAACAGCGCCCTCGCGGCCGTCTCGCTCGCCCTCGGCCGACGTCGGCGGAACTCCCTTGACCTCAAGCATGCTTGAGGTCGAAGGCTGGGGTCACACGCGAAGCGCAGACCCTAGGGAGAGCCCTCCATGCACGCGATCCGCCTGCACGCCTTCGGCCCGGCCGAGAACCTCACCCACGAGAAGACCGAAGACCCCGAGCCCGGCCCCGGCCAGGTCCGTATGGCCGTCGCCGCGGCCGGCGTCCACCTGCTCGACACGGCCCTGCGCGAGGGACAGCAGGGGCCGGGGCCCGCGCCGCTGCTGCCCACGATCCCCGGCCGCGAGGTGGCCGGGGTCGTCGAGTCCCTCGGCGAGGGTGCCCCGGAGTCCTGGCTCGGCAAGCGCGTCACCGCCCACCTGGGCTGGGCGCCCGGCGGCTACGCCGAGCTGGCCGTCACGGAGGTCGAACGGCTGCACGAGATCCCGGAGAACCTCGACTTCGCCGAGGCCGTCGCCATGATCGGCACGGGCCGTACGGTGATGGGAATCGTCCTCTTCGCCGACCTCGGCCCCGACGACGTGGTCCTGGTCCCGGCCGCCGCCGGCGGTATCGGCACCCTGCTCGTGCAGTACGCCAGGAACGCGGGCGCCACGGTCATCGGCCTCGCCGGCGGCCCCGCGAAGACGGCCCGGGTCGCGGCGAACGGCGCCGACCTCGCCCTCGACTACACGGACCCCGCCTGGCCGGAGCGCGCCGCCGCGTACCGGGGGAAGGTCACGTACGTCTTCGACGGTGTGGGCGGCGAGGTGGCCCGCGAGTCGGTCGCGCTCCTCGCGCCCGGCGGCAGGCACCTCGTCTTCGGCTGGTCCGCGAACGGCATCAGGGGCGGCGGACCGTATGTCGTCGAAGGCGTCACCGAGTCGGTCCTCGGCGAGGAGATGCGGCGCCGGGCGGGCGGCCCCGACCCCATCCGCACCCTCGAACTCCGCGCCCTGGCGGAAGCCGCCGCCGGACGCCTCACCCCGGCGGTCCACCGCTTCCCCCTCGCCGAGGCGGCCGCGGCCCACCGCGCCCTGGAGAACCGGGGCACGACCGGCAAGGTGGTCCTGGAGCCATGACGACGCGCAGCGACCCCAGCCACCGCCCGGCCCCGCGAACCCCTGCCGACGGGCGTTGTCTCCTTTGGATTCCGTCGATCCCGACTCCTCCGAGGCCCGGGAACTCAAGGGAGTCCGCGCCGCCGCGCGCGTAGGGTCGCCCACGTGATCGATGTTCCGGAGGCACTGGCCGAGACGCAGTCGGAGATCAACGGAGCGGCGGGCCGGCGGTTCGTCGCCGGGCTTCCCGGGCTGACCGCCGAGTTCCTCGGCCGCTGGGGGCTGCGCCTCGACGGGACCCCCCTGCACGGCATGTGCGCCCTGGTCGTCCCCGTGGTCGGCGCGGCCGACGGCACCCCGGCCGTCCTCAAGCTGCAGATCCTCGACGAGGAGAGCGAGGGCGAGCCGGTCGCCCTGCGCGTCTGGGACGGCGACGGGGCCGTACGGCTCCTGCGGTACGACGACGGCACGGGCACCATGCTCCTCGAACGCCTCGACCCGGCCCGGATGCTGTCCCACGAGCCGGACTCCCGCAAGGCCGTCCTGGTCATCGCCCGGCTGCTGGCCCACCTGACGGCGACGCCCGCCCCCGAGGGCCTGCGGCGTCTGTCCGACATCGGGGCCCGCATGCTGGAGCGGACCCCGGCGGTGCTGGCCCGGATCGCGGACCCCGGGGACCGCCGACTGATCGCCGACTGCGCCGCCGCCCTGCGCGAGGTGCTCGACGAGCCCGGCGACCGCCTCCTCCACTGGGACCTGCACTTCGACAACGTCCTGGCCGCCGACCGCGCCCCCTGGCTCGCCATCGACCCCAAGCCCCTCGCCGGCGACCCCGGCTTCGACCTCTGGCCCGCCCTCGACAACCGCTTCGACCCCGCCGAGGTCCGCTGGCGCTTCGACGCGATGACCGACGTCCTGGGCCTGGACCGCCGGCGGGCCGGAGCCTGGACGCTCGCCCGCGTCCTCCAGAACGCCCTGTGGGACATCGAGGAGGGCCGCGCCCTCCAGCCGGACGACCTGGAGATCGCCCGCCGACTGCGCTGAACGCCCCTGGGTTGGTCCCGTCACACCTGTTGCAAAGGTCCGGACCAACCGCTACTCATATTCGTTAGGAAGGTTTCCTTCTAGTTGACCGCCACCACCGTCAATACCGGCACCACCGTCAATACCGGCACCACTGGCACGACTGGCACCACTGGCACGAAGTGCCCGCCCTCCGTCGATCCCTCGACCGCCAGGAGCCCCCCATGAGACCGGCACGATCCGTCCTGCTCACCGCCGCGCTCCTCCTGCTCGGCCTCGCCCTCACCCCCGCGTCGGCGCAGGCC
>NZ_LIQX01000695.1 GCF_001418475.1 Streptomyces ossamyceticus | reverse complement strand
CTGGTGCGACTGGGAGGGCCGAGCCCCCAGTCCCGTGGCGGCCCGGCCCTCCCAGTCGCACCAGGCGTACCAGGCACCGCGGCCGCCCATCGTGCCGAGGAGCCGCTGGCTCGCCGGGGACGGCCGCAGCCAGCCGCCCGCACGCTACGACGACCAGGTCGCCGCCGTCTTCATCCACCACACGGACTCACCGAACGGCTACGACTGCGCCGACGCGCCCCGCATCATCCGCTACCTGTACGCCGGCCAGACCGGCACCCGGGAGTGGGACGACATCGGCTACAACTTCCTCGTCGACCGCTGCGGCACCATCTACGAGGGCCGCGCGGGCGGCGTCGACCGCCCCGTCACCGGCGCCCACACCCAGGGCTTCAACCACCGCACCGCCGGTATCGCCGCCCTCGGCACCTTCACCGCCGGTGTCCCCGTCCCCCAGGCCATGACCGACGCGATCGCCGCCCTCGTCGCCTGGAAGCTCGGTCTCTCCGACAGCGACCCCCGCGGGAGTGTGCGCCTCACCTCCAGCAACAGCCGCAGCCGCTACGCCGCCGGCACCACCGTCCTGCTGCCCACCCTCGCGGGCCACAGCGACGGCTACATGACCAGCTGCCCGGGCGCGGCCCTCGCCGAACGCCTGCCCGCCATCAGGGAACTGGCGGCCCGTCTCCAGGGCCGGTCGTGACCCCGGTCCCGGGGCCGGAGTCAGATCTCATGAGGTTCACAGACGGCCCGCCGCGGTCTCACAGACTCCTCCAAGATCCCCGCCCTACCGTCGTCGTGTCACGTCGACCGGAGGTGGGAACATGATCGGCAATCGTACGAAGAGCCCGGCGCGCGCCGCGCGGCGCACCTGGTCCGCCGCCCTGCGCAGCCCGTGGACGGTGGCCTGCGCGGCCGCCGTGGTCGTGCTCGGCCCGTCCGCCGTCACCGCCTCCGCGCTGGAGCGCGCCAACTCGGCCCCGCTGCACGGAGCGACCGCGCCCGGACACCCGGCACACGGCCACGAGGGGGAGCGTCAGGAGTCCCGGACGTACACCGCCGAGCACACCCCTGCCTCTCTGCCGCGCACCCGCAGCCGGGACCTCAGGGCCTGAAACGTTCCCCAGCCGGGGCCTCAGGGCCTGAAACGCTCCCAGAGCTTCGGGTAGCGCTCGGCGAGCGCGGACTCGTCCTCGAAGTCGACCGGGGAGCCCTCCGGCTCGCCGGGCGCGGGCGGAATGCCGAGGTCCGGCGCGACGAGGCCGGTGAGCTGCTCGTACGCCTCGTCGGCGGCGTACCCCAGCTCCTCGCCGTCCCCGTCGATCTCCTCGTCGAAGTCGCCCAGCAGATCGGCGAGCGCGTCCGGGTCGTGCACCGCGCCCTCGAAGACCTCCCGACCCTGGCCGATCAGCCAGCACCGGAAGAAGTCGAACGCGTCGTCGCTGGCGCCGTCGAGCAGCACCCAGGCGGCGCCCCACAGGTCCCAGGTGTAGGCGCGGTTGTAGCGGGACTCGAAGTGCCGGGAGAAGTCGAGCACCGCCTCCGGGTCCAGTCGGCCGAGCCGTTCCACGAGCAGGTCGGCCTGGTCCTCCGGGTCGCCCTCGGCGTCCTCCCGGGTCGTGTCCACCAGCTCCCAGAACTCCGTCTCGTCCATCACGGGTCCAGCATCGGGCCTCAGGGGGCCGGATGCACGTGGAGGGCCACGGATCGGCCACGCCCGCCGACGCGCCCCGACGGCCCGTACGGCCCCTCTCAGCCCCGCGCCGCTCCCCGATACAGCTCGGCGAGCCGCCGCGCGTCCTGCACGAAACGGCTCCGCAGACCTTCCGGCGCGAGCACCTCGACCTCGGCCCCCAGCGCCGTGAGCTGGGTGCGGGCCACGTCCTCCGACTCGACCCGGAGCGTCACGGTCCTCCAGCCGTGCGCGTCGGGCGCGTCGTCCGTCGCCGCGAGGGCGTCCCGCGCCGACACGGGATCAACGACGTGCGGCAGCCGCCGCACACCCTCGGGGGACAGCCGTACGACGACCTCGGTGTGCAGGATCGAGCGGGCGAAACGTTCCGCCTGTTGGTCCCAGTACGCCGGCAGATCGAAGTCCTTGTCGCGCGTGAAGCGGGCTTCCTCGCTCTCGACGGTGCTGAACCGGTCGATGCGGTACGTACGGAAAGGAGCGGAACGGTTGGCGGAGCCGACGTCCGGACGGGCGTCGGGACGGCCCGGAGTGTCGTGGCCGGTGCGGGGGCCGGGGACGGAGGGGGCGGCGAGGTCGACGACGCGGGCGCACAGGTACCAGATGCCGGCCTTGAGGACGAGACCGTACGGCTCCAGCCGCCGTTCGACCTCCGTGTCGCCCCTGCGGTAGCGCGCCGTGATCCGCCGGTCGTCCCAGACGGCGTCCGCGACGACGGGCAGCAGCTCCGGGGTCTTCGGTTCCTTGAACCAGCTCGGCGCGTCGAGGTGGAACCGCTGGGACGCCGTGCGCGAGGCGTCGCGGAGGGAGGGGAGGAGGGCCGCCGACACCTTCAGGCGGGCGGCGGAGGCGGCGTCCTCCAGGCCCATCTCGCGCAGGGCCCCCGGAACGCCGCTGAGGAACAGGGCCTCGGCCTCGCTGCGGGCGAGTCCGGTCAGCCGGGTGCGGTAACCGCCGATCAGACGGTAGCCACCGGCCCTCCCGCGGTCCGCGTACACGGGGACACCAGCCTCCGACAGGGCCTGGGCGTCCCGGGTGACCGTGCGCTCGGACACCTCCAGCTCACGGGCCAGCTCGGCCGCGGTCATGGAGGGGCGGGACTGGAGAAGCAGCACCATCTTGATGAGCCGGGCAGCGCGCATGAAGTCATCATGCCGGGCCCTCCGAGGGGAGGGGCGTGAGGGTGCGTCGTCGGGTGCGGGTGCGGGTGCGGGTGCGGGTGCGAGTGCGTGCGGGGGCGTGCGCGCAGTTCCCCGCGCCCCTGAAAAGCGTCCGGGCCGCGCCCGTGCTTTTCCTGTGAAGGGTGGGCCGCAGGCCCATCCCTTCGGGGGCGCGGGGAACTGCGCGAGAAACCACGAACCACCCGCACTCGCCGACCGACAGGCACCCCCCGTTCAGAAGGCGCCCGGCAGCCTCACAGCCCGTACTTCTCGCGGGCCTCCTTCACCGCCGCCGCCCGGGTCTCCCCCCGCTTCGCCAGCTGCGCGAGCGCCGCCACGACGATGGACTGCGCGTCGACACCGAAGTGCCGGCGGGCCGCCTCGCGGGTGTCGGAGAGACCGAAGCCGTCGGCGCCGAGGGAGGAGTAGTCCTGCTCGACCCACTGGGCGATCTGGTCGGGAACCTGACGCATGTAGTCGGACACGGCCAGCACCGGACCTTCGGCGCCCTGGAGTGCCTGGCGGACGTACGGGACGCGCTCCTCGCCGCGCAGCAGCGCCGCGTCGGCGTCCAGGGCGTCCCTGCGCAGCTCGCTCCAGGACGTCGCGGACCACACGTCGGCCGCGATCCCCCACTCGTCGGCGAGGAGTTTCTGCGCCTGAAGCGCCCAGTGGATGGCCGTACCGGAACCCAGCAGTTGGATGCGCGGGGCGTTCGCCGGGACGGTCACGCCCGCGGACTCCGCCGTGTTGAAGCGGTACAGGCCCTTGACGATGCCCTCGTCGATACCGAGACCGGCCGGCTTCGCGGGCTGCGGGAGCGGCTCGTTGTAGACGGTCAGGTAGTAGAAGACGTTCGGGTCCTCACCGGGCGCGGCCTCGCCGTACATCCGGCGCAGACCGTCCTTCACGATCGTCGCGACCTCGTACGCGAAGGCCGGGTCGTACGTGAGGGCGGCCGGGTTGGTCGCCGCGATGACCGGTGAGTGACCGTCCGCGTGCTGCAGGCCCTCGCCCGTCAGCGTCGTACGGCCGGCGGTCGCGCCGACGAGGAAGCCGCGGCCGAGCTGGTCGCCGAGCTGCCACATCTGGTCGGCCGTGCGCTGCCAGCCGAACATCGAGTAGAAGATGTAGAACGGGATCATCGCTTCGCCATGCGTGGAGTACGCGGTCGACGCGGCGATGAAGTCGGCCATCGAACCGGCCTCGGTGATCCCCTCGTTGAGGATCTGCCCGTTCTCGGCCTCCTTGTAGTACATCAGCTGGTCGCGGTCGACCGGCTCGTACGTCTGGCCCTTGGGGGAGTAGATCCCGAGGGACGGGAACAGCGACTCCATGCCGAAGGTGCGGGCCTCGTCGGGGACGATCGGCACCCAGCGCTTACCCGTCTCCTTGTCGCGGACCAGGTCCTTGATCAGGCGGACGAAAGCCATGGTGGTGGCCACGTTCTGGGAGCCGGAGCCCTTGTCGAAGGAGGCGAAGGCCTTCTCGGCGGGGGCGGGCAGCGGCGCCACCGGGTGGACGCGACGGGCCGGCGCGGGGCCGCCAAGGGCGGCGCGGCGCTCCTGGAGGTAGCGGACCTCGGCGGAGTCGGCGCCCGGGTGGCCGTAGGGCACGACGCCGTCGACGAAGTCGCTGTCCTTGATCGGCAGGTCGAGCAGGTCCCGCATCGTCTTGAACTCGTCCACCGAGAGCTTCTTCATCTGGTGGTTGGCGTTCTTCGACGCGAAGCCCTCACCGAGGGTGTGGCCCTTGACGGTCTGGGCCAGGATCACGGTCGGCGCGCCCTTGAACTCGACGGCCGCCTTGTACGCGGCGTACACCTTGCGCGCCTCGTGACCACCGCGGGAGAGGTGGAAGCACTCCAGGATCTTATCGTCGCTCAGCAGCTTCGCCATCTCGACGAGCGCCGGGTCCTTGCCGAAGAAGTCCTGGCGGATGTAGGCGGCGTCGCGGGTCTGGTACGTCTGGACCTGGGCGTCCGGTACCTCGCGCAACCGGCGGACGAGCGCGCCGGTGGTGTCGAGCTGGAACAGCTCGTCCCAGGCCGAGCCCCACAGGCTCTTGATCACATTCCAGCCGGCGCCGCGGAACTGGGCCTCCAGCTCCTGCACGATCTTGAAGTTGGCGCGGACCGGGCCGTCGAGGCGCTGCAGGTTGCAGTTGATGACGAAGGTCAGGTTGTCGAGGCCCTCGCGGGAGGCGAGCGCGAGTGCCGCCGTCGACTCGGGCTCGTCCATCTCACCGTCGCCGAGGAACGCCCAGAC
>NZ_LIQX01000694.1 GCF_001418475.1 Streptomyces ossamyceticus | reverse complement strand
GGCAGGACTACGACGGAGGGATGTCGTCATGGGTTGACCCCGGACCCGGCCCCCGGCCCCCGGCCCCCGAGCACCGAGCACGCCAGACCCCGGAGGTCGGAGACCTGACGGGGAGGACCGGGGCCGCCGACCGGGCGGGGACGGCCGAGGTGGGCCGGCTCGCGAGGGCCGGGGGTGGCTCGCGGTGGCCGAGGCGGAGACGGACGGCCACGCGGGGACCGATGTGGACGGGCTCTCGGGGGCCGAGGCGGATGGGCGCGGGTGGGCCGGAGGAGCGGGCCGGCGACCGCAAGGAGCGGCGCGCTCTACGCCACCGCCACCTCCACCTGGAGTCCCTCCAGCCCTCGGATCACGAAGTTCGGCTTGCGCTTCGGCTCCGTTGCGAGGGTCAGGGTGGGGGCCTTCTCCAGCAGGGCCGTCATCGACGCCGCCAGTTCGATCCGGGCGAGGGGCGCGCCGATGCAGTAGTGGATACCCGCGCTGAACGAGATGTGCGGGTTCTCCTGACGCGTGAGGTCCAGCTTCTCCGGGGCGTCGAAGACGGCCGGGTCGTGGTTCGCGGAGCCGAACAGCATCGCGATCTCCGCGCCTCGCGGGACGGTCGTGCCGTCGATCTCGATGTCGTCCAGCACCCAGCGCTCGAAGAGCTGGAGCGGGGTGTCGTACCGCATCAGCTCCTCCACGGCCGTCGGCACCAGCGAGTGGTCCGCGCGCAGGGCCGCCAGCTGGTCGGGGTTGCGGAACAGCGCCCACCAGCCGTTCACGGTGGCGTTCACCGTCGCCTCGTGGCCCGCGTTCAGCAGCAGCACACAGGTCGAGATCATCTCCTGCTCGGTCAGCCGGTCGCCCTCGTCGTACGCCGCGATCAGCCCCGAGATCAGGTCCTCGCCCGGCTTCTCCCTACGGTGCGCGATCAGCCCCCGGAGGTACTCCGAGAACTCCACCGACGCCCGCACCGCCTTCTTCGCCGTCGTCTCCGACGGGCTCAGCTCGTACATCCCGCAGATGTCCGCCGACCAGGGCCGCAGCTGCGCCCGGTCCGACTCGGGGACACCGAGCATCTCGGCGATCACCGCCACCGGGAGCGGCTCCGCGACATCCGCCAGCAGATCACCGCCGCCGGCCTCGACCAGCCGGGCCACCAGCTCACCCGCCAGCCCCTCCACATACGGCTTCAGCCGCTCCACCGTGCGCGGTGTGAACGCCTTCGACACCAGCCGCCTGATCCGGGTGTGGTCCGGCGGTTCCAGGTCCAGCATCCCGTGGTCGTTCAGCGTGTGGAACGGCTCGTGCTCCGGCGGCGGCGCACTGCGGCCGAAGTCCTCGTGCGTGAACCTGTGCTGGTACGTCCGGCCCAGGCGCCGGTCCCGCAGCAGCGCCGAGACATCCGCGTGGTGGGCGACGAGCCACTGGTTCGTGGGCTCGAAGTACCGCACCCGGCCCAGCGCCCGCAGCTCGGCGT
>NZ_LIQX01000693.1 GCF_001418475.1 Streptomyces ossamyceticus | reverse complement strand
TCCCGGCCCCCTCGGGCTCCGCCCCGACATACACCCCGCCGTCCTCGGCGATCCAGAACAGCCCGACCATGGCCATGAGTTGCCTCCCCAGCAACGCCCTACACGTATCGCCTGGTGAGACACCACCTGGAGCCGGTTGGTTCAGTCGGGTGTGGCCAGTGGGCAACTTGCCGGGCCGAGCGTCAGGTCCGGAGCCGACCGGTGACGGCCTCCGTGACGGCGAATCCCTTCGCCGGGCCCTCGGGAATGACGACCTCCGTGCCGTAGGGCACACGGTGGATGTCCTCCCAGTCCGCCTTGTCGGGGCGAGGCCCGGTGAAGAGAGTGACCGCCCCCTCGCCGTCGTGGTCGTCGATGACGACGTACACAGGAATGCCGGCACGCGCGTACTCACGGCGCTTCCTGACCCGGTCGCGGTCCCGGTTCCGCGTGCCAGGCGAGACCACCTCGACGATGAGTTGGACGGAGTCGGCCCTGACCCCCATGTCCTCTTCGTCGCGACACGACTCGGTGTCCTCCGGGGCGACAAAGGCGTCCGGCACCCAGACCTTGCGCTCGTGGATCACGTTCACATCCTGGTGGCAGGCGTATTCGCCGCCGTCCAGGAATCTGTCCAGAGCCCTGCGCACACGGTTGGCGATCAGACCGTGCGAGCGGCGGGCGGTGGGCGACACCTCGATGGCTCCCTCGATGATCTCGGCGCGGTAGCCCTCGGGGAGATCCATGGCCTTCCACGCCTGCCACAAGACCTCGTCGAAGTGGGGTTCGTTCACGAATTCAGCCCCGGCCTCTGACATGATCTCGGGCCTCTCATGTGCAAGAGCGGTCAAGACGGCACCTCCTCCTCAAGTGTGGGCTTGACGTGCTTGAGGCACAAGCAACACCGACACGCTAGGCGGCCACCTGGCCTCACCTGCGAATACACCGTCACGTCACTCGAACTGGTGACGTAGGCACGAGCAGCGGTTTCGGCGGGTCGCGAGGATCGGGACGGCCCGCCGTGCGCCGCCGGGCCCCGCCGGGCCGGTGATTGTCTCCGTCACGGCGCGTCCCTTGGCGGGCCCCCAGGAAAACCCGGCGGCCGCCCGGCGCTGTGGTCCTGCTCCTTCGGCCCGCTCCGACCACCTGCGGTGTTCAAGGCCGGTCGGCTCAGCAGCAGGTCTATCACGCCCGTCAGGCCCTCCTTGCCGTCGGCCTCGGTCAGGCGACGGTGCATCAGCTCGAAGTAGGGGCTGAGGAGTTCGGGGCTGACGCCCTGTTGCCGCGCCGTCTCCAGGAACGTGGGCGTGCCGGCCACCTGCATGGCAAGGTCGGAGACGACGTTCCTGGTGTAGTCGCCGCTGCGCAGCTGGTCGGCGGTCTGGTGCACGGACGGGGCCATCGCGGTGAGCCAGCCGGCGAGCAGCGGGGCGAACTCGGTGGGGTCGATGTCCTCCCCGCGAATCAGCGCGAAGGCGTGCGCGGCGCCCGCGAACATGCCGTACATGGCGCTGAGCAGTGCCACGTCGTACAGGGCGGCGAAGCCCGCGTTCCCGCCGACGTACGTGGTGCCCGCCGGGACGCCCAGGGTCTCCCGGTGCTGCTCGAACAACTCCTGCGAGCCGCTGTAGAAGACATAGCCGCCGGCCTGCGGGACGCCGATCATCGGGGGGACGGCCATGATCCCGCCGTCCAGGTAACGGGCGCCGCGCTCGCTGGCCCACGCGGCGCGGGCACGAGCCTGTTCGGGGGTGCCGGTGGTCAGGTTGACCAGGTCACGGCCGGCCAGGTCGGTGCCGGTCAGCGCCTCGGTGACCGACGCGTCGTCCAACAGGCAGGCAACGATCAGGGAGTTTGCCGCGACCGCCTCGGCGACGCTGCCCGCGACCGTCGCGCCCTCGGCGGCGAGCGCCTCGGCACGGGCCGGGGTACGGTTCCAGACGGTGAGCGGGTGGCCGGCGGCGAGCCAGGCACGGGCCAGCGCGGTGCCCATCGCGCCGAGCCCCAACAGCGTGACGGGCGTCTTCTCGACAAGGTTCTGTGTCATGCCGAACAGGCTGGTCACAGCTCCGGGATCGATCAAGTACGCACTTGGCAGTGGGTGGTTACCCCGCGGTGAGCGGGCACGTCGGAAAGGGTGGGGCATGACGACGCTGAACCGGCCGGGCACACCGGACGGACACGTCTGCGGGATCGACACCGCGATGGAGGTGATCGGCGGCAAGTGGAAGGTGCTCATCCTCTGGGCGCTCCACGAGCAGCCCTGCCGCCGCTTCGGCGAACTGCGCCGGCTGCTCCCGGGGATCACCGAGAAGGTGCTGGCCTCCCATCTGCGGGAGCTGGAGGCCGACGGGGTCGTGCGCCGTGTCTCCTACGACGAGGT
>NZ_LIQX01000692.1 GCF_001418475.1 Streptomyces ossamyceticus | reverse complement strand
CTCGCCGCCCGTCGCCCGGCCTCCGGCTTCGGGGGTCCTACGCCCGGTGCCCGGCCTCCGGCTTTGGGGGTCCTTGATGTCCGGCGTCCGCTCGGGGCCCTCGCCGCCCGTCGCCCGGCCTCCGGCTTTGGCGTCCTACGCCAGGCGCCCGGCCTCCGCTCGGGGTCCTCGACGTCCGGCCTCCGGCTCGGGGCGCTCGACGCGCGACGGCCGCCGTGGGACGTAGGGCGTGCGAAGGCCTCTAGGCCACGCAGAACTCGTTGCCCTCCGGGTCGTGCATCACCCACCAGTGGCCCGCCGGGCCCTTGTCCACCTCGTGGAGTCGGGTGGCGCCCAGGGTCTCCAGGCGGGCCACGAGGTCGTCCAGGCCGCCCGGTTCGGCGTGGACGTCGATGTGGAGGCGGTTCTTCACCGTCTTGGGCTCCGGGACGTCCTGGAAGAGGAGACGACGGCCCCGGCCGATGCCGGTGAAGGGGTCGTACGGGTCCTCGGGGTGGCGGACGGCGGCGTACCCCCGGAACACGGCGTGGCCGGCGTGCTCGCCGACGGCCTCCTCCGGAAGGTCGCCCGCCGAGCGGAGGTGGGCGATCAGCGCGCTCGGATCCTCCACCTCGTAGCCCAGCGCGGCGGCCCAGAAATCGGCCAGGGGCTGCGCGTCGCGGGTGTCGATGACCAGTTTCCAGCTCAGTGCGGCAGTCATGTAACCGGTTATAGTGGTTACATGCCCTCGTCGTCCACCACAGCCACGCCGGATGGCGACCCTTCCCGGCCCCCGGAAGGACCGGGAATCCCCCTGCGGTCGTACACCGGCCATGTCTTCCGCTTCGATCCGGGCGCTCTCTGTCTGGAGCTCCTCGTCACCGGAGGCCCCGGCGCCCTCACCCGCTACGAGGTGCTGCACACCCCCGAGGACCTGACCGCCTGGGTCGGACGGTCCCGGCTCACCCCCACGCCGGGCACCCTGGACCTCACCGACGCCGACGTGGAGCACGTACGGCGGCTGCGCGACGCCCTGCTGCGCACGGTGGTCTCGCGCCTCCACCCGGGCGGACTGCCCCCGCTGGACATCCCGGCGGCCGGCCCCGCCGACCTGCGTGTCATCAACGACGCGGCGGCACGGCCCCCGCTCGCCCCCGCCCTCGGCGAGGACGGCACCCGGCGTTGGTCGCCCGCCCCGGCGGGCGGCGCCCAACTCGCCTCCACCGTCGCCCGCGACGCCGTAGACCTGCTCACCGGGCCGTACGCGGACCGCGTCCGCATGTGCGCCGGCGAGCGCTGCTATCTGATCTACGTCGACACCTCGCGGCCCGGCCGCCGCCGCTGGTGCTCCATGGAGCACTGCGGCAACCGCAGCAAGGTGCGTGCCCACCGCGCCCACCGGGCCCATCGCGCGCGCCGCACCGACGAGTCCGCCCCGAACGAGGAGTGATCGCCGTGGCCGCCACCGGACTGACCCAGGACGCCGGATGGGAGATCGGCGTCTCCCGCACCCTCGCCCAACCACCGTCGACGGTCTGGGAGTTCGTCAGCGGACCGCGAGGGCTGGCGCTGTGGCTCGGGGCCGGGGCGCGACTCACCCCCGAGCGCGGGGCGCCGTACACCACTGACGCGGGGACCGGCGGCGAGGTGCGCGGGTACCGGCCCGGCGAACGCATCCGGGTGACGTACGGCGACACGACCGTGCAGGTCACCGTCTCGGCCGCCGCCGGGGGCAGGACGGTCCTGCGCTTCCATCAGGAGCGGATGGCGAGCGCCGGGGAACGCGAGCGGCGCAGGGAGCACTGGCGGCGCGTGCTGGACCGGGTCGCGGACGCCCTCGGCACACCGGCCTGACCGGAATCTCGGGCAGGGAGCCCCCTGAGGTCGAAAGCCCTGTCCGGAAGCCCTGTCAGGGAGCCCTGTCAGGGAGTCCTGTCAGGGAGTCCGGGCCTGTTCAGGAGGTCGCGGGGTCCACCGTCGCCTGGTGGGCCTCGGCGAGGTGCTCCTGCGCCTTCAGCCACGGCAGGAACTGCGCGCCCTTGCGCCAGCCGCACGTGTCGCATCTGATCGTGCGCTGCACACCGGAGCGCTGGACCCGCACGACGTGCTGTCGCCCGTGCTGGTCCCAGCGGCTCACCTTGCTCGAGTTGTTCGAAGTGCTCGAGTTGTTCTCCGACATCAGGTCTCCAGCCGACACGTCGAGGGTCGTCGGCCTTTCACCGACCGCTGCCCGTCGTGAGGAGTGTGCAGCACGACCAACATCAACGGGGTCGATCCGGCCATGAGTTGTCCCACCGGGACGTGGGCCGGGCGGGGGCGGCGGACCCGTGCCCTCCGTATGCGCTGCCGCCGTGCTCCCCGCGTGTCCGGCGTGCGGGTACCGCGTGCGAGGATGACGGCTGTTCGAGGATGACGGCTGTTTTGAGACGGTCGGGCGGCGGAGATTGGGACGCGATGATCGGGACGGTGTTCCGTAGCGAGGACGTGCCGGCGGACGACAGGTTCGACCACTGGCGGGAGATGGTCGGCCGGATGCGCTCGCCCAGCGACATCATCAGCGCCCACACCACCGACTTCTGGGCGGAGTTCCGGCTGATGGAGCTGGGCCCGGTGACCGTGTGGCCCACCTCGTTCCTGCCGACGCGCTACCGGCGCAGCCAGCGGATGGTGCGCCAGTCCGACCCCGAGCTGTACCACCTGTCGCTGCTGCTGGACGGCGAGTTGACCCTCGACCACGCGGGACGGAGCGGCGCGTTCGGCGCGTTCGACCTGCACCTCGCGGACAGTTCGCAGCCGTACGACCTCCGGCCGGCGGACGATCTGCGGCCGGCGCCCGTCCGGGGTGTGGGCGTCGATTTCCCCAAGTCGCTGCTGCCGCTCCCGCCGCACCGCGTGCGGGAGTTGCTGGGCCGTGGCATTCCGGGCCGGGAGGGCGTAGCCGCGCTGCTGACGGACTTCCTGCTCGGTCTGGAACGCCAGGCCGACACCCTCGGCCCGGCCGACGCGCCGCGCCTCGGGACGGTCGTCCTCGACCTGGTGTCCGCCGTGCTGGGCCAGGCGCTGGACGCCGAGGCCGCGCTGCCGCCGGAGACCCGCCAGGAGGCCCTCGCCCGGCGGATCACCGCGTTCATCCGGCAGAACCTGCACGACCCGGAGCTGACCCCGCCGGTGATCGCGGCCGCGCACCACATCTCCGTCAGCTATCTGCACCGCGTCTTCCAGCAGCACACCCGGGGCGAGACGGTCGCCGCGTGGACCCGGGCCCGCCGCCTGGAGGGCGCCCACCGCGACCTCGCCGACCGCTCCCTGCGCGCCACCCCGGTCCACGTCATCGCCACCCGCTGGGGCTACCCCCGGGCCTCCGACTTCACCCGAGCCTTCCGCACGGC
The DNA here is from genome assembly GCF_001418475.1 of Streptomyces ossamyceticus. Taxonomy (GTDB): domain Bacteria; phylum Actinomycetota; class Actinomycetes; order Streptomycetales; family Streptomycetaceae; genus Streptomyces; species Streptomyces ossamyceticus. The sequence goes on along the minus strand of NZ_LIQX01000692.1, from coordinate 3,607 downwards.
CTACGGCGCCCCACCCACGGAATACCGCCAGGACGCCCTCGCGGCCCGGGGCCGGCACGGCAACGGCGCCTAGCTAGGCAGCACCGCCGACCCGACGGCCCCCGGTGGGGACGCGGTCAGCGTAGGCTCCCGGGATGCATGTCCACCGGCGCTTCGAGAACCCTCCCGCGCTGCCTCACGGGGTGGTGGCCGAGACGTTGGAGCGGGCCCTGCGCGACCGTTCGGCGGAGGGGGAGGCGGCGAGCGTGCTGGTCGGCACCGCGTTGCACGACGACGACGCGGAGTTCGTCGAGCACTGGTGCGTTCAGGTCGGGACCCGGGCCGTGCCGGGCAGTCCGCTGCTGGGGCTGGCCGGACTGTGCCTGGGCCACACCGCCCGACGCTTCGGGCGTCTCGGCGACGAGGCCCGCGCCCTGGCGGAGTCGCTGGCGGCGCGCGCCGAGGCAGACCCGTCGGACGTGGACGGCCGTGCCCTCGACGGTTACGACGACGTCCGCAGCTTCCTCCACCTGTGGTGACGCCACCCGCCCCCCATGAGCAGTGCGGATCGACGAACCGAACCGCACCCCACTTCTACGGCGCCCCGATGCCCGCCGCGTCCCGTACCTCGGTCGACTCCAGGCGGGCCGCCGTTCGCTCGGCGGTGGCGCGGGCCCAGGGGCCGGTGGTCAGCGCGCCCAGGGTCAGGACGGCGAAACCGCATGCCGTGACGATCCACCACGCGGGGCGGGCCGCCGACACGAACGACTCGGCGTACGAGGACGCACCCACGCCCGCCGCCAGCACCGCCCCGATCACGGCGACCCCCAGGGTCTGGCCGATCTGCCGGCTGGTGGAGGCGACGGCGGCGGCGACCCCGGCCTGCGCGCGGGGCATGCCGGAGACCGCCGTGTTGGTGATGGGCGCGTTGACGAAGCCGAAGCCGATGCCGAAGAGGACGTAGCCGATGACCAGGGTGATGTTCGCCGTCTCCGCCTCGAACGCGGCGAAGAGGACACCGCTCGCGGTCATGGTCACCCCCGCGACGAGCAGCGGCAGCCGCGGGCCCCGGCTGCCGACCAGCCGCCCGGCGACCGGCGCGCACACGAAGCACAGGAAGGCCATCGGAAGCATCCACAGCCCCGCGTGCAGGGCGTCCAGGCCGCGCACGTTCTGCAGGTACAGCGTCGACAGGAACAGGAAACCGCCGAGCGCCGCGAACGCGCTGACCGCGATCACGGTCGCCCCGCTGAACGGCGCCGAACGGAAGAAACGCAGGTCGATCAGGGGCTCGTCCCGGCGCGGCTCGTACCGGAGCAGCCCGAGGAGCGCGGCCAGGGCGACACCGCCGAACACCAGCGTCCGCCCCACCGGCGCGGTCGGCGCCTCGATGATCGCGTACGTCAGCGAACCGAGCAGCGCGATGACCAGGAGCTGCCCCACGGGGTCGGGGCGGCGGGCCTTCGGCGCCCGGGACTCCGGGACGAACCGCCAGGTCAGCGCGAGAGCGGCCAGACCGACCGGGAGGTTGATCCAGAAGATCGAGCGCCAGCCGACCGACTCCACCAGGACACCGCCGATGATCGGTCCCGCCGCCATCGAGATGCCCACCACCGCGCCCCACACCCCGATCGCCCGGGCCCGCTCGCGCGGCTCCGTGAACGTGTTGGTGATGATCGACATCGCGACCGGGTTGAGCATCGAACCGCCGACCGCCTGCACCATCCGGAACACCACGAGCGCGTCGAGGTTCGGGGCGAGCGAGCACAGCGCCGAGCCGATGGTGAAGACGACGAGCCCCGCCATGAAGATCCGTTTGCGGCCGATGCGGTCCGCCGTGGAGCCCGCCAGCATCAGCAGCGAGGCCAGGACCAGGGTGTAGGCGTCGATCGTCCACTGGAGACCGGCGACGCTCGCGCCCAGGTCGCGCTGGAGGGTGGGGAGGGCGACGTTGAGGACGGTGTTGTCCAGGCTCACGATCAGGAGGCTGGTGCAGCAGATCGCGAGCACCAGCAGGCGGTGGCGACGGCTGAGCTCGGGCATGCCCTCCATCGTACGCCCGAGTCAATAGTGCGCCTAACTAATGAATAGGGTGAAGGGGAGTGTCGTTCGGGCGTGCCGGTCGGGGGGTTCACCGCCGTCGCCGCCATCGTCACCGGCCCCGGACCAGGGCTCCGCCGACGTGCGGGACAATGGGGGAATGTCCACGCCCTCGACCACGTCCTCGACCACGGCCGCCGCGCCTCTGCGGATCGGTCCGCACGCCGTCACCCCGCCCGTCGTCCTGGCCCCCATGGCCGGGATCACGAACGCGCCCTTCCGTACCCTGTGCAGGGAGTTCAGTGGCGGCAAGGGCCTCTTCGTCAGCGAGATGATCACGACGAGGGCGCTGGTCGAGCGCAACGAGAAGACCATGCAGCTGATCCACTTCGACGCGACCGAGAAGCCGCGCTCGATCCAGCTGTACGGCGTGGACCCGGTGACCGTCGGCAAGGCCGTCCGCATGATCGCGGAGGAGGGCCTCGCCGACCACATCGACCTGAACTTCGGCTGCCCGGTCCCGAAGGTGACGAGGAAGGGCGGCGGCTCCGCCCTCCCGTACAAGCGGAACCTGCTCCGCGCGATCCTCCGCGAGGCCGTCTCCGGCGCCGGGGACCTCCCCGTCACCATGAAGATGCGCAAGGGCATCGACGACGACCACATCACCTTCCTCGACGCCGGCCGTATCGCCGTCGAGGAGGGCGTCACCTCCATCGCCCTGCACGGCCGCACCGCCGCCCAGCACTACGGCGGCACCGCCGACTGGGACGCCATCGCCCGGCTGAAGGAGCATGTCCCCGAGATCCCGGTGCTCGGCAACGGAGACATCTGGTCCGCCGAGGACGCCCTGCGGATGGTGCGCGAGACCGGCTGCGACGGAGTCGTCGTCGGACGCGGCTGCCTGGGCCGGCCGTGGCTGTTCTCCGATCTCGTCGCCGCCTTCGAGGGGCGGACCGAGGACATCGCGCGCCCGTCGCTGCACGAGGTGGCCGACATCATGGTCCGGCACGCCACGCTCCTCGGTGAGTGGATCGGCGACGAGTCGAAGGGTGTCGTCGACTTCCGCAAGCACGTCGCCTGGTACCTCAAGGGCTTCGCCGTGGGCTCCGAGATGCGCAAGCGGCTCGCCATCACCTCGTCCCTTACCGAACTCCGCGCTGGGCTCGACGAGTTGGACCTGTACCAGCCGTGGCCGGCCGGCGCCGACGGGCCGCGCGGCCGCACCTCCGGCAACAACCGCGTCGTCCTGCCCGACGGCTGGCTCAAGGACCCCTACGACTGCGCGGGCGTCGGCGAGGACGCCGAACTCGACACCTCCGGCGGCTGACCCGGCCGCCCGCAACGGACCGCCACCGCCGGCAACGGACCACTGTCGCCCGCAACTGGCCACGGCCGAGGGCCTGTTGCCCTGTTTCGTCGGTGTTCCGGTCGTTGTACGGCCGGTTTCCGTCATCTCGGAATGAGTGGGGAAATGTCCGGGTAGCGCGCTTCGGTGTGCGGAGCGAACGAGACCCCGAAGAAGACGGCGAAGAGGCCCACCCGCCGGACCACGCGGAAACCGGCGGCACGGCCGACCCGGCCGACCCGG
>NZ_LIQX01000691.1 GCF_001418475.1 Streptomyces ossamyceticus | reverse complement strand
GGGGCGGCGGGCCGGGCGGGGGCTCACCGGCTGCGGTGCAGGGCGACGAGCAGTTGCCACGACTGGTGGGCGATCTCCTCCGAGGTCGCCTCGATCCGTCCGTGCAGCCAGTCGGCGAGGACCCCCGCGAAGGTGGCGGCCACGGCCGACGCCACCAGCGGCGCGTCCGCGGCCCCCGCCAGCTCGCGCTCGCGGAGGCTGTACGCCCGCAGGTCCTGGTACAGCACCCGCCCGAGCGGGCCGCTGCCACCGGGGGCCAGCAGGGTGCGGTACAGGGCGGTGTGCGGGGTGAGCGACGCGAAGAACTCCACCAGGGCCGCGGGGGCCCGTACCGGGTCGGGACGGCCGCGCCAGGCGTGCAGCGCCTCCACGGCCTCCCGTACGACGTCGGCGCAGGCGTCCACCGCCAGCGCCTCCAGGTCGGCGTAGTGCACATAGAACGTGGCCCGGCCGACCCCCGCCCGGCGGACCAGCGCGGCCACGCTGACCTCGTCCAGGGGGCGCCGGGCGCACTCGTCGAGGAGGGCTTCCCGCAGCTTGGCCCGGGTGCGGGCGGCCCGGGGGTCCTCCGCGGTCATCCGGCGACGAGGACGGCGGCCAGGGCGAGCGCGGCGGGCAGCGCCTGCATGAAGAGGATCCGGCGGTTGGCGGTGGCGGCACCGTACACACCGGCGACGACGACGCAGCTCAGGAAGAAGATCTGGGCGCGGAACCCGGTCGGGTCGTCCGCGATCAGGCCCCACACCAGGCCCGCCGCGAGGAAGCCGTTGTAGAGGCCCTGGTTGGCCGCCATCGCCGCCGTCCGCTGCGCCAGGTCCGCGTCGAACCCGTGGAACCTCATCCCCGGCGCCTTCTGCCACAGGAACATCTCCATCACCAGGATGTACAGGTGCTCCACCGCCACCAGCGCAACCAGCGCACTAGCCAGGATCTCCATGCTCAACAGCCTCCACAACCCACTCGGCACCGTCGCCAATTTCATGGACAGGTGTCCACTATAGCTGGACGACTGTCCATGAAACAGAGGGGGTCCCCAAGCCGGTGGCAGCGGGAGATCGGGGTACCCGGGGAGCGTATGGGCGCCGGGGGTCCGCCCGCGTCCGAAAGACCGCGCGGAGGAGAGACATGGCACTGGTACGGGCAGGACTCGTGGTGCTGGACTGCGCCGAGCCCGAGAAGCTCGCGGCGTTCTACAAGGAGCTGCTGGACGCGGAGGAGACGGACGCGACCGCCAACCGCGTCGAGATCCAGGGGGCCTGCGGCACCCGGATGGCCTTCCGCCGCGATGTGAACGCGACCCCGCCGAGCTGGCCGCGCCCCGAGAACTCCCTCCAGGCCCACCTGGACTTCTATGTCGACGACCTCGACGAGGCCGAGCGGCGCATCGTCTCGCTGGGTGGCCGCCCCGTCGACACGAAGGAGCCGGCCGGGCCGTTCGAGGAGCGTGGCTACTCCGACCCGGCCGGCCACTCCTTCACCCTGCGCCGCGAACACCCCACGGCCCCCAAGCAGGGCTGACCTCCGTCTGGCTCAGTCCCGGCCCCCCTTCTCCGGGGACGGCCACACGCCGGTGGACCGCTCGATGGCCTTCGCGCCCGTGCGGTCCACCGCGCTGCGTACGACCGCGAAGATCGCACCCTGCACGGCCGCCGCCAGCAGGATCTCGCCCCACCCGCGATCCCGGTCCAGCGCGTCGGGCGCGTCGTCCTCGTGCCGGATCACCTTCCACGTCTTCTGGAACGCCATCGAGGCCAGCGCACCGCTGACCCAGCCGAGGGCGAAACCGACGGGCTTGTAGGCGAGGGGCAGTTTCTTCTTCTTGGACACTTGGCCTTCCTCCTTCGCGTTCGCGGTCTGAAGCGTCGCCGTGCGGCCGGCCGTCAGGCCCGCCCCCGCGGGGGCACGACCTCGGCGGCGGGCACCGGCCCGGGCGGCGTGCCGTCGCCGAACGGGCGGCCGCCCAGATCCGCGCGGCCGTGCGGCGTGAGCCAGCCCGACAGATCGGGCCCGAGCGGCACGATGCCGGTCGGGTTGATGCCCGTGTGCACCCGGTAGTAGTGCCGTTTGACGTGGTCGAAGTCGACGGTGTCACCGAACCCGGGGGTCTGGAACAGATCACGCGCGTACGCCCACAGCACCGGGTCCTCCGACAGCTTCCAGCGATTGCACTTGAAGTGACCGTGATAGACGGGATCGAAACGCACCAGCGTCGTGAACAGCCGGATGTCCGCCTCCGTGATCGTCTCCCCGACCAGGTACCGCTGCCCCGCGAGCCGCTCCGACAGCGCCTCCAGTCGCCGGAACACCCGGGTGCACGCCTCCTCGTACTCCTTCTGCTCCGTGGCGAAGCCCGCCCGGTACACGCCGTTGTTGACGTCCTCGTAGACCTCCGCCATCACCGCGTCGATCTCGTCGCGCCGCCCCGGCGGGTACAGCTCGGGCGCGCCCGGGCGGTGCAGGGCGGTCCACTCGGTGGCGAGGTCGAGGGTGAGCCGCTGGTAGTCGTTGGTGACGAGCTTCCCGGTCGGCACGTCCACCACCGCGGGGACACTCACCCCGCCCGGGTAGTCGCTCTCCCGCGCGTCGTACGCCTCCTTCAGGAAGCGGATGCCGAGCACGGGGTCGCGTCCGTCCGGGTCCAGGGTGAACCGCCAGCTGCGGTCGTCCTGGACGGGGTCGGCGATCGCCATCGACAGGGCGTCCTCCAGCCCCAGCAGCCGCCGCGAGATCACCGCCCGGCTCGCCCAGGGGCAGGCCCTGCTGACGACCAGCCGGTACCGGCCCGCCTCCACCCGACGGCCGTCCCGGCCGTCGGCGGTGATCCGGTCCGTGAAATGGCTCGCCGACCGCTCGAACCGCTTCCGGCCGTACTCCTCGTTGCCTTCGCCGCCACTCACCGTGCTCGCCCTTCCCGATCCGCTCGCCTCGCTACGTGTGCCCTGGTGCGGGTTCCCCGATTTCCGCGACCCCCACGGTGTGAGCGGGACCGGCCGGGGCAGTCGGGCACAGGTGACCGGAGAGTGACGGTCACGAGGACGACGAGGCCGACGACACCATCGGACGGCGGGGGCCAGGAGGAACTTCATGGGGCGGGAACGGCCCGGCATCGGGATACCCGGGCACGAGAGGGACGGGGACGGAACGCCGGGGAAGGAGACGGGGGGCGCCGAAACGCCCGGTACTGCGACGGGCCGGGACGGTACGGGCGGGACGTCACGACTCGACGGACCGGAGCGCGCACCTCGCGATACGGACGGGAAGGGGATCGGGGGGTCGGAGCCTGCACCGCGCGATGGGGACGGCGC
>NZ_LIQX01000690.1 GCF_001418475.1 Streptomyces ossamyceticus | reverse complement strand
ATCAGGGTGATGGGGGCGGGGGCTCGAAAGGGGACGCCGCACGTATCCTGAAGGACCGTCGGGACCGACTCCTCGTACCGCCCCGGGCGCCTCCGGCGTGCGGGAGCGATCCCTGCGGGGTACGGATCGTTCCCGGCGGGGGTGGACCCCTCGTCGGAGCCCTCCGCGGAGCCTTGACAGCGAACACGACTACGAAAGCGGCCTGCCATGCGCGTCTACGTCCCCCTGACCCTTCCCGGGCTCGCCGAGGCGTACAAGACGGGGCAGTTGGGGGAGGGGCCGTTCGTCGCGTACGCCGTCACGCCGGCGCTGCGCGAGTGGTACCTGTCCGACGACATCGAGGAGCTGGAGTACGCCGCCCTGAACCGCGCCGCGCTCGCGTCGTTGCGGCTGGTAGCCGTGGAGCCGGGTGCCGTTCGGCGCCGGGTCGTCGTGGCGGTGGACGTGGCCGACCGGGACGCTGTCGCCGATCCCGACCGGGGCCTCGACCCGACGGCGCTCGGCGAGGTGCGGGTCGCCGGGCCGGTGCCGCTGTCCAAGGCGGCGGCCGTGCACGTCGACTCGGCGGAGGCCGAGGCCGAGGTGTCCGAGGCGGCAGACGCGCTCGGCGCGGCGGACCAGGGCGACGACGACGCCCAGTTCATCGTCGACGGCGCCGACGACCACGAACTGCTGTGGTACGCGACGCAGGAGATCCCCAACCTGGTGGGGCTCGGGGAGTGACACCGACGCCGCGCGGCCTTTGACTCGTACGCGTCTGCGGGGTGCGTACACAGGGTCACGGCGCGTTGTCAGTGGTGAGAGGTAGTTTTTCGGGTATGGGGAAGCACGGCGCTGGGGCGCACATCGTCTGGGACTGGAACGGCACGCTGTTCCATGACAACGAAGCGATCATCGGGGCGACGAACGCGGCGTTCGCCGAGCTGGGGATCGAGCCGCTCACCTTGGAGCGGTACCGGGAGCTGTACTGCGTGCCGGTGCCGAAGTTCTACGAGCGGCTGATCGGGCGGCTGCCCACCGATGAGGAGTGGGACGCCATGGACGCCGTCTTCCATCGGTACTACGCCGAGCACCGGGTCGCGTGCGGGCTCACCGACGGCGTGCCCACGCTGCTCGCCGACTGGCGGTCCGAGGGGCACAGCCAGTCGATCCTCAGCATGTACGTGCACGAGGAACTCGTGCCGCTGGTACGGGGATTCGGGATCGAGCCGCACTTCATGCGGGTCGACGGGCGGCGGGGGCCGTCCGGGGGCAGCAAGGCCGAGCACATGGTGCGGCACCTGCGCCGGCTCGTCGGGGTGGAGCCGGAGCGGACCGTGGTGATCGGGGACGCCGCGGACGACGCCGTCGCCGCCCGGCACGTCGGGGCGCGGGCCGTCCTCTACACCGGGGGCTCCCACAGCCGGGCGAGCCTGGAGACGGTGCCCGGGGTGCCCGTGGTGGACACCCTGGAGGAGGCGGTCGTGGAGGCCCAGCGGCTGGCGGCGTAGCGCGTCGCCGAGCCGGCTCATCGCCGGTTCGGCGCCCCCTTCCTGCCCTCCGTCGCCCTCAGGTCGCCGGGGCCTTGGTCCGCAGGACCTTCAGGAACTCGCGCATCCAGCTCGGGTGGTCCGGCCACGCGCGCGCGGAGACGAGGGTGCCGTCGATCACGGTCTCGGTGTCCTGGAAGGTCGCCCCCGCGGACTGCATGTCGAGCTCCAGCGCGGGGTACGCGGTGACGCGGCGGCCGTGGAGCGCGTCCACGGCGGCGGTGAGCAGCGGCCCGTGGCAGATCTGGGCGACCGGCTTGTCGGTGTCGAAGAACGACTTCAGGATCTTGCGCAGCTCCGGGTCGTTGCGGAGGTACTCCGGGGCCCGGCCGCCGGGGATGACGAGGGCGACGTACTGGCCGGGGTCGACCTCGGAGAAGGCCAGGTCAGCGGGCCAGGTGTACCCCGGTTTCTCGGTATAGGTGTCGAAACCGGGCTCGAAGTCGTGGACGACGAAGCGGAGCTGCTTGCGGCTGGGGGCGGCGATGTGGACCTCGTAGCCCTCCTCCCGCAGGCGCTGGTAGGGGTACAGGACCTCCAGTGACTCGGCCGCGTCACCGGTGATGATGAGGATCTTGGCTGTCATGGCGGGTTCCCCTCGGCCTCGTGGTGGTCGTCTCGTCGGGGTGTCCTGGGCAACGTGCATCCAGGGTGGGGGTTTGCCAAGGGGGTGTGCGGCGGTGCGGTTCCGGCGCGGGCCTTTCGCCACCTGCTTGGCGGCAGCCTCACCCTCCGATTGTCGCCTCGACCCGTCACCCGGCGCATTCCGGTCACCCGGCGTCCGGCCCCGGCCCCGGGCCGGGCCTCTCCCACGGGAAAAACCCTGGCCGCGCCCTGCCCAGGAGGCACAGTTGAGCGGGAGTATGCTCGGGTGGGCGGGGTGAGTGTGGAGGTCGGGTGGTTGTCTCTGTGTGGAATGTCAAAGTTCTGGCCCCGGTTTTGTACACATACGGCTCATGACGAGGGGCCTGTAAGGAGCGATAGCCTTGGTGGCGTGATCAGCGCGATAGTTCGCGGGGACGTCGTCGTCCCTGCCCCGCGCCCGGTGAGCACGGACGACATCCGTGACCGGGCGGCGGTCGCTGGTCCTTGCGGGCGGGTGGGGAGCCTGAAGGCCCCCGGGGCGCCGAACGAATTCACCAAGGCGGCGCCGAGAGCAGCGTCACACCCCTGTTCGGTGGCCAGAATGGCCGATTACCTCCCGCTCATCTCACCCCGCGGCATAGCGTCGAAGCAGACCGGACACCCCGTGTTGTGCCGTCGCGTCGGAGGGGCCGAGCCCGTACTTCCTTCTACGTCACGCAACGGCGCGCGACAGGAGCCAGAGGACAATGCAGACCAAGCTGGACGAAGCCAAGGCCGAGTTGCTCGAGAGGGCCGCCCGGGTAGCTGAGAACAGCCCGGTCGGGGGGCACCTACCGACTGGGACGACGAGCGAGAGTGCCGCGGGTGCACCGGACACCCCGGACCACGACACCGTGCTCGCGTTCCTCCAGCGCTACTACCTGCACACCGCCCCGGAGGACCTGAGCGGCCGTGACCCGGTCGACGTCTTCGGAGCCGCCTACTCCCACTACCGACTGGCCGAGAACCGCCCTCAGGGCACGGCCAACGTGAGGGTGCACACCCCGACCGTGGAGGAGAACGGCTGGACCTGCAGCCACTCCGTCGTCGAGGTCGTCACCGACGACATGCCCTTCCTCGTCGACTCCGTGACCAATGAGCTGTCACGGCAGGGACGGGGCATCCACGTCGTCATCCACCCGCAGGTCGTCGTCCGCCGTGACGTGACCGGCAGGCTCGTCGAGCTGGTCAGCGAGCCGTCCGCCGTCGCCGCCGCCGCGGCGGCCGTGGCCGCCGGCGAGACGCTTCCGCACGACGCGCACATCGAGTCCTGGATCCACGTCGAGATCGACCGCGAGACCGACCGGGGCGACCTGAAGCAGATCACCAGCGATCTGCTGCGGGTGCTGTCCGACGTGCGGGAGGCCGTCGAGGACTGGGAGAAGATGCGGGACGCGGCGCTGCGGATCGCCGACCAACTGCCCACCGAACCCACCGCCGACGACCTGCGCGACCAGGAGGTGGAGGAGGCCCGCGAGCTGCTGCGCTGGCTCGCCGACGACCACTTCACCTTCCTCGGGTTCCGCGAGTACGAACTGCGCCCCGACGACTCCCTCGCCGCCGTGGCCGGGACCGGACTCGGCATCCTGCGGGCCGACCCGCACCACGCCGGGCCCGACGACCACCCCGTCAGCTCCTCCTTCGAGCGGCTGCCCGCCGACGCCCGCGCCAAGGCCCGCGAGCACAAGCTCCTCATCCTCACCAAGGCCAACAGCCGCGCCACCGTCCACCGGCCGTCCTACCTCGACTACGTGGGCGTGAAGAAGTTCGACAGCGAGGGGAACGTCGTCGGTGAGCGACGGTTCCTCGGGCTGTTCTCCTCGGCCGCCTACACCGAGTCGGTCCGCCGCGTCCCCGTCATCCGGCGCAAGGTCGACGAGGTCCTCAGGGGCGCCGGGTTCTCGCCCAACAGCCACGACGGACGCGACCTGCTCCAGATCCTGGAGACCTACCCGCGTGACGAGCTGTTCCAGACGCCCGCCGACGAGCTGCGGTCCATCGTCACCTCCGTGCTCTACCTCCAGGAACGCCGGCGCCTGCGGCTCTACCTGCGGCAGGACGAGTACGGACGCTACTACTCCGCCCTCGTCTACCTGCCGCGCGACCGGTACACCACCGGCGTACGGCTGCGGATCATCGACATCCTCAAGGAGGAACTCGGCGGCACCAGCGTCGACTTCACCGCCTGGAACACCGAGTCGATCCTCTCCCGGCTGCACTTCGTGGTCCGCGTCCCGCAGGGCACCGAACTGCCCCAGCTGACCGACGCCGACAAGGAGCGCGTCGAGGCCCGCCTGGTGGAGGCCGCCCGCTCCTGGGCGGACGGCTTCGGCGAGGCACTCAACGCCGAACTGGGCGAGGAGCGCGCCGCCGAACTGCTGCGCCGCTACCACAACGCCTTCCCCGAGGGCTACAAGGCCGACCACAGCCCTCGCTCCGCCGTCGCCGACCTCGTCAACATCGAACAGCTCGGCGAGGAGGAGGACTTCGCGCTCAGCCTGTACGAGCCCGTGGGCGCCGCGCCCGACGAACGGCGGTTCAAGATCTACCGCAAGGGCGGCTCCGTCTCGCTCTCCGCGGTGCTGCCCGTCCTCAACCGGCTCGGCGTCGAGGTCATCGACGAGCGGCCCTACGAGCTGCGCCGCGAGGACCGTACGACCGCCTGGATCTACGACTTCGGGCTGCGCATGCCCCGGTCGGCGGCCGGCGACTTCCTCGGCGGCGACGCCCGCGAACGGGTGCAGGAGGCGTTCGCCGCCACCTGGACCGGGCAGGCCGAGAACGACGGGTTCAACGCCCTGGTGCTGAGCGCCGGGCTCACCTGGCGGCAGGCCATGGTGCTGCGCGCGTACGCCAAGTACCTGCGGCAGGCCGGGTCCACCTTCAGCCAGGACTACATGGAGGACACCCTCCGCAACAACGTCCACACCACCCGGTTGCTCGTGTCGCTGTTCGAGGCGCGGATGTCGCCCGACCGGCAGCGGGCCGGACGCGAGATCGTCGACGCGCTCCTCGAAGAGGTCGACGCCGCGCTCGACCAGGTGGCCTCCCTCGACGAGGACCGCATCCTGCGGTCCTTCCTCACCGTCATCAAGGCGACGCTGCGCACCAACTTCTTCCAGGAGGCGGCCGGCGGCAAGCCGCACGACTACGTCTCCATGAAGTTCGACCCGCAGGCCATCCCCGACCTGCCGGCACCGCGCCCGGCGTTCGAGATCTGGGTGTACTCGCCGCGCGTCGAGGGCGTGCACCTGCGGTTCGGGAAGGTCGCCCGTGGTGGACTGCGCTGGTCCGACCGGCGTGAGGACTTCCGCACGGAGATCCTGGGCCTGGTCAAGGCGCAGATGGTCAAGAACACCGTGATCGTGCCGGTCGGCGCCAAGGGCGGCTTCGTCGCCAAGCAGCTGCCCGACCCGTCGGTGGACCGCGACGCCTGGCTCGCCGAGGGCATCCGCAGCTACCGGACCTTCATCTCCGCGCTGCTCGACATCACCGACAACATGGTCGCCGGAGAGGTCGTCCCGCCCGCCGACGTCGTCCGGCACGACGAGGACGACACCTACCTCGTCGTCGCCGCCGACAAGGGCACCGCGACCTTCTCCGACATCGCCAACGAGGTGGCTCAGTCGTACAACTTCTGGCTCGGGGACGCCTTCGCCTCCGGCGGCAGCGCCGGCTACGACCACAAGGGCATGGGCATCACCGCCCGCGGCGCCTGGGAGTCCGTCAAGCGGCACTTCCGGGAGCTGGGTGTCGACACCCAGAGCGAGGACTTCACCGTCGTCGGCATCGGCGACATGTCCGGTGACGTGTTCGGCAACGGCATGCTGCTCAGCGAGCACATCCGGCTGGTCGCCGCCTTCGACCACCGGCACATCTTCATCGACCCCAACCCCGACGCGGCCACCTCGTACGGGGAGCGGCGCCGGATCTTCGAACTCCCGCGCTCCAGCTGGGAGGACTACGACACCGAGCTGATCTCCACCGGCGGTGGCGTCTTCCCGCGCACCGCCAAGGCCATCCCGATCAACGGCCACATCCGGGACGCCCTGGGCATCGAGGAGAAGATCTCCAAGATGACCCCGGCCGACCTGATGAAGGCGATCCTCAAGGCGCCGGTCGACCTGCTGTGGAACGGCGGCATCGGGACGTACGTCAAGTCGGGCGCCGAGTCGCACGCCGACGTCGGCGACAAGGCCAACGACGCCATCCGGGTCGACGGAGGGGACCTGCGGGTCCAGGTCGTCGGCGAGGGCGGCAACCTCGGCCTGACCCAGCTCGGCCGGATCGAGTTCGCGCAGACCGGCGGACGGGTCAACACCGACGCCATCGACAACAGCGCGGGCGTGGACACCTCCGACCACGAGGTGAACATCAAGATCCTGCTCAACGGCCTGGTCACCGAGGGCGACATGACCGTCAAGCAGCGCAACAAGCTGCTCGCGGAGATGACAGACGAGGTCGGCCGGCTGGTCCTGCGCAACAACTACGCGCAGAACACGGCCATCGCCAACGCCCTCGCCCAGTCCAAGGACATGCTCCACGCCCAGCAGCGCTTCATGCGTCACCTGGTCAGGGAGGGCCACCTCGACCGGGCGCTGGAGTTCCTGCCCACGGACCGGCAGATCCGTGAGCGGCTGAACACCGGGCACGGCCTCACCGGTCCGGAGACGGCCGTCCTCCTCGCGTACACGAAGATCACCGTCGCCGAGGAGCTGCTGCACACCTCGCTGCCGGACGACCCGTACCTGCGCACCCTGCTGCACACGTACTTCCCGACCGCGCTGCGCCAGCAGTTCTCCGAGCACATCGACAGCCACCCGCTGAGCCGGGAGATCGTCACCACCCTGCTCGTCAACGACACGGTCAACACGGGCGGTACGAGCTTCCTGCACCGGCTGCGGGAGGAGACCGGGGCCTCGCTGGAGGAGATCGTCCGGGCGCAGACCGCGTCCCGCGCGATCTTCGGGTCGGGCGCGGTGTGGGACGCCGTCGAGGGCCTGGACAACAAGGTCGACGCCGACGTCCAGACCCGGATCCGGCTGCACTCCCGGCGCCTCGTCGAGCGCGGCACGCGCTGGCTGCTCAACAACCGGCCGCAGCCGCTGCAACTGAGCGAGACCATCGCCTTCTTCAAGGACGGCGTGGACCTCGTCTGGGGCGAGCTGCCCAAGCTGCTGCGCGGCGCGGACCTGGAGTGGTACCAGCAGATCTACGACGAGCTGGCCGGCGTCGGCGTCCCCGAGGAACTGGCCACCCGGGTGGCGGGCTTCTCCTCGGCGTTCCCGACGCTCGACATCGTCGCCGTCGCCGACCGGGTCGGGCGGACGCCGATGGAGGTCGCCGAGGTGTACTACGACCTCGCCGACCGGCTGCGCATCACCCAGCTCATGGACCGCATCATCGAGCTGCCGCGCGCCGACCGCTGGCAGTCCATGGCCCGCGCGGCGATCCGCGAGGACCTGTACGCGGCGCACGCCTCCCTCACCGCGGACGTGCTGTCCGCCGGGAACGGCACGTCGACACCGGAACAGCGGTTCAAGGTGTGGGAGCAGCAGAACGCGCCGATCCTGGGCCGTGCGCGGACGACGCTGGAGGAGATCCAGGGCTCCGACGCGTTCGACCTGGCCAACCTGTCGGTGGCCATGCGCACGATGCGCACCCTGCTGCGCAGCCACTCGTAGCGGGCACGCGAGGGCACGACGGAAAGGGGGCGCCCCCGGGTTCATCGGAACCCGGGGGCGCCCCCTTTCTTCTGCCTGACCTTCTTCGGCCTGACCGGTCTTCTGCCGGACCCGTCAGGTCGTGATCTTCCAGACCGTGACGGTGCCGCGGATGTCGGGCATGTAGTCCTGGTCCTGGGGCGACTTCACCTCGGTGACCTCCCACAGGGCGAGGTTGCCGTCACTCGTGATCGTGCAGAGGTAGTCGCCCTTGGCGATCTGCTCGTCCCGGTTGATGGACTCGGCGGACAGGCTGTCGGTGTAGGGGTTCTGGTCCGCGCCCGCGCGGCACTCCTTGTCCGTGGAGCCGTTCGCCTCGCCCATGGAGGTGCCGAACGACACCGATGAGCCGTCGATGCGCAGTTCCGCGTCGTCGTAGTCCATCTGGGAGCTGGTGGGGTCCACCAGCGGCTGGTCGAGGTCCACGTACGTGCTGTCCAGGCCGGAGTCGGGGCCCCGGACCGTGATCGGCACACTGTCGACGATCTTGGTGTACTTGGCGCCCTCGGCGGGCGGCGCGGAGCCCGTGGGAGTGGTGCCGGTGCCCCCGGTGGTGTCCCCGGAGCCGTCGTCCGCGCCCGTCTCCGACTCGGTCGGCGTCGGGCTCGGCTTGTCCTTCTCCTCGTTCTTGGCTTTGTCGCCGCTCGCCGTACTGCTGGAACCCTTGTCGTGGTCCTTCTTGCCCATCAGGTACACCGCGGCCGTGGCGCCCGAGCCGACCGCCAGGACGAGGACGAGGGAGATGAGGCCGACCTTCAGCCCCCGGCGGCTCTTTTTGGGCGGCGTCGGGGCAGGGGCCGGGGCCTGCGGGGTGAGGTTGTACGTCTGGGCGGCGGGCTGCGGGTAGCCTTAGC
>NZ_LIQX01000069.1 GCF_001418475.1 Streptomyces ossamyceticus | reverse complement strand
CGGCGCGGGCCCGGTAGCCCAGGAAGTGGCACTCCTTGCGGATCACGGTGCCCGCGCCGATGGTGAGCAGATCGGTGCAGACCGGGACGGTACGGCTGAGGATCGTCACACCGGGGCCGATCCGGGCGCCCAGGGCCCGCAGGTACAGCACGTACAGCGGGTTGCCCACGAGCAGGGCCGTCGGGCTGGTGTGCAGCAGCGCCTTGACGATCCAGAAGCGCAGGTAGGCCGGGCCCCACACGGGGAACTCCGCCGGTTTCCACCGCCCGATCAGCAGCCACTTCGCGACCACCGGCAGCAGGCACAGGGCGACGAGGCCGAGCCCGCCGAACACCGCCGACCGCAGATACACCTCGACGGGTCCGGAGCCGTCCGCCACCCACGCGTACCCCTGGGCGGAGCCGAGGGCGGCAGCCAGGCAGTACCCGGCGAAGACGAGCAGCTGGAGTGCCCCGCACAGCACGTACCGGGGTGTGCTGCCCGGCGCGGTCGCCTCGGGAGGCGGCACGGGAGCGGCGGCGGGCGGCGCGGGGGCCTCGGCCAGCGCGGCCGCGAGGGAGCGGACGGTGGGGTGGCCGTAGACGTCCCGTATGGACACCGGGGGCAGCTGCGGATGCTTCCTGACCCGGGCGCAGAAATGAGCCATCGTCAGTGAGTTGGCACCGAGATCGTCGAAGAAGTGAGCATCTACGGGCACATGTTCGATATGGGTGACGTCGGCCAGAACATCGGCCAGAAGTCGCTCGACGGCGGTGTGACTTTCCGCCGCGTCCGGTTCGGCCGCCTCGACCGCGTCCGGTTCTTCCACCACGTGTCGTGGTACTGGCAATGTCATTGAATTCTCCGCGACAGGTATTGCGAGGAAGGGCGCCCAGGGGTGAACGGACGGCGCGCGGAATGACGATGAGAAAGGGGACGGAATGCGGTGACGGGAGTGGCGGAATGGAACAGGCTGGTCGAAGCCTGGAGAATCCCCCGGACAGTGCTGTGCCGCGACCTGATCCGGGCCGGCCCAGCGGAATGCAATTCGGATTCTTTCGGCACATTACCGAACAGGTCAAGGGAGGCCGGGTGATTGACGCTTTCCCGCCCCTTCTCCGATCTCCTCCGACCTGCCGGACCTCGATCGGCCACGGGCTTCAGCGGGGAACTTTCCGAAAAGCGGGTACAAAAACGATCCGGCGTTCCACTTCCGTCGCCTCAATAATTCGGCCAGCACGTCCATGACAGAAAACGAGATACGGAATCACCTTTGGTTTCCGCTGTGTTTCCCTTCGGCATCTGCCCCGTGACGGGGCCGGAGGGAAACGAGCGGCCCACGCGGAACCGGCCGCGGCCCGCGGCACCGGGAGGTGAGGTCGGCACGCCCGGACGGATACCTTTAGGGCGTGCAGCCAGCAAGTCAGTCACCCCCCCGACCCGAGAGCCCGCACGGGCGTCTCCATCGCGCGCGTGCCCTCTACCGGAACGTCTCCAAGCGCAGGACCGCCTGGCTGCTCCTGAAGGACACCGTCAACTCCTGCATCGAGTACCGCATCCTCGGTCTCGCCGCGGAGGCGGCGTTCTTCACCCTGCTCTCCGTGCCGCCGCTGCTGCTGAGCATGATCGGCCTCCTCGGCTACGTCGACGACTGGACCGGCGCCGACACCATCGCCAGCCTGGAGCTCAACCTGCTGGAGGCCTCCCGCACCGTCCTGTCGGACAAGGGCGTCAGGGAGATCGCCCAGCCCATCCTGGACGACGTGATGAAGGGCGGCCGCCCCGACGTCATCTCCATAGGCTTCCTGATCGCCCTGTGGTCCGGCTCCCGCGCGGTGAACGTCTTCATAGACACCATCACCGTCATGTACGGCCTCGACGGCGTCCGCGGCATCGTCAAGACCCGCCTGATGGCGTTCCTGCTGTTCATCGTGGCCCTGCTCATCGGTTCCGTCGCGCTGCCGCTGATGGTCGCGGGCCCCGACGCGGTGGTCCGGATCGTGCCGTGGTCGACCACCGTCGTCCAGGTCCTGTACTGGCCCGTCGTGATCGTCCTGGGGATCGTCTTCCTCACGACGCTGTACCACGTGTCGGTGCCCGTGCGCTCCCCATGGGTGGAGGACGTGCCCGGCTCCCTCGTCGCACTCGGCATGTGGGTCCTCGGCAGCTTCCTGCTGCGCATCTACCTCGCCGCCACGATCGAGGGGGCCACGATCTACGGATCCCTCGCGGCCGCCGTAGCCGTCCTGCTGTGGATCGGTGTGAGCGCCTTCGCGGTCCTGGTCGGCGCGGCCGTCAACGCCGCCATCGACCGGGTCTGGCCGGCCGCCGCCACCGCCGCGGCCCGCGCCGCCAACGAGCGCCTGCGCGAGGAACAGGCCGCCGAGTACGTCGCCCGCGCGGCCGCCGCCCGCTCCCACGACCCCGAGGACCCCGACATGCCCTCCGAGTTCCCGGAGCGCTGGTCCCGCTTCCTGCCCCCGGAGGACGTCACCTCGCGTCTGCGGTCACCCGTGAAGAAGGGCGACGAGTAGGGGCGGACGAGCAGGGGGTCCGGCCGCTGTGGCTCGTTCCCCTGCGCGCGCGTCCACGCGGCCGCGCTGCCGTGCATGGACGCACTCACCGGTCTGCTGGAGGGCCCGAGCCCGTGGCGCCTTCATGATCCGTGCGTGTTCCGACCCGCCCTGGTGCGTCCGGGTGGCGGACCGCGCCCCGCTCACGATCATGCCCATGGTCTGCGGAGACGCCTGGATCGTTCCCGGTACCGACCCCGACCCTGGCACCGACCCCGGCACCGGCGGCGACGGTGAGCGCGTGCGGCTCCGGACACCGACGACGCCCTGGAGGCGATCGTCCGGAGGGTCGGCCATGGGAGCGCGTTCTCCCTGTCGAGCGCTTTCAAGCGGGTCCACGGGTGAGCCCGCAGAACACCCGGGGCGGGGGCGGGCGGACCGCGGCCGGTCACCGACGTACGCTTTTCCCGTGTACGCGGAACGGGCCTCTCGGCTGAGCGGGGCCGTCGTCTGGACGAACAGCGCCGGAGGCCCGGACGATCCCGGTCCGGGGCGGGTCCTCCCCGACGGCTGCATGGATCTCCTCTGGAACGACGGACGGCTGCTCGTCGCCGGACCCGACACCCGCGCGTACACCGTCGAAGGCGCCACCGGCGGCTGGGCCGGGGTCCGGTTCCGGCCGGGTGCCGCGCCCGCTTTCCTGGGCGTGCCCGCGCATGAACTGCGCGACCGGCGTGTGGCGTTGGACGACCTGTGGCCGACCCCGCTCGTCCGGGGGCTCACCGCGCGGGTGAACGCGGCCCGCGATCCCGCGAACGGCCTCGAAGAGGTGGTCCTGGAACGGGCCGCCGGGAGCGAGCGGCCCGATCCGCTGCTGCGGCGGGTGGTCGCCGCCCTGGAGGCCGGACGGCCGGTGTCGGCCACCGCCGACGAACTCGGCCTCGGCGCAAGGCAGTTGCACCGCCGCTCCCTCGCCGCGTTCGGATACGGACCCAAGACGCTGGCCCGCGTACTGCGGCTTCAGCGGGCGCTCACGCTGGCCCGCGCCGGGGTGCCGTACGCCGAGACCGCGGCCCGCACCGGGTACGCCGATCAGGCCCATCTGGCGCGGGACGTCAGGGAGTTGGCGGGACTGCCGCTCGGCGAGCTGCTCGGCGGACGGTGACGGTCCCGCGCGGGTCGCGCCCATGCCGGTCACCGGCCACGACGGTCGCCGTTCGCTGCCCGCCCCGGTCGCCGTTCGCCGGCCGGGAACGCGCCCGTCGCGCCCGCTACCCGGCCGACGGCAGTGGCGCGAAGAGGTCGACGCCGTTGCCGTCCGGGTCCAGGACGACGGCGTACCGCTGGCCCCACACCGCGTCCCACGGCTTGAGCTCGCCCTGGTGACCGGCGGCGACCAACTCCTCGTACACCGCGTCGACCTCGGCGGGACTGTCGCACAGCAGGGCCAGGCCGGCGCCGCCGCCCCTGCCCCGCCGCCACTCGGGGTGGAAGGACCGCACGGTCGCCTCGGTGTCGAGCATCAGCCGGAGCCCGCCGGGCAGCGCGGCCTCGGCGTGCGGCTGCTCCTCGGAGCCCTCGGGGAAGTCGAAGCCGAGACGGCGGTAGAAGGTGACGGAGGCGGCCATGTCCGAAGCCACCATCCCGATCGCGTCGAGTCGTGGAGTCATACGGCCACCGTAGGCGTGCCGCGCACGACCGGTCTTGAAGGAAACGGACACGGGGCGAGGGCCTGCCGGGGGCCCGTGACGACTGATCGCGAAACGTGGTGGGGCAAGCGCTTTCGGACAACGGACTCTTTGCCCTTGCTGTGAAACAACTGTGCGGCAGGATGGGGGACATGTTCCGTACCGCGCGCACTCTGCTGCCCCTGGCGTTGCTGCCGCTGCTGCTCACGGGCTGCGGGAGCGAGAAGGTCGTTGCGGTGCCCCGCGAACCCCTCGCGCCGACCCCCGACCGGGCTCAACTCCACGCCCGCGTCGAGGCGCTCGGTCTCGCTCCGGGGCTTGTCTACGTCACCGAGTCCCCCGGGTTCGAACTGGCCCGGCAGTCGGTCGGCGTGTACGGCGACGACGGTTTCTCCGCCGCCTACTGGTCCCGGCGGAACAGCGCCCAGCTCCTGCTCCTCGTCGACCGCGGCGCGATGACCACCGAGAACTGCCCCGAGCAGCCCCTCGGACAGGGCACCGGCACGGCCGTCGACTGTGTGCGCGACGGTGACGCCTGGTACCGCACGTCGGCGGGGCAGCACGAGTACGCCCTCCAGCGCGGGGACCACGTCGTCCGGATCAGCGCGGTCACGGCCGCCGTCGACCGTGACGTCCTGCGGGCCGCTGCCCGCGCCGCCCACCGCCCCGACGACGCCGAGCTGGCCTGCCTCCTCCCGCCCCCGCACCACGCGGCGCCCCACACGGGGACGACGCCGCCCCCACGCGACGGGACGCCCGTCGAACGCGGCGACCTGCCCCCGGTGGGCGACGGAGCACCCGACAACGAGGTCGGCGCGTCAGGCTGACCGACGGGAGCGCGAGGCGTCAGGCTCCCCGGCGGGAGCGCGAGGCGTCAGGCTCCCCGACGGGAGCGCGAAGCGGCAGGCAGCCGCCGCCCCGCCCCGCCCTCGGTCGCACCGTGGAGACAGACGAGGACCCGGCCTTCCCGGCGGGCCTCAGGGGAGGCATCGCCGGGACGACCGGGCTCACGGACCGAACGCGCGTGCTACTGCGGTGTACCGCCCGGCTGCGGGCCGAACGCCGTCATGAACTGGTCGCGGAACTTGTCCATGCGCCAGACCGGGGTGTCCGAGGCCGGCTTGAGACCGTCCGCCCAGCCCCAGTCGTCGATCTTCTCCAGCACCTTCGGGTCCTGCGCGACGACCGACACCGGCACGTCATGGCTCGGATTGTCGCCGGTGACCGTCTTGTTGGGCTGGTGGTCGCCGAGGAAGATCAGGACCGTGTCCTTCGAGCCGTACTTGGCGACGAAGTCGACGATGCTGCTCACCGAGTACTGGATGGTCTTGCGGTACTCGTCACGGACGTCGAGGGGGTCCTTCCAGACGTCCTTGGGGTCCTTGCCCTCGGCCTTCTGCAGGCCGTGGTAGACCGATCCGTCGCCGATCTCCTCCTCCGGGATGGTCCGCGGGATGGGCGCCCACGGGTTGTGGCTGGAGGTCAGGATGATCTCCGCCATCATCGGCTTGCGGCCCTCCTTGCCGTACTCCAGCTCCCGGAACGCCTTCAGGGTGTACTGGTCGGGCATGGTCGACCAGCTGAACTTCGGCCCCTGGTACCCCAGCTGGTCCGAGTCGTAGATGTGGTCGAGACCGAAGAACTTGCCCTCGGGCCACGCCTTCTGGGTGCCCGGCACGATCCCGACCGTGCGCCAGGCGCCGGTGCGGCGGAACGCTTCGGTGAGGGTGAGCCGGTCGCCCGCGACGAGGTGGTTGTAGCGCGACTGGTTCTTGATCCACAGCCCGGACAGGAACGTGGAGTGGCCGAGCCAGCTTCCGGCGCCCGTGATGGGGGAGCGCAGCCAGCCGCTGCGCGACGCGTACCCGGCGTCCTTCAGCTCCTGTGTCTTCTGCGCGAGCGTCTCACTCAGCGGCTCACCCATCTGCGGGTTGTCGATCGCGGAGCGGCCGTAGCTCTCGATGAACGTGATCAGCACGTCCTTGCCGCGCAGCCCCGTCAGCAACTGGTCCGGCGGCACGTCGGCGAAGGCGTCGACGGCGGCCTGCTTCTCGAACGCCTCGCCGTCCTTCAGCCCGTCGCGCACCGACTCGATGCGGTTCTCCACGAGCGTGGCCGCGCTGTGCGAGGCCAGCGGTACGTCGGCGACCTCCAGGGTCAGCGTGGAGCAGGTGATCCAGACGGTGCCGAGGACGAGGAGCGTACGGCTCGCGGTGTGCCGGTCGCGTTCCATCAGCCGGCTGATCCGCCGGACGGCGAACGTCGTCAGGAACGGCAGGGCGAGCACCAGCGCGATCACGCCGACCGTCGCGGCCTGCGCCGCCGTGTTGCCGAGCGAGTCCTTCATGAACGACCGGGCGTTGTCCAGCAGGGGCCAGTCCAGCACCAGGTCGAACGGCCGGTCGAGGGTCCAGTACGACCCCATGTCCAGCACCTTGACGATCATCAGCAGGCCGAGCACCGCGCCGATGACCACCACGGCCGTGCGCCGCGCCTTCGGCGGCAGCACCAGTAGCAGCGCCGCGCCGAGGATGCCCTCCGCGGGGATCCGCAGCAGCCGGCCCACCTCGAACTTCGTCATGTCGTTCGGCACGAGCAACGCGAACATGACGAACGCGATGGCCAGCCCGGTCCCGACCCAGTCGAGCACACGCGCCCGCCGCGGGTGCCGCACCCGCCAGCCCTGGCCGCCGACAGCCCCTTCGGCGCCGGCCGCCATCTCGCCCTTCGGCTCCACCGCGGCCTGCGACTCCGGTTCGGGCTTCGCATCCGCTTCCGGCTTCGCGTCAGGTCCGGTTCCGGCATCCGGTCCGGGCTTCGCGTCAGGTCCGGTTCCGGCATCCGGTCCGGGCTCGGCCTTCAGCTCCGGCTCTGCCTCGGGCACAGGCTCGGCCTTCAGCTCCGGCTCGGCTACAGGCTCGGTCTTCGCCTCGGTCTTTGCCTCGGTCTTCGCCCCGGTCGCGGATTCGGTTGCCGTCTCGCCTTCCGGCTCGGCCTCGGCCTTGGCCTCCGCCTTCGAATCGGCGCAGGCCTCGGACTCGGCTTCGGCCTCAGGCCCCGCCTTCGCCTTCCCCTTCGCCTCGGTGCTCGGGTCGACCTCGGTCGTCGGCCCGGCCTCCGACTCGGCGTTCGGCGCGGACTCCGTGTCCGACGCGGGCGCGGACCCTTCCTCGGGCTTCGGTTTCGGCTCTGCGGCCTCGGCGGTGTTCTCGGGGGCGGTGTCGTCGTCCGGTGCGGGTGCCGGGCCCGGAAGCTGCGAAGAGCGTGTGTGCGACAACCCGAAGGTCCTTCCCTGTGGAACATGCTGGAGCTCTGTGCTGGTGGACGGAGTGAGCCGAGGAGCGGGACCGCCTTCGTACCCGTACGCCCATCACTATGCGTACGGTGCGACGACGCCCACCGTTCACCCGCGCTCAGGCCGTCCGCAACCCCTCCACGTGAACTCCGACACCATCCCACCCGCCGGTCAGGCCGAGCGCGGCGCCCCCGTGCTCGCCCGTTCCACCAGCCGCGTCGACAACTCCGTGCGTGTGCCCTCCGGTCGGTCGCCCTCCATCATCCCGGCGAGCAGCCGCAGTGCCGTCGAGGCCATCTCGGACAGCGGCTGGCGCACGGTGGTCAGGGCCGGGGTCGCCCAGCGGGCCTCCGGCAGATCGTCGAACCCCACCACGCTGATGTCGTCCGGGATCCGCAACCCCCGCTCGGCCAGCGCCTGGTAGGCCCCGAGCGCCATCCTGTCCGAGCAGACGAACACCGCGGTCGGCGGTTCGGGCAGGTCCAGCAGTTGCAGCATGCGGTGGTGCGCGGTGGTCTCCATGAAGTTGCCGTAGCGGACGTACTCCGGCCGGTACGGGACGCCCGCGGCCATGAGCGCCGAGCGGTAGCCCGCCACGCGCGCGCTGCTGCACATCTTGCGCCGGTACCCGGCGATCACGGCGACCCGCTCGTGCCCGAGGGCCAGCAGATGCTCGGTGGCGGTCATCCCGCCCTGCCAGTTGGCGGCGCCAACCGACACCACGCCCGGCGGGGGTTCGAGCACCGGGTCGATCAGGACGAACGGAACGCGATGCTGGCCGAGCCAGGCGTATTGGGCGGGGGACAGCTCGGCCAGGTTGAACAGGACCCCCGCCGAGCCCCGGGCGATCAGCTTGTCGAACCAGCCGCGCTCCGGGCGCGCGCCCCGGGTCCGGCTGAGGCCCGCCGAGACCACCACTTCGAGGCCCGCGTCGTGCGCCGCCTGTTCCACGCCGTGCAGCACCGCCCCCGACCAGGAACTCTCCAGCGAGTGCACCACCAGGTCGACCATGCGCGGCGGCTTCGACGCCTCGAACCTGGGTCTGCGGACATAGCCGAGCCGGTCCAGCGCCTCGGTGACCCGGCGCCTGGTCTCGGGGGCCACGTCCTCCCGGCCGTTGACCACTTTCGAGGCCGTCGGCACGGACACCCCGGCCTCGCGCGCCACCACCGCCAGCGTCGGCCCGGCCGTCGCGCTCCCGCCACGCACCATCGCGACTCCACCTCTCAGGCCCCGTCCCGAGGGCCGGTGAACTATTCGAGTAGCAAGCGCTCTCTACCGTAAGGCCAACTCAACACGGCGGGAAGGAGAGGGAATCAGAGGGCCACCCTGCCGGGCCTCCGGTCCGCCGGCCGTCGCGCGGAGACGTCCGGGGCAGCGCGAAGGCCGCCGCGGGATCACGGCCCGCGACGGCCCGGTGAGGTGACAGCGCTGAGCGAACGGGGCCCGTCCGCCCCCGCGCGGGCCGCGGTACCGGTTACGCGCGAGGGCCGACGGGGCGTACGCGTGGGTGCCGGTCTTCGGCCGCTTACTCCTTGGCTTCCGGCAGGTCCCAGCGGGCCAGGTCACGCAGCCATGCGGCGGCCGAACTGTCCGACGGGGCCCGCCAGTCGCCGCGCGGCGACAGGGAGCCGCCGGCCAGGACCTTCGGCCCGTTCGGCATGGCCGAGCGCTTGAACTGGGCGAACGCGAAGAAACGCCGGCAGAAGTACTCCAGCCAGTGCCAGATCTCCGGCAGGTCGTACGCCACCCGCTCGCCCTCGGGGAACCCGGGGGGCCAGGCGCCCGCCCCCGCGTCGCGCCAGGCGTGCCAGGCCAGAAACCCGATCTTCGACGGCCGGTAGCCGTAGCGCAGCACATGGAACAGCGTGAAGTCGTGCAGCGCGTACGGGCCGATCTTGGACTCCGTGGACTGGAGTTCCTCGCCGGGCACCAGCTCCGGGCTGATCTCCGTGTCCAGGATCGCCGCCAGCGTCTCGTTGGTGTCCTCGTCGAACTGGCCGCTGCTGATGACCCAGCGGATCAGATGCTGGATCAGCGTCTTCGGCACACCGGAGTTGACGTTGTAGTGGCTCATCTGGTCGCCGACGCCGTATGTGCACCAGCCGAGGGCCAGCTCCGACAGGTCGCCCGTGCCGAGGACGATGCCGCCGCGCTGGTTGGCCAGCCGGAACAGATAGTCGGTGCGCAGCCCGGCCTGCACGTTCTCGAAGGTGATGTCGTACACCGGCTCGCCCGACGAGAACGGGTGGCCCATCTCCTTCAGCATCAGCCGGGCCGTGGGCGTGATGTCGAGCTCGGCCGCGGTGACCCCGAGGGAACGCATCAGCTTGTGCGCGTTGCCCTTGGTGTGCTCGCCGGTCGCGAAACCGGGCAGCGTGAAGGCCAGGATGTCGCTGCGCGGGCGGCCCGCCCGGTCCATCGCCCGCGCGGCGACGATCAGCGCGTGCGTGGAGTCCAGGCCGCCCGACACCCCGATCACGATCTTGGGGCCGCCGATCGAGGCCATACGCTGCTGGAGGCCCGCGACCTGGATGTTGTAGGCCTCGTAGCAGTCCTGGGCGAGCCGGGCGGGGTCCGACGGCACGAACGGGAACCGCTCGACCCGGCGCCGCAGCCCGAGGTCGGTGGTCGGCGGGTCGAGCCGGAACACCACCTCGCGGAACGCGCCGGTGCGCCCGGACAGCGCCCGGCGGTTGTCGTCGAACGTGCCCATCCGGTACCGGGACTGCCGCAGCTGGTCGAGGTCGACGTCGGCCACGGCGTGCTGGTCGCCCGCGGGGAACCGGTCGGTCTCGGCCAGCAGGGTGCCGCTCTCGTAGATCATGGTCTGGCCGTCCCAGGACAGGTCGGTGGTCGACTCGCCCTGCCCGGCCGCCGCGTACACGTACGCGGCGAGACAGCGGGCCGACGCCGAACGGCACAGCAGTCGCCGGTCCTCGGCCCGGCCGACCGTGATGGGGCTGCCCGACAGGTTGACCAGGACGGTCGCGCCGGCCAGCGCGGCCTCCGCGCTCGGCGGCACCGGCACCCACATGTCCTCGCACACCTCGGCGTGCACCACCAGGCCGGGGACGTCCTCCGCCGCGAACAGCAGGTCGGGGCCGAACGGCACCTCCGCGCCGGCGACCCGGATCGTCCCGCCGCGCTCGTCGTCGCCCGCGGCGATCTGGCGCTTCTCGTAGAACTCGCGGTAGTTCGGCAGGTACGACTTGGGCGCGATGCCGAGGATCCGCCCGCGGTGCACGACCACCGCGCAGTTGTAGATCCGGTGCCGGTGCCGCAGCGGGGCGCCGAGGACGAGCACCGGCAGCAGGTCCGCCGACCCGGCGACCACCGTCCGCAGCGCCGCCTCGACATCGTCGAGCAGCGCGTCCTGGAGCAGCAGGTCCTCGATCGAGTAGCCCGACAGGCACAGTTCGGGGAAGACGGCGACGGCGACGCCGTCCTCCGCGCAGCGGCGGGCCTGCCGCAGGACCGCCTCCGCGTTGGCGGGCGGGTCGGCGATCGCCGCGTGACCGGTGCAGGCGGCGACCCGCGCGAAGCCGTGGCTGTAGAGCGACCAGAAGTTCACCGGTTTCCTCCGTGGACACCCCGGCGCTCGGCCGGGGAGGACGTGCGCTCCTGCGGAGCAGGGTGGGGAGCCGGAACGCCGTCGAGGCGATCGGGCGTCTTCGCCGCCGGGCCGATGGCGACCTCAAGCAGATGGATGATCTCCGAGTTGAGGGACCGCCGATCGGTCCGGGCTCGCTCCACAAGACGTTCGTGGAGGTCAGCGGGCAGGCGGAGAGAGATCCGCTTCTCAGGATCCATGGCTGGAATGATGCCACGGTGGCATCGCGACGGCGTTCCGGGGATGCCGGCGGGGGCGCACTCGGCGGGCCGGGAGGACCCGGCAGGGCTGGTGGTCCCGGCAGGGCTGGTGGTCCCGGCGGGACTGCCGGGTGGGGCTCCGCCTCGGAGGGAGCGCGCCGACGCTCATCTCTCGGGGTCGGACCAGGCCGTCACAAGTGCTCGGCGGTCAGGGAAACGGGGGCCGGGGAACGTGTCCCGGGTGGGTTCGCCGAGCCAGCAGACTTGCTCGGGGGCCCCGTCGCCGGTGTCGAACAGGCAGCACACTCCTCCGGCGTCGGCGGTGAGGTCGGTGAACAGCTTCCTGACGCTGGCCGACCGCGCGAACAGGCGGCTCATGTCCGACGTCGCCGCGCAGCACTCCACCGACGCGTAGTCAGGGTGCAGCCGGGACGCGAACCGGATGGTCGCGTAGATGTACCCGATCTGGATGCGCCCGTCCGCGCCGGGTCGAGGGCCGCCCGTCAGCGCGTACTCACGGAGTGCGTCGTCGAGGTCGAAGAGGAGGGACGTGTCGAGGTCGAGCGTGCCGCTCGTGGAGCAGTCGACCGGATCGCTTTCGAAGGCGGACGTGAACGGGAGGACGAGCCTCTCACCGCCGGGCAGGGTGACCTCGACCGACCGTCCGGCACGGGCCGTTGGCGCCCGCTCGGCCATCGCGGTCAACAACGTGGCGACACTCCGAGGACGCAGATAGATGTCGTAGCTGTAGGTGAGCCCCACATTTCCCCCTGTCTCCGGACCGAACCGCACCCTCTCACGAGCCGCCTCGTGGGCGCCTGTCGGTTGATGAGCCCCGGCACATGGCCGGAACGTCCAGGACGGACGGCAGACTTGGCGGGCCGGGCCATGTGCAGCGGGCACGCGGCCGAGGAATCCCAGGGGGTGCGTCGGTGGATCTCAGCTCAGTGATCATCGCTGTGGCAGGCGTCGCGGGAACGCTGGGAGGGGCGCTCCTCACCCAGCGCGGCACCGAACGAGCCAAGCGCCTGGAGATGGAGCTCGTCCGGGAGCACGAGGAGGCCCGCGAGAACCGTTCGCTGCGGCGCACCTGCTACGCGGAACTCAACCGGGACGCGCGCCAGTTCACCACCGCTCTCAACCGTCACCTGCACGTCCTGGGAGAACGTGGCGTGGAGCAGGCCGAGATCGACGCGCTCGAAGAGGCGAAGGCCGCGCACCGCGACCGGTACTCCGAGGCGCAGATGATCGCCCCCGAAGAAGTGCTCCAGCGGGCGAATGCCGTCAACCAGGCCCTGAACAAGGTCTACGGCCAGGTCAAGCGCCTCGAACGCGGTGCTCCCGAACCGGGCGAGACGATGGAGACCGCCGCCCGGGCCCAGTACGAGGTCTGGGAGACGCTCCGTGCCATGAGAACCGCGATGCGCCGTGACCTCGGTGTGTCGCACGAAGAGTGAGAGCCAACACCCGCGTGGGGGGAGGATAAGGCCACGGTCGGACGGCCGACGCGCGCCTGCGCGACGCCGCCGTGCTCAGGCGACCCGGGCCAGATCCGTCCGCCGTACCTCGTGGGCCGGTGGGCGGCCCGCGGCCAGGTGTTCCAGTTCCTCGACGACGGTGCGGCCGAGCCGTTCCAGTTCGTTGCCGAGGGAGCCCGCGATGTGCGGGGTGAGGAAGACGTTCGGGAGGTCGTACAGGGGGTCGCCGGCCGGCAGCGGTTCGGGTTCGGTCACGTCGAGGACCGCGTTCAGGCGGCCGGAGAGCAGCTCGTCGGTGAGGGCGTCCGGGTCGACCAGGGCTCCGCGCGAGGTGTTGATCAGCCAGCCGCCGTCCCGGATCAGGGCCAGCCCGGCACGGTCGAGCATGCGATACGTCTCGGGGATGTCGGGGGCGTGCAGACTGACGATGTCGCTGGTGCGCAGCAGCTCCTCCAGCCCGACCGGCTCGGCGCCCAGCGCCGCGGCCCCGGCCGGGTCGACATACGGGTCGTACAGCGAGACGGCGAAGTCGAACGGCCGGAGCAGTTCCAGCAGCCGGCGGCCGACGCGGGAGGCGCCGATGACCCCGACCCGGCGGCCGACGTTGCCGAGGGCCGCGGTCTCGGCGGGGGTGGGGTGGGAGTGCGTCCGGCGGTAGCGTTCCCGCCGGCCGAAGGCGTCCTTGCCGGCCAGCAGGATCATCGCGAGGGTGTACTCGGCGACCGGCAGAGCGTTGGCGGCCACCGCGCTGGAGACCCGGATCCCCCGCTGCCACAGGGCTTCACCGACCAGCGCCCGGACCGAGCCGGCCGCGTGCAGGACGGTCCGCAGCCGGGGCGCCGCCGCGAGGACGCCCGCGTCGAGATGCGGGCAGCCCCAGCCGGTGATGAGCACCTCCGCCTCGGCCAGCACCGGGGTCACGGCCGGATCGGTGAAGTCCCGCACGACGAGTCCGGGGTCGATCTCGGCCGCCTGCCGCAACCGGTCCATGAGCGGCGGCGGGAAGAGCAGAGGCAGATGCACCGGGTCCATGGCGAACACGGCTCGCGGCGACTGGGCGCTGGGCATGACTCTCCTGGGGGCGAGACCGGGGGCGAGGGAAGAAGGAAGGGACTTCGGTTCAGAAAACGTCTTCTACCGTAGATCGAGGGCCGGAGACGGTCAATCGTCCGGCCGATGTGTGGAACGAGCAGTGAAGAGTCCTCGCCGCTGTAAGGGCCAGGTTCTGGAGGACCACGTGATCGCACCGATTCCTGAAATCGGTTACCCGAGGCAGCAGCGGCTGTGACCACCTCGGCCGCGACGCCCTCCCGTACGCCAGACAGCCGTCAAGGATCCCGCAGGACCGGAATACCGCGTGGGGATGTGGTGCTCTGATGTGAACGGCGGTTCACGAGCGAGCGGGTGTGAGGAGCTGGTGAGCGTATGACGGCAGACCGGCCGGATCCCGTGGTCCGCACACCGTACGGAGACGTCCGGGGCAGGTACGCCTACGGGGAGGGGTACGAGGACGGCATCGCGGTCTTCCGCGGCATCCCGTACGCGGCCCCGCCCTTCGGCCCCCGCCGGTTCCGCCCGCCCGTGCCGCCCCAGCCCTGGGACGGCGTCCGCGACGCGGGCGCCTTCGGGCCGACCCCGCCGAAACCGGCCTACTCGGAGGCATTCGCCCGCTATCTGTCCGACCCCGTCGTCGCGGGCGACGACTGCCTCAACCTCAACGTGTGGACGCCGGAGCCGGGTCCCGGGGCCCGGCTCCCCGTCATGGTGTGGATCCACGGCGGCGCCCTGACCAGGGGCTCGTCCATGATCTCGGTGTACGACGGCAGCGCCTTCGCCCGCGACGGCGTGGTCCTCGTCTCCCTCAACTACCGCCTCGGCGTCGAGGGATACGGCCTCTTCCCGGACACCCCGCCCAACGCCGGACTGCGCGACCAACTCGCCGCGCTGGAGTGGGTGCGGGACTCGATCACGGCGTTCGGCGGCGACCCCGACCGGGTGACCGTCTTCGGCCAGTCGGCCGGAGCCATCAGCATCGGCGCCCTGCTCGTGGCCCCCCGCGCACGGAATCTGTTCCGCAGGGCCGTGCTGCAGAGCGGGCCGCCCGAGGCCTTGGACCGGGACAAGGTGCGCCGTATGGTGCGCCGTATGGCCGCCCGTCTGAAGGTGCCGGCCACGGCCGCGGCCTTCGCCGACGTGGACCGTTCCCTGCTCGCCGAGGCCCAGGCGGAGGTCGGCCGTCTCAGCAGCCCGGTCCTGGGCGGCCCCGCCTTCGGCATCGTCGTCGACGGCGAACTGGTGCCGCGTGACCCGCTGAAGGCCCTCGTCGAGGACGGTGCCGCCCACGATGTCGGCCTCCTCCTGGGGTGGACCCGCGACGAGCACCGCCTCTGGCTGGTCCCCGGCGGCCTCCACGAACGCCTCGACCGCCTCGGCACGGTCGCCCTGGCCGGTGCCCGCGCCCGCTGCCACTGCGGCCCCGAGGTCCCCCGCCGCTACCGCGAACTCCACCCCGCCCTCAGCCCCGCCGACCTGGCCGGCCGGCTCGTCACCGACCACCTCCTCCGCGTCCCCCTGCACCGCGTGGCGGACGCCCGCCCCGCCCACGCGCCGACCCATGTCTACGAGTTCGCCTGGCCGTCGAACCTCCCCGACCTCGGCGCCTGCCACGCCCTTGAGCTCGGCTTCGTCTTCGACACCGGTGACACCGCCGCCTCCGCGAAAC
>NZ_LIQX01000689.1 GCF_001418475.1 Streptomyces ossamyceticus | reverse complement strand
CCCCCACCGGACCGTCGGCACCGCCCCAGGACCGTCGGTACCGCCCCCGCCCGCCCTTCCTCCCGATAACTCCGACGGCATATGCCCATAAGCCCGAGCGGGGGTCGTGGGCGCCGTACATATGTGCCGCGAGGCGTGTTGTTCGGCAAAACACACGGTCACGGCATCTCCGTATGTTCGGTGTGCGACCTCCCTCTCATCCGGCGTCGCGAGCGCAACCTCTGCCCGTAG
The DNA here is from genome assembly GCF_001418475.1 of Streptomyces ossamyceticus. Lineage (GTDB taxonomy): Bacteria > Actinomycetota > Actinomycetes > Streptomycetales > Streptomycetaceae > Streptomyces > Streptomyces ossamyceticus. The sequence goes on along the minus strand of NZ_LIQX01000689.1, from coordinate 2,105 downwards.
ACTCCCTCGCGTGACACGTTGCGGGCCGGTTGGCAAGATGGCCCAGGCGGTCGGCAAGGTGCGGTAACAGGGAGGAAGCGTCTCGTGAGCAGCAGGCCATCCCGAGGCGCTGCTCGCCTCGCAGCCATACTGGACGCGCTGCCCGACGCGTTGGTGCTGGTCAACGCCAATGGGACCGTCGTCAACGCGAACACCATCGCCCTGGAGGCCTTCGAGGCCCCGGGTACCGCCCTGGTGGGGCGCGGGCTGCTGGACCTTCTCCCCGAGTTCGACTCCCGGCTGATTCCGGGGTCGATGCGCCGGCCCGACACCATGGACCCGACCGGGCGGACCAAGCCGACCCGCATGATCGCCCGCCGGACCGACGGCAGCGAGTTCCCGGTCGAGGTCACAAGCGCGAATCTGGAGAACGGGCAGCAGGCGTACGACGGTTACGGCTACGCCAATGACGAGCTGCTCATGCTGGTCGTACGCGACCTCTCCGGCACCGTCGACACCGAGGCCGAACTCGCGCGTTCGCAACGGCAGACCGAGATGATCCTGCGGGCCGTGGCCGAGGGCGTCGTGGGGACGGACACCGACGGGCGGATCGTCCTCGTGAACCCGGCCGCCGCCCAGATTCTGGGTTACCGGGCCAGTGATCTCGGCGGGCGCGAGCTGCACACGCTCGTCCTGCACTCCCGCGAGGACGGCTCCCCCTTCCCGTACGGCGAGTCCCCGCTCGCCGACACCCTGCGGTCCGGGCGCAAGCACCGGGTGCGCGGCCAGGTGCTGTGGTCCAAGAGCGGCGACAAGGTGTCGGTCGACCTGACGACCGCGCCGGTACGCGACGGGGACCAGCTCGTCGGGGCCGTGATGACGTTCACCGACCGGCGGCCGTACGACCAGCTCGCCGAGGAGAAGAGCACCGAGGCCGAGCGGCACGCGGAGGAGCTGAAGCAGCTCTCCGAGGAGCACGCCGAGGAACTGGAGGGCGTGCGGGAGCAGCACACCGCCGAACTCACCGAGCTGCGCGAGAAGCACGCCGAGGAACTCGCCGCCGGTGACGAGCGGTACGCGGCCCTCGGCGAGCGGGAGAAGGACCGCTACGAGGCGCTGGCCGCGCGGCACGAGCAGCTGCTCGCCGTGCTGGGCACGTCCCTGCGCGGCCCTCTCGACCAGCTCCGCAGCGAACTGGGCACCCTCGCCGCCGACGACGCCGGACAGCTGTGGCCCGAGGCCAACCAGGTCCTCCACCACCTCACCGCCGGCTACTCGCGGATCACGACCCTGATCGACAACGTGCTGGGATACCAGCGGATCGACGCCGGCGAGGAAGGCCTCGTCCGTACGACGGTCATGCTCGACGCCGTCGTCGCCGCCGGTGTCGACGGGGCCGTGGAACTGGTCGGGCCGGGGCGGGTGCAGTTCGCCGTGCACGCGCCGCCCATCGAGGCCGAGGTAGACCAGGCGCGGCTCGCGACCGCGCTCGCGCACCTGATCGCGGACGTCGCCGGCGTCGACGCGACCGGCAACGCGCCCATGTCCGTCGGCGGCTACATGGACAACACCGTCGTCGTGGCGGCGGCGCAGCGCGGCGAGGTCGTACGGATCGAGGTCCGCGGCCCCTACGCCGGGGGAGACCCGGTGCACCAGCCGATCGTCCAGGGGATCGTGCGCGCGCACGGAGGTGTGCTGCAGACGCACGAGGTGCCGGGGATGAGCGGCAGCGCATACGTGCTGGAGGTGCCGCTCGGGGGCGGCGCGGGCACGGTTCCCGTGCAGGCGCCGGTCGTGGCCCTCGACGAGTCCGCGCTCCCCGCGGAGTCGACTGCCGACGCCGGTCCCGTGGCCGCCGGCGCCGAGGTCTCATTGCCCGAGCAGGCCGCCGGCGCCGGTGGTGGAGCCGGTGGTGGGCGGCGTCGGGCCCGGCGGTCGTCCGTGGACGCGTTCCTGGACAGCGACGACGCCCCCGAGGCGGAGGCCGCTTCGGCCGCGCCTCCCACCGGGCGTCGTCGGCGCCGGGCCGAGGACGCCGCGGGCGGTCCCTCCGCCGGTGACGCGCCCGTGCCCGTGCAGGGCGGCGCCGACGAGGCCGGGGGCACCGGGCGCGTCACCGGCGGAGG
>NZ_LIQX01000688.1 GCF_001418475.1 Streptomyces ossamyceticus | reverse complement strand
CCACCGACCCCCTCGCCCGCTACCACCGCCAGCACCTCGACTGGAAGAGCTGTGTGTTCGGGCCCGACGACGAGACCGGCAAGGAGCTCCAGAAGGCCGGCGCCCGGTGCGCCGACGTCACCGTCCCGTTGAACTACACCAAGCCGAACGGCCGTACGATCACCGTCGCCGTCTCACGGATCCGGGCCACCGACACGGACCGTCGGGTGGGCGCGCTGCTCCTCAACGGCGGCGGACCCGGCGGCCAGACGATCGGCGACCCGCCGTGGGTGCGCACCTCGATGCAGCAGGTCGGCGAGCGTTACGACGTGGTGGGTGTCGACCCCCGCTTCGTCGGCCGCAGCACCCCGCTGGACTGCCACTGGCCCACCGGCTCCTTCATACGCGGCGCGGGAGCGGACCGTTCGGGGTTCGACCGCATGGTGAGCCAGGCGAAGGACTTCGCCGAACGCTGCCGGACGATCCAGGGCGACGTCCTGCCGTACGCCACCACCCGGAACACCGCCCGCGACATGGACGTGGTCCGCGCCACGCTCGGCGAACGCAAGATCTCGTACCTCGGCTACTCGTACGGCACCTATCTGGGCCAGGTGTACGCCACGATGTTCCCCGGCCGCACCGATCGGGTCGTCCTGGACGGCCTCGTCGCCCCCGACCGCTACAACCCGCGGCTGCTGCGCGGCACGGAGCGGGCCAACAGGCGCGCCCTGGAGGGCTGGGCCGACTGGGCGGCGGCACGCGACGCGGACTACGGGCTGGGCCGGACCCGGGCCGAGGTGCTGGCCGTGGTCGACCGCGTCCAGGCTGCGGCCGGACGCACCCCGCTGCGGATCGGCGACCACCGGGTGGACGACCATGTGCTGCCCGTCGTCGTGTTCAGCGGCCTCTCCCAGGACAACGACGCCGCCTACGCCGATCTCGCGCAGGCGGTACGGGACATGCGGCGTGCCGCCGACGGCCATCCGGTCACCCCCTCACCGGGGTTCGCGGCCACGCTCGCCTTCCTGCTGGATGGATCGGCGTCCGCCTACGGCAGCGCCCAGACGGCGATCCTGTGCGGGGACGCGTCCGCGCCGCGCTCCCCCGAGGTGTACTGGCGTGACATCGAACGCGCCCGCGCGCAGGACCCGTTGTTCGGTCCCGTCACCCAGAACATCGGGCCGTGCGCGTTCTGGGACCCGCCGCGCGAGCGCCCGACCAAGGTCCGGGACGACCTGCCGGCCCTGCTGGTCAACGCGACCGGTGACCCGCGCACCGTCCACGCCAACGCGCTGACGGTACGCCGTATGTGGCCGTCCTCCCGGCTGGTCACCCTCCGCGACGCGGACCAGCACGCCGTGTACGGCGTCTTCGGCAGCGCCTGCGTCGACACGACGGTCAACACCTACCTGGCCACCGGCCACCTGCCGGCCACCGACGTCACCTGCGACCGCGCCTCGGGCCGATAGGAGGACCGGCCACGACGAGGTGAGGAGGCTCTAGCCGAGGAAGCTCAGCCGGACCTGGCGGTCGGGGTTGTCCTTGTTGGTGTCGACGAGGCACACCGACTGCCAGGTCCCCAGTTGGAGGCTGCCCCCGACCACGGGGAGTGTGGCGTGCGGAGGGACGAACGCCGGGAGGACGTGGTCGCGGCCGTGGCCGGGGCTGCCGTGGCGGTGCTGCCAGCGGTCGTCGGCGGGCAGCAGGGTGTGGAGGGCGGCGAGGAGGTCGTCGTCACTGCCGGCGCCCGTCTCGATGACGGCGATGCCGGCGGTGGCGTGCGGGACGAAGACGTTGAGGAGACCGTCCCGGCCGACGGCCGCCTCGCGGAGGAACGCCTCGCAGTCGCGGGTGAGGTCGACGACCCGCTCACGGGAGCCGGAGGCGACGTTCAGGACTCGGGTGGTGAAGGCATCGGACATGCTTCCATCCTCGCGCACTCCGAGGTGGAGACAGGGGAGCGACCACCCGCCGAACGGCACCGCCTCCCCTTCGCCGGCCTCACCCCCGACCCGCCGCCAAGTGAGACGGTAGGTCCACTCTGCGAGACGGCTATTGACCGTGCGCGGACGGGCTGGCTTCGTTCGGCGGCCTGTCGCGTTCAGCCCTGCTCACTTCGCGCGGCCACATCGACCTGCTGCGGGTGGCCTTCGCCGCCTGTTGTCGCGGCCGCTGACGCCTTCTCATCTCTCTCTTCTGTTTTCCCGGTCCGTGCGTCGCTCGCCGCCCGCACGTCTGACATCGGGCTCGCGTCCACACTTTCCGCCCCGCCCACGGTGAATCGTCCGCGGACCAGGTGAACTGACGCGCGCCGGAGGATGCCTGACGCGGCAGCACCCCTGCCTGATCGTTTACGCCGCCCTCGGTCTGCTCGCCGACTTCATCGTCCGCTCCCTCGAAAGGCCGCTGCCGCAACGGCGACCGACGTTCACCGGCCGGTGCCCCCGAAGGCGGCCGCCAGACCCCGGCTCCCCCGCGCACCTGGCGCCCCTCCACCTCTCACCCACGCCCGCCTCCGCACTCCACGCGCAGGCGCCCGCGACCACTCCCGCCGCCGCGCCCCGCCCCCTCGGGGGGGATCTTGACCGGCCGGGGAAGATCCGGGACCCGCACCCGGTTAGTAG
>NZ_LIQX01000687.1:16363-17255 GCF_001418475.1 Streptomyces ossamyceticus | reverse complement strand
GTCGACGACAGCGAGGGCGCCGCACGGGACGCGGCCGCCGTACCGGCGTCCACGGGAGCGGAGGCCGCCGGGGAGCCCTACGTACAGGAACCGGCACCGCGGCCCGTCGGCACGCCGCCCGCCCCGTCCCCGGCGCAGCCACCGCCGCCCGTGCCCCGCCGGGAACGGCTGCCGCGCCCCACCCGCGCCGGTGTGCTCCTCGGCTGCCTCCTGACCGCGGCGCTGCTGCTGTACTGGGTGCCCGCGCTCGCGCTGGACGACTCCGCCCTGGACGGCATGGACGGCCTCGGCCTCGTCTCCGTGCTGCCGCTGCCGACGCTGGCCGGGACGGCGCTGCTGGCCACCGTGTTCGCCTCGCTGCTGTGGCTGCGCCGCGAGCACCGGGGTCTGCTGCTGGTCACGCTGCTGGCGACGGTGGTGTCCCTGCACGCGCTGCCCGCCGTGATCGAGGCCGAGCCGCGTTTCGCGACGGCCTGGCAGCACCTCGGCTTCCTCGACCACATCGACCGCACCGGCTCGGCGGTCCCCGACCTGGACGCCCGCTGGAGCTGGCCGGGCTTCTTCGCGGCGGCCGCGTTCGTGGCCAGGGCCTGCGGCGTCGACGACTTCACGGAGATCATCCGCTGGTGGCCCACCACCATGCAGCTGCTCTACCTGGCCCCGATGTTCCTCCTCGCCCGCCATGTGCGCGCGAACTGGCGCGCCAGGTGGACGGGCGTGTGGATCTTCGTGCTGAGCGGCTGGGTGGGCCAGGACTACTTCTCCCCGCAGGGTTTCACCTACCTGCTCTATCTGGCCTTCGTGGCGATCCTCCTGGTGTGGTTCCGCGCCCCGCGCATGCTGTGGGCGAAGGTCCGGCCCGGCGAGGCCGAGGTGGAGCCGACCGACCGCC
>NZ_LIQX01000687.1:0-16341 GCF_001418475.1 Streptomyces ossamyceticus | reverse complement strand
CGTCCTCGTCCTGGTCGGCCGCTGCGAACTGCGCGGTCTGCCCCTCCTGTTCGCCGTCCTCGTCGCCGTCTGGGTGGGCTTCCTCGCCGAGCCGTACTGGTCTGGCCACTTCGACGAACTCTTCGGTGGTGTCGGCGGCGTCGGCGGGAACGTCACGTCCTCGGTGTCCGGCCGTATCGGCGAGGGAAGCTCCACGCACAAACTCGTGCTGTACGCGCGCGTGGCCCTGGCCGGCCTGGTCATGCTGCTGGCCTGCTACGGCTTCCTGCGCCGCCGCTCGAACAGGTACCGCGAACGCTCCCTGCTCGTCCTGACCTTCGTGCCGTTCCTCGGCTTCGGGATGCAGTCGTACGGCGGCGAGATGGCCCTGCGGGTCTTCATGTTCGCCCTGCCGGGTGCCGCGCTGCTCGCCGCGCTCGCCCTGTTCCCGCGCTCCGGCGCGACCACCGAGGAACGCGCCAGGGACCGGCGGAGCCTCGCCCCGGCGGCCGCCCTCGTGGCGGGCCTCGTCCTCATCGGCGGCTTCCTCGTCGCCCGTTGGGGCAACGAGCCCTTCGAGCGCGTCCGCACCGGCGAGGTCGCCGCCATGGAGTACGTGTACGCCCACGACGAGCCCACCGTACGGCTGCTCTGGCTCAGCGACGACCCGGTCGAATCGGTGACGCCCGCGCTGCCGTGGGGCGCCCGGGACATGGAGAAGGTCGAGTACGTGCCGACGCTCGCACCGGTCGACCCGGTCCTGGTGTCGGGCCTGGTCAAGTCGCTCAAGGACGCGGGCCCGCACTCCTACCTCATCGTCAACCGCGGCCAGGCCACGTCCCTCCAGCTGGACTCCGGCTACCCCCCGAACTGGGATGCCCGGCTCATCCGCAACCTCGACGCGCGCAAGGAACTCAAGAAGGTCTTCGCCGACGAGGACGCGACGATCTTCGCCCTGCGCGGTCAGACGGGTAAGGCCCCCGCGCCCGATCCCGGACCGATCGGCCCGCAGGTGACCTGGACCCCGTGGTCCGTGGTCGGCGGTCTGGCGACGATCGCCCTGATCGTGCTGCTGACCACCCGCGAGGTGGTACGCGTGGCGGCCCGCCCGAGCGTCCGGCAACTCCGCTGGCTGCAGGGCAGCTTCTGGTTCAGCCTGCCGCTGCTGGCCCTGCTGCTCGCGTCACTGGTGCAGCGGTTCCTGACGATGGGGGGTGCCCCGTAAGGGGACTGAGGAGGGGGCTCACCGCTTGAGCCACCGCACCTCGTACGCCCCCATCTCGAACCGCCGCCCGTCGATCTTCGCGCTGATCTTCCGGTCGAGGGTGTTGACCACGAGCACGGCGTCGTCGTCGGCCAGCACCCGTACGTTCGGCCGGTCGTCGGCGGCCACCGACACCGTCTCGTACTTCGTGCCCGGCGGGAACTCCGCGCCGAACCGGGCCAGCAGGTCGTACATGGGCAGCGCCCTGCCGCCGTCGCTGGTGTCGGTGGGGGTCCACAGGCATCCGGGGCACTCCCCGCTCTTCTCCTCCGGGTTCCAGTAGAACGCGGAGGTCGCGCCGCCCTTCGCCATGCCGATCAGCCCGGCGGCCTGCACGGCGACCCGCCGGGTCTCGGACCAGCCGCGGCGGTCGTCGTTCGCGTCGGCGGGCTCCACGTAGTACTCGGCCCACCACAGCGGCAGCCCCGGAGAGCGCTGCCGCACCCACTCGCTCACCGCCGTGAACTTCTCCGTGGCCGCGAACTCGTCCGGCAGCAGCTCGTCGTCCGCGGTGTAACTGGAGCCGTCGACGACCACGAAGTCCGCGCCCGCCCTGTTCTTGTCCCAGTAGTCGAAGGCATCGAGGATCCGCTGGTCCATGGCGCCCCAGGGGCCCTTCAGGGAGGTCGACGCGTCCTGCTTCTGCCGGGGGTCGAGGCTGTCCATGACGAGGTAGGGACCGCCGACCATGAGGTCCTTGTCGACCTTCTTCAGGGCCTTGTACACGAGGTTGTACAGGCGGGTGTAGCCCTCGTAGTCCCAGCGGGCCTCGGCGTCGTTCCAGAAGCCCTTGAACTCGTTCCAGACGACGAAGTGCCGCACGTCCGGGTAGCGCCGGGCGACGGTCGCGGCGAGGTCGGCGAAGTCCTGGAAGTGCTCGGGCTCGGGCGCGGTCTCCAGGGAGGACTGGCTCCAGTCCGTGTCGCCGGCCCCGGACTTTCCGCCCTTCATCCAGTCGGGTGCGCAGCACAGGGTGACGACGGGCGTGCCGCCGGTGGCGCGGACGAAGTCGATACGCCGGTCCATCTCCTCGAAGTCGTAGCGCCCCTCGACCGGTTCGGGGTTGCCGGCGCCCCAGCCCATGATGTGCTGGATCTGCGGCAGGGGCCGCTCACCGAGGCGCTTCTCGACGCGTTCGACGGCGGCCCGGCTGCCCTCGTCCGCGCTGAACTGGGTGTGGGTGAAGCCCCAGCCGACCTCGGGTCCGAGGTCGGCTGGCGGGACGGCGGGCGTGCCGTGCACCTTGTCGCCGTCGCGTGAGGTGCCGGCGGTGCCGCCGTCGCCGGGCAGTGTGTTGAGCAGGGTCACGATCAGGGCCAGCACGGCCGCCCCCACGCCGAGGAGCGCGGTGAGCCGCCACCGCCGGTCCCCCGAATTCCACCCATGCCGTCGCATCATGGGCAACAGTAACGGCGCGGGGCGGCGGTGGGGGAGGTTCCGTCACCGACAACCGACTCGCCACGCAAAGCGGATGCACTGCGAGCCCTCCGTGACGGATCATGGCGGCATGTCTGCGAACCCACACGACGCTCTGCCGATCCGGCTCAACGTCGACGACAGCGACTCCCCGTCCGATGTCGTCGACGCGCTGTTCCTCGGCCGCTTCGCGACGGGCGAGCAGCCGTACGCGCACGCGGCGAACATCGACCGGGTACGCACCGGGGTGACCCTGCTGCCGCCGGGCGCGCGCGTCCTGCGCGTGGCGCGGGACGACGACCGCAGCGCGACCCTCGCCGAGGGCGACGGCTGGACGCTGCTGGTGTCCCGCTGGAACCGGGGCGCGGACGTCACCGTGACGGCGACCACCGCCGAGCTGGCGGAGAAGGTGCTGGGCGAGGCCACGGACGGCGCGGCCGACGAGCCCGAACCGCAGCCGGAGAACGTGACGATGGGCTTCTGGTACGTCTCGCCGCGCCGGGGCCCGCACCGTACGACGCGGCAGATCTCGGCGGGCACCTGGGAAGAGGTGCGGCCCAACTACACGGCGCCGGTGGCGGACGCGATGGACCGTCTGATGAAGACGACTCCGGAGGACATCGCGGGCCGGCTCCTGCTGCTGCACGGTCCGCCCGGCACCGGCAAGACCTCCGCCCTGCGGACGCTGGCCCGCTCCTGGCGGGACTGGTGCCAGGTCGACTGTGTCCTGGACCCCGAGCGCCTCTTCTCCGACGTCGGCTATCTGATGGACATCGCGATCGGCGAGGAGGACGCCACCGGCAAGGGCCGCTGGCGGCTGCTCCTGCTGGAGGACTGCGACGAGCTGATCCGCGGCGAGGCCAAGCACACCGCCGGCCAGGCGCTGTCCCGGCTGCTCAACCTCACCGACGGCCTCCTCGGCCAGGGCCGCAACGTCCTGGTCGGCGTCACCACCAACGAGGACCTGGAGCGGCTGCACCCGGCCGTCGTCCGCCCCGGCCGTTGTCTCGCCCGGATCGAGGTCGGCGCGCTGACCCGCCAGGAGGCGGTGAGCTGGCTCGGCACGGACGAGGGCGTGGGCCGCGAGGGCGCGACCCTGGCCGAGCTGTACGCCCTGCGCCGGGGCACCTCGCCCACGTCCCTCCCGGAACCGCGCGGCGGCGCGGACGCGGGGCTGTACCTGTAACCGCGGCCCGGCCGCCGGGTGCCGCGGGGCCTTGGGACAGTCGGCCGGCCGGTGCCTCGGAGCTTTGGGTGTCGGTCCGGCGTCCGGGTGCTTTGATGGAGATATGACCCTGTTCGTCGGCACGTCGGGGTGGCAGTACAAGGACTGGCGTGGCGCCTTCTACCCGGAGGGCTGCCCCACCCGCCTCTGGCTGGAGGAGTACGCGGCGCGTTTCGCCACGGTGGAGAACAACAACGCCTTCTACCGGCTGCCGTCCCGCGAGACCTTCGAGGCCTGGCACGACCGGACCCCGCCGGGCTTCGTCGTCGCGGTGAAGGCGAGCCGCTTCCTGACCCACATCAAGCGACTCAAGGACCCCGAGGAACCCGTGGAGCGCCTGATGAGCCGCGCCGAGGGCCTCGGGGACCGGCTGGGTCCGGTCCTCCTCCAGCTGCCGCCGACCCTCCGCGCCGACCCGCCCCTCCTCGACGCCTGCCTCGCGCGGTTCCCCGCCGGGACACGCGTCGCCGTGGAGCCCCGCCACGAGTCGTGGTGGACCGACGAGGTGCGCGGCGTCCTGGAGGCCCGCTCCGCCGCCCTGTGCTGGGCCGACGTCCGCTCCCGCCCCGCGACGCCGCTGTGGCGCACCACCGACTGGGGCTATGTCCGCTTCCATGTCGGCCGCGCCCACACCTGGCCCCACTACGGCCGCCAGGCCCTCACCACCTGGGTCCACCGCATCGCCGCCACCTGGCCCGACAGCGCCGACGTCCACGCCTACTTCAACAACGACCCCCACGCGGCGGCCGTGCTGGACGCCATGACCTTCGCCCGGGCGGCCCGCAGAACAGGGCTGACGGTGACGAGAACCCCGGAGCGGCTGCCCGGCTGACGCCCCCGCCGGGCCGCTCAGTCGCCATAGACCGCCCGCAGGGCGTCCCGGACCGCCGCGAGGGCCTCCGCCTCGCCGAGGCCCAGACGCCGCGCCCGCTCCGCGTACCCCGCGGCGGCCGTCGCCGCCTCCTTCTCCGCGGCCGACCCGGCGGCGGCCACGAACGTGCCGTTGCGTCCCCGTGTCTCGATCACCCCGTCGGTCTCCAGCGCGCGATACGCCTTGGCGACGGTGTTGGCCGCGAGCCCGAGTTGCTCGGCGAGCCCCCGCACGGTCGGCAGCCGGTACCCCACGGGCAGCGCCCCGGACCGGGCCTGCTCCGAGATCTGGGCGCGCACCTGCTCGTAGGGCGCGCCCCCCTCCACGATGCGAATGTTCAAGGTCACGCGGCGATTGTCCCGTACGCACCGGCCTTGGTCGTCGCACGCCCGCCGGAAACGTCGTCGCACGCCCGCCGGAAATTCGGAGGCGACCGGCGACACCGTCCGCGTACCGTGCGACCCCATGACAGTGATCGTGCGCGACCTCCGGACCGCGGATCCCTCGGACACCGGGGCCTTCGCCGACGTACGCGGGCGCGCCCTCCCCTTCCTGGTCAGCACCCCCGAGGCGGTCGTCCACGAGGCCACCCACGCGGCCCCCGAGGCCCATGCCGGGCGTCTGGTCGCGGAGGCGGACGGAGAGGTCATCGGGACCGCGCAGCTGGGCATCGCCCACGAGAGCCCGGTACCGGGTCAGGGCTACCTCAACGTGTATGTGCACCCGGAGCGCGTGCGCCGGGGCGCGGGCTCCCTGCTGGTGCGCGCCGCCGAGGAGCGGCTCGCGGCGGCGGGGGCGAAGCGGCTGTTCTCGTGGGTGCTGGACACCCCGGACGACCGGGCGTTCGCCGAGCGGCGCGGCTACACGGGCAGCAGGTCCGCGCACTTCCTGCGGCTGGACCTCACGACCGGGACCCTGCCCCCGCTGCGGGAGCCGCCGGCCGGCGTGGAGCTGCGGACGGTCGCCGACTTCGCCGACGACCCGCGCCCGTTGTTCGCGCTGGACGCGCAGACCACGGCGGACGAACCGGGCGATGTCGGGGCCGAGTTGGACGACTACGAGCAGTGGCTCGCCGGGACCTTCCGCCATCCGCTGCTCGACCACGCGCTGAGCACGGTGGTCGTGGTGGACGGCACACCGGCCGCGTTCACCGCGGCCCGCACGGACGGCGGGACCCGCTACTCCACCGGCATGACGGGCACGGCCCGCGCCTTCCGCGGCCGGGGCCTGGCGAAGCTCGCCAAGAACGACTCCCTGCACCGCGCCCGTGCCGCCGGCTACGCGGAGGCGTTCACCGGCAACGACGCCGGGAACGGGCCGATGATCGCGATCAACAAGTGGTTCGGTTACGAAGTGTGTGCGACGGAGGTACGCCATGTCCGGGAACTCGACTGAGCCGACCGGCGAGTTGGAGGTCGTCCTGCTGAAGGCGGGGCGCACGAAGATCCGTTATCCCGCCCGGCTGCTGGGCGACGACGGCGTCCGGGTCGTCGTCAGCGCCGACTGGGCGAGCCCCGGGGTGCGGGACTTCGGCTTCGTGCGGTTCGAGCCCGGTGACGTCTTCACCGAGTACTACTGGCGCGACCGGTGGTACGCCGTGAAGGAGGTTCGCGACGCGCGGGGCGGCCTGAAGGGCTGGTACTGCGACATCACCCGTCCCGCCGTGCGGTCCGGCGGGGAACTCGTCGTCGAGGACCTCGACCTGGACCTGTGGCGCTCCGCGGACGGCACGGCCGTGGTGCGCCTGGACGAGGACGAGTTCGCGGACAGCGGGCTCCTGACCACCGACCCGGAGGCCGCGGCGGCGGCCCTGGCCGCGCTGGACGAGCTGGAACTCCTCGCGGAGGAGGGCGGCTTCACGGCCCTGCTGAGCTGACCGGGAGACAAACGGGCGAGGACACACGCCCGGCGGCTCAGAGGTCCGCGACCACCGCGTACCGCTCGTCCTCGGCCTGCTTGCCCCACAGCCGCGCGTCGTCGTCGAGCCGGACCACCGCCGCGTCGGAGACGAGCGGCGCGAGCAGCCCGCGCAGCCGCTCGGCGGGTATCCCGACCGGGCTGAGCGTCCCCCACACGCCCTCGACGAGCACGAGGCGTCCCCGGGGCCGCAGCAGCCCGCACCAGTGGCGCAGAGCGCGGGCCGGGTCGGGCAGGGCCCACAGGACATGCCGGACGAGGACGACGTCGAAGCGCTCCTCGCCGACAGGCGGTGCCGTCGCGTCGCCGACGAGGAACACGGCCGGGTGCCCGGCGAGTTTGGCGCGGGCGCGGCCGACCATGGCCGGGGAGGAGTCCACGCCGGTCACCCGGTGCCCCTGTCCGGTCGCGAGGAGCGACAGGCTGCCGGTGCCGCAGCCGAGGTCCAGGACGTCGGCGGGGCGGCGCGGCAGCCAGTCCCGCAGGCGGGCCGCCCACGCCTCCCGGACGACGGGATCCCGCAGGCCGTGATCGGGTTCGTCGTCGAAAACGGCTGCCTGCGCCTCCCAGTCGACGGGCCGGGGCGGGTCGTTCGGCACGGACTTCTTCGCGGAGTTCTTCGCGGTTTCGGGGCTCCGGGAGGTTTCACCGTCGTCGATGTTGGTCATGCCGCCAGAGTGACACCTGCCACTGACAGCCCCGAGGGTGACAGCCGCCACTGACACAGCACGACCCGATGAGTAACGCTCCCGGAAGAGGTCTACCTCCGTGAAATCGCGGAACACGGTAGACGCAAGGAGGCAGCCATGCGCCGTACGACCGTGCAGAAGCCCCTGAGGAAGTCCGACTCCCGCCGGGTGCGGGAAGAAGCCGACGAGCGCCCCGTCGAGCGCCGGGAAGTGCGGAAGGACATCGCGCGCACCTGGTGGCCGGACGGCTGACCCCGCCCCGGCCCCTCAGCCGAGCCGCTTGCGGTAGTGGATCCTGTCGTAGGCCCCCTCCACCCGCCGCTCCACGACCTCATATCCGAACCTCGGATACATCTTCCGGTTCTCCCACATCATCGCGTTCGTGCAGAGCCTGATCTCGGGCAGACCAAGAGCACGCGCGTGCGTGTCCACGAAGTCCAGGAGCCGTCGCCCGACGCCCCGTCCGTGGGCGTCGGGGTGGACGGCGATGACATCGAGGTACAGGTGGTCGTCGTGTGCCTCGACGACCACCAGGCCGGTCACGGGGTCGCCGGTCACGAAGACGCGGCCCGCGGCCACGTTCGCCGCGTGGTCCGCCTGCATGGGCCGCGGTACGAGCCCTATGCGTTCGATGTAGGGCCGGAACGCGGCGTCCGTGACGGCCCGCACGGCGTCGACGTCCGCGAGCACCGCCCTTCTGATGCCCTCGCCGACCGTCCCGTCCGTCATGAGCGGGGGCGCCCGACGGTGCGGCCGAGCAGGTCGAGCAGGGCCGTCCAGTGGCGTTCCGCCGCCTCGGCGTCGTAGGCGGCGGTGTCGGCCTGGGTGTAGCCGTGGGGGGCTCCCGCGTACACCTCGGTGCGGTGGGTGACGCCCGCCTCGTCAAGCGTCTTGTCGAGCAGCTCGATCTGCTCCGGCGGCATGGACGAGTCGTTGTCGGCGTACCCGAGGTACACCTCGCCGGTGATGCGGTCCGCCGTCAGGTGCGGGCTGTCCGGGGCGTCGGTGGCCAGCCGGCCCCCGTGGAACCCGCCCACGGCCGCGACCCGCTCCGGGAAGGCGCCCGCGGTGCGCAGGGCGAGACCGGCGCCCATGCAGTAGCCGGTGACACCGACGGGCCCGTCCGTCGTGTGCGGGCTGTCCGCCAGCCATGTGAGGTAGGTCTCGGCGTCCCGCACCGCCAGGTCCGGTGTCAGCGCCAGCATCACGGGGAGGATCCGGTCCCACAGCTCGGGGCGCGCGCCGGGGTCGATGAAGTCGGGCAGGTCGAAGACCGGGGTGCGTCCACTGCGGTGGAAGACATTGGGCACAAGGACCGCGTAGCCGGCCGCTGCCAGCCGGTCGGCCATCGCCCTCAGGTGCGGCCGCAGTCCGAACGCGTCCATGTAGAACAGCACCGCGGGGTGCGGGGCGTCGTCGTCGGGACGGACGAAGTAGGCGTCGGCGGTTCCGTCCAGGGTGGGGATGTCCACGGTCGTTCCCCGTACGTCGGTCATGGGTGCTCCTCTTCGTCACTCCGACCAGTCGTCAACCGGTCGTCAACTGTCGTAGGCGGTCGTATTGTTCCGCGCCCGGGTAAGAACGGGATCATCGACGGCTCCGCGGCCACTCTTTCTGAGCCCTCGGTTAGCCCATCCTTAACGCGACCATAAGGATCTCCCGCACCCGCCCTCAGCAGGCGATGTCGCGGTTCCCTGGGGCTAGTTTGCTGATCGACCGGAAACCCGGCCCGCCCGGTGGACCCGGAATCCCGGAACCGCTTCGAGGAGTACCGCCATGCCCGCTGCCCGCCGCGCGGCCGCCGCGTTCGTCACCGCCGGTGTCGTCGGTGCCGCCCCGTTCGCCCTGACCGTGTGCGCCGCCGGGTCCGCCGCGGCGCACGGTTCGCTGGGCGACCCGGTGAGCCGGGTGGCGCAGTGCTACGCGGAGGGCCCCGAGAACCCTCGGTCGGCGGCGTGCCGGGCGGCGGTCGCGGCCGGGGGCACACAGGCGCTGTACGACTGGAACGGCGTACGGATCGGCGATGTCGCCGGCCGGCACCAGGAGCGCGTACCGGACGGGGAGTTGTGCAGCGCGGGGAACGAGGCGTTCAAGGGCCTCGACCTGGCCCGCGCCGACTGGCCGGCGACGAGCGTGCGCCGCGGCTCGTACACGTTCGAGTACCGGGTGACCGCGCCGCACAAGGGGACGTTCACGGTGTACGTCACCAAACCCGGGTACGCCCCCTCCCGGCCGCTCGCGTGGGACGACCTGGATCTCGCGCACCCGGTCGCGACATCCACCGACCCGGCCGCGTCAGGCGGCTTCCAGAGGTTCTCCGGGACGCTCCCGCGGCGTTCGGGCAGACATCTGCTGTACACGGTGTGGCAGCGCTCGGACAGCCCGGAGGCGTTCTACTCCTGCTCGGACGTCACCTTCAGCGGCACAGGCACAGGCACAGGCACAGACACAGACACAGACACAGACTCCGGCTCCGGCTCCGGCTCCGGCTCCGGCTCCGGCGGCGAGACGTCCGCGCCGCCGAGCGCGCCCTCCGACGAGCAGATCGCGGACGGCGCGGACAAGTCGACCGTCGAGCACGGCGGCCACGGTGACGACGACGCGGCCACGACGACGGACCCGACCCCGGCCAGGTCCGCGAAGTCCTCCGCCGGGGCGGACGCCGAGGACACGTCCGCCAGTTCGGCGGACGGACCGGTCGACGGCGGTGACGCACCCGGCGCGGCGGAGCCCGCCGGCGCCCGGGAGAACCTCGCCGAGACGGGTGGGGACGACGTGACCCCGTATGTGGCGCTCGGCGGCGCGGCGGTCCTGGCGGCGGGATCCTCGCTGCTGTTCGCCGCGGCCCGCCGCCGTGCGGCCAGGGGCGGCCGGCACGGCGGCTGACGGACTCCGGGGCCTGCCCGGCGGCTCAGGCCGGACAGGTCCCGGCGGTGTACGTCCGGGTCACCCGCGCCACGGGTGACCCGGCGTGTGTGCACGTGTCAGCCGAGGACCGACAGACAGGTCGTCGGAGTGGCGTGGGCCGGGTCGAGGGCGTTGGTGACCTCGTGGAAGGCGATGCGGTCGAGGAGCCCGATCGCCGCGTGCTCGGAGAGGTCGGCGGCGCACAGGTCCTGGATGACGACGTTGCGTACGTTCGGGCCGTCGAGGAACTGGGACCGGTAGGGCGTGACGACCTCGTCGTACTTGGTGGCGAGGACCGTGTAGGTGACGCCGGGCACGGTGTCGCCGCCAGCGTTGAGCTTCGTCAGGAACGGGGAGCCGACGACCTGGTCGGCGAGGGCGGGTGTGGCGGTGGACAGCAGATCGCCCGCGCCGGGGAAGTAGTCGAGGAGTTGGGTGAGGCCGCCCAGCGTGGTGCCGTGGTTGGAGGGGGCGATGCCGATGAGGGCGTTCACCTCCGCCGCCCCGCCGAGGAACTTGAGGTAGTAGCGGGGCATCATGCCGCCCTGCGAGTGGCCGACGAGGTCGACCTCGGCGGCACCGGTCGAGGCGAGCACCTGGTCGACGAAGGTGTCGAGCTGTCGCGCCGACTTGTCGATCGGGCCGAGGCCGTTGAAGAAGGGGACGCCGGGGAGCTGTCCGTAGTCGAGCGAGTAGACGCAGTACCCGCGGTTGACCAGGTACGGGGCGAGGCCCAGCCAGTTGTCGACGGAGTTGGCGAACGTTCCGTGGACGAGGACGACGGGGCGGGGGTGGGCGCTGGACGGCTTGCACGCGTGGTCGTTCCAGCCACGGCTGGAGGTGGCGGCCGTGTCGGCGGCCGCGGCGGAGGTGGCGGGGACGGTGGTCGCCGCGGCGGCGAGGAGCAGGGCGGCCAGCGGTCCGATCAGGCGCTTCCAGGGCAGCATCGAGTGATCTCCTTGCGGCTCAAGGGACGTGCGACGGCGTTCGCCCTGTGATCCGGATCACGAGGATGCTGTTCTTATCCAGCCAAGTTACGGGCGGGTAGTAAAACTGGGAAGTTACGCGTCAGTAAAAACTTCAAGCGGTGCCCGTGGACGCTGATATAGGACGGCTAAACCGTCACCAGGCGGGCCGGATGGGGCCACAGGGGGCGATGCGCGCCAACTGTTCACGCAGCGCCCGCACTTCCGCTTCCCCGCCGAGCGCGCCGCTCCACCCCTCGACCACCTCGGCCGCCGCCTCCTCCGCGGCCCGGGTGCAGGCCCATCCCCGCTCGGTCAGCACGACCAGCCGGGCGCGGGCGTCACGGGGGTGCGGCCGGCGCTCGACGTACCCCTTGGCGACCAGCTCCTCGACGAGCTGACTGGCGCCCTGCTTGGTCACTCCGAGATGACGGGCGAGTTCGGTGACCGTCGCGCCGTCCGGGGCGAGCCGGGTGAACGCGAACCCGTACGCGGGCCGTCCCTCGAAGCCGCGGGCGACGACCCCGTCATGGATGCGCTGCGTCAGTTCGCCCGCGACCGCGAGCAGGGCGGCGGTGAGCCCGAGGGCCTCGGAGTTCTGCATGACGGCATTGAAACACCCTTGACGAATTGGTCAAGCTGCTTGACTATCGATTCATATAGTCAAGCTGCTTGACCATCTACTCAGGAGGCCACCCATGCCCGTAGTCCGTTCGTCCGACGCCGTCGCCCATGAGATCCACGGCGCCCGTTTCGTCTCGTACGCCACACCCCGCACCGGCAGCAGGGAACTGGCGGCCTGGCGGGGGGAGATCCCCGCGGGCACCAAGGCGCCCGCCCACACCGTCACCAAGGAGGAGATCCTCCATCTGCTCGACGGGGAGCTGCTGGTCACGCTCGACGGCCGCACCGAGCGCGTCGGGGCGGGCGACACCCTGATCATCAACGCGGGGGCGACCCTCACCGTGGAGAACCCGACGGCACAGACCGCCGTCACCTGGGTCACCACCTCCCTGGGCCTGGAGGCCGAGTTGGCCGACGGCACGCGGATCGTGCCGCCGTGGGCCAACTGACACCCCGGCGGGTGTCACGCCGCCAGCGTCCCCGGCAGGATCGCGCGCGGGCCGAACTTCGCCCGCGCCCGGTCCGCGACCTCCTCGATCCGGCGGAGCTTGTCGTCGACGGGGTCGAAGGCGAGCTGGTGGGAGGCCTCCTCGGCCGGGGTGAGCCCCTCGGCGCGCAGGGCGATCGCGCGGACGCGGGCGCGCTGGAGACCGAGGGCGCCGTACATCCCGTAGGCGGCGCGGGTGAGTTCCGGCGAGTGGGCGGTCGGCTCCGGGAGGGTGCGGGTGCGGGTCGTCGAGGACCGGTCGGCGTAGCGGACGGTGAGGGTGAGGGTGCGGCACACCTTGTCCAGGGCGCGCAGCCGGGAGCCCAGCTCCTCGGCGTCGAGGAGCAGCGCGCGGCGGTGCCGGTCCGGGTTCAGCTCGTCGTGCGGGAAGGGGTGTTCGGCGGCGAGGGACCGGGAGACGGCGTTGGGGACGACCCGGCCGCGGTCGACGCCGTTCGCCTTCTCGTGCAGTTCGCGGCCGGTCCGTGCGCCGACCAGGCGCTGGAGTGTGGACAGGGGCGCGGCGGCGACCCGGCCGAGGGTGTCGAGGCCGTACTCGCACAGGGTGCGGGCGGTCGCGGCGCCGACACCGGGCAGCGCGGCGACGGGCCGCTCGGCGAGGAAGTCCACGACCAGGCCCTCGGGGACCGCACACGGTTCGCCGGGCTCGGCCTGGCCCAGGGCCATCCGGGCGAGCAGCGGTCCGGGCCCGGCGCCGATCACACAGTCGATGCCGTACAGCGCGAGGGCACGGACCCGGATCAACCGGGCCAGCTCCTCGGCGTCCCGGCCGAAGTACCGTTCGGCGCCCCGCAGATCGGCCAGCGCGCCGTCGGGCGGCAGCGCCTGGACGACCGGGGTGAGGTCCTCGAGCAGACCGAGCAGCCCGAGCAGGGCGGCCTCGTACTTCGGCGGCAGCTGGAAACGTACGCAGAGGATGGTCATCCCGCACTCCCTGGGCTCTGGTGCCACAACTTCCGTACTTTCGAGGGCTCTTCGCCCGCGGGCCGCAGATCGGCCCACGGGTGCATCTCGTAGCCGGTGGGCAGCTGGATACGGCGGCCGTGCGTCGGGTCGCCGCCGCTCGGGGGCGCCGGCTCCGCCAGTCGCGGGGCGACCGCGTCGAGGCCGCCCTCGCGCCGCAGCTCCACCAGCTCGGCGAGGTTCCAGGCGGCCGACCCCACCACACTGAGGCTGCGCGGGCCACGCCGCTGCACCACTCCGCGCACCAGCAGCAGCCAGGAGTGGAAGACGGTGTGGGCGCACGCCTCGTGGGAGTCGTCGAAGAAGGCGAGGTCGACCAGGCCGGTGCCGTCGTCGAGGGTGGTGAAGACGACCCGTTTGCCGGAGCGGATCGGCGGGGTCTGGGTCGCCGCCTTGGCGCCCGCGACCAGCACCGTCTCCCCGTGGCGGGCCTCCCGCAGCCGCCGCGCCGACACCACGCCCAGCTCGTCGAGGAACGCGCGGTGGTCGTCCATCAGGTTGCGGGAGACGTCCATCGACAGCACGCCCAGCTCGGCGCTGAGCCGTTCCGCCGAGGAGAGGTCGGGCAGCCCGGCCGGGGCGGTGCCGCGGCCGCCGGACAGCGGGAGCTGTCCCCCGCCGCCGCCCATGCCCCGGGCACCCCGGTGCAGTTCGGTGAGGTGGAGCTGCAGATCGCGCCGGTTGGCGCCGAAGGAGTCCAGCGCGCCGACCTGGGCCAGCCGCTGGGCGAGCGGACGGCTCGGCCGGGCCCGCTCCCAGAAGTCCAGCAGCGAGGCGTACGGCTGCCCGTCCGCGATCCGCGCCGCCTCGGCCTCGCTGATGCCGTGCACATCGGACAGGGCCAACCGCAGCCCCCACCGGGCAGGCACCTCCGAGGTGGGCCTCTCCGACCCCCTTGATTCAGACACCAGTTCGATACGGTGGGCGGCCGCCGACCGGTTCACGTCCACCGGAAGGATCGGCACTCCCCGCCGCCGCGCGTCCGCCAGCAGCAGCCGCTTCGGGTACATCCCGGGGTCGTGGGTGAGCAACCCCGCGTAGAACGCCGCCGGGTGATGCGCCTTCAGCCACGCCGACTGGTACGTCGGCACCGCGAAGGCCACCGCGTGCGCCTTGCAGAAGCCGTACGAGCCGAACGCCTCGACAATCTCCCAGGTCCGGGCGATCGTGTCGGCGTCGTACCCCTTCGCCGCGGCGTGCTGCGCGAACCACACCCGGATCCGCCCCTGCGACTCGGGGTCGGAGAGCCCGCGCCGCACCCGGTCCGCCTCGTCCCGGCCGCAGCCGGTCATGAGGTGCACGATGTCGATGATCTGCTCGTGGAAGACGACGACGCCGTACGTCTCCCGCAGCGGCGCCTCCAGATCGGGGTGCGGGTAGCGGACCGGCGCCCGTCCGTGCCGGGCCGCGATGAACGGCCGCACCATGTCGGCGGCGACCGGACCGGGCCGGAACAGGGAGATGTCGACCACGAGATCGTGGAAGGTCGACGGCTGGAGCCGCCCCACCAGGTCCCGCTGGCCGGGCGACTCGATCTGGAAGCAGCCCAGCGTCTCGGTGGACCGGATCAGCCGGTACGTGGCCGGGTCGCCCTCACCGCGCTCGAAGTCGAGCGCGTCCAGGTCGACCCGCTCCCCCGTCGCCCGCTCCACCTCGGCCACCGCGTGCGCCATCGCCGACTGCATCCGCACGCCCAGCACATCGAGCTTGAGCAGCCCGAGGTCCTCGACGTCGTCCTTGTCGAACTGCGACATGGGGAACCCCTCGCCGCTGGTCGGCATCACCGGCGTACGGGCGAGGAGGGAGGAGTCGGACAGGAGGACCCCGCAGGGGTGCATGGCGACCCCGCGCGGCAGGGCGTCGAGGGACTCGACCAGCTCCCACAGCCTGCCGTACTTCTCCTTCTCCCCCGCCAGCTTCCTCAGCTCGGGCAGTTCCTCCAGCGCCGCGCGGGCGTCGCGGGCCCGGATGTGCGGGAACGACTTGGCGATCCGGTCGATGTCGGCGGGGTCCATGGACAGGGCCGCGCCCACGTCGCGGACGGCGTGGCGGACGCGGTACGTCTCCGGCATCGCCACCGTCGCGACCCGCTCGGCGCCGAAGCGGCCGATGATCGCGCGGTAGACCTCCAGCCGGCGCGCGGACTCCACGTCGATGTCGATGTCGGGCAGCACCACCCGGCGCCTGGACAGGAACCGCTCCATCAGCAGCCCGTGCTCGACGGGATCGGCGTGCGCGATCCCGAGGAGATGGTTGACGAGGGAACCCGCGCCGGAACCCCGCGCGGCGACCCGGATGCCCATCCGCCGTACGTCGTCGACGACCTGGGCGACGGTGAGGAAGTAGGAGGCGAAGCCGTGGTGGGCGATGACGCCCAGCTCCTGGTGCACACGTTCCCAGTAGTCGCGCCGGGTGTCGTAGCCGAGCCGCAGCATGCCCGCCGCCGCCCGTGAGGCGAGGACGCGCTGGGCAGTGCGGCGGCCGGCGCCGACGAGGTGCGGCTCGGGGAAGTGGACGGTGCCGAGGCCGAGGTCGTCCTCCGGGTCGACCAGGCACTCGGCGGCCGTGGCGCGGGTCTGCTCCAGCAGGCGGTACGCGGTGTCCCGGCGGTAGCCCGCGGCCTCGACGATCCGTTCGGCGGCGGCCAGCATGGCACCGGCGTCCTTGAGCCAGGCCTCCCCGGAGTCCAGCTCGCCCCGGGGGTCGACGGGGACCAGCCGGCGGGCCGCGTCCAGCACGTCGGCGACGGGACCCGTACCGGGGTCGGCGTACCGGACGGCGTTGCTGAGCACCGGGCGGATCCGCTGCTCGGCGGCGAAGCCCACGGTCCGGGCGGCCAGCCGCAGCGAGCCGGGGCCGGTGCCCTGGCGGCCGTGCCACACCGTCTCCAGCCGCAGGGCGTCACCGAACCGCTCCCGCCAGGGGCCGAGGAGCTTCGCGGCACGGTCGGGGCGCCCGGCGGCGAGCGCGCGGCCCACATCGGAGGCGGGGCCGAGCAGCACGGTCAGGCCGT
>NZ_LIQX01000686.1 GCF_001418475.1 Streptomyces ossamyceticus | reverse complement strand
CCATCAGGGGGTCGACCCCCTTGGCGTCGGGCTGCCGCTCCCGCTGGGCCTTGAGCCGACTGCGGATGGAGAGCGCGGTGGCGGTGAGGACGGCGGCGATCAGGGCGAGGACGATGGGCGCGGCCAGCGGCACGCTCGGCAGTGTGCCCACCGAGTACCACAGCCGTGCCCCGGCCCAGGACAGCACCCCCGCCACGACGAACACCGTGGCCAGCGTCCTGATGCGCAGCTCTTTCACGATGCCCTTTCGACGAGTCCGGTGGTCCACGGACGCCGGGAGCCGCGGGCGTCGGACGGTCGGTCCGATCCCTGGTCCCGGCGGCGTCGGGTGACGATCCCGACCCGGTAGACCTTAACGACTACTCGGGCAGGTGGAGTTCCAGGTCGGCGCGGGGCGACACGCCTTCACGGGTGAGGTCGCCGAGGATCGCGGCCACCGAGCCGCGGCCGGCGAGCAGGGCCTCCGGCTCCACGTCGTGCCAGGGCGCGAGGACGAAGGCCCGTTCGTGGGCGCGCGGGTGCGGCAGCGTCAGGGCCGGGTCGTCGGAGATCACGTCGGCGTAGGAGACGATGTCCACGTCCAGCGTGCGCGGCCCCCACCGCTCGTCGCGGACCCGGTGGAAGGCCTCCTCGACGGCCTGCGCCCGCTCCAGCAGGGACGACGGGGGCAGCGTGGTCTTCAGGACGACGACCGCGTTGTAGTACGACGGCTGGCTGCCCGGCGCGACACCCCACGGCTCCGTCTCGTACACCGGCGACACGGCTTTCACGCGCACGCCGGGTGTGTCCTCCAGCGCGTCGATGGCGCCCTGGAGGTTCTCCAGACGGTTGCCCAGGTTGGAGCCGAGGGAGAGCACGGCGCGCCGGGGGTTCTGGAGTGTCGTGTCGGCCTCGTCCACCTTCCGCACCACGGAGGCGGGCACCGGCTGGACGGTCGGGTCGCTCTGACCCCCGGTGAAGAACGCGGTCATACTCGGCTCCGGGTGATGGTGACGGTCACGTCGTCGAAGGGGACGGTGATCGGGGCGTTCGGCTTGTGGACGCTCACCTCGACCTCCTGGACCCCCTCGTGCCCCAGACACGCCCGGGCGATGCGCTCGGCGAGGGTCTCGATCAGATTCACCGGCTCGCCCTCGACGATGCCCACGACCTCCTCCGCCACGATCCCGTAGTGCACGGTCTTCGTGAGGTCGTCGTCGGCCGCGGCCGGCCGGGTGTCGAGGCCCAGCGTGAGGTCCACGACGAAGGTCTGGCCCTCCTCGCGTTCATGCGGGAACACTCCGTGGTACCCGCGGGCCTTCAGGCCGCGCAGCGCGACACGATCCACGCGAATCACTCCTGCAATCGTCGGTAGCGGCCGGTGTCTTCCGGGTGCGGTCGACACACCGGCCACCACGAATCTACCTGCGGGCACTGACAGCGCCTGCCCCGGGAAGGCCGTGCCCACTCCCCGGGGGCAAGGGTTCACCGGGCGTTTCCCGCAGGGAACACGATGGCTCACGCGCTGGGCGCCGCCCATACCCGGACGGCCGTGTTCCGCGTCACGTCACGGCCCGTCCGGCGGCGTCCACCGGGTCAGGAAGGCGACTCCTCGCCCTCGTCGTCGGCGGATTCGGTGAGGACGGGAGAGGCGTGGTGCGACCAGAGCCGCCAGCCGTCGGCCGTACGGCGGAACACGTTGGTGGCGACGACGAGCTGCCCGACGAGCGGCCCCAACTCGTCGCTGCCGTCCGGGGCCGGCGCGCCGCTGAGGATGTTCTCCGTGCAGGTCACCAGAGCGGTGTCCCCGGTGACGGAGACATGCACGTCGGTGAGGAAGAACTGGATGTACTCGGTGTTCGCCATGATCAGCGCGTACGACCGCAGCACCTCGCCGCGGCCGGTGAGCACCGGCCAGCCCGGGTGCACACAGGAGATCACGCCGGTCTCGGCGGGGTCGTGGTACTCCTCGTCCACGCCCAGGTCGGCGGGGTCCAACCAGAGCGAGGAGAGCGTCTCGAAGTCGCCCTGCTCCATCGCCTCGTAGAAGGCCGTGTTGGCGAGTTCGACCTGTTCGACGTCGGTGTGGGCCGAACTCACCGCTCCCGGGCTCCTTCGATCGCGCGGGTGACGCGGACGGCGTCGGCGGTGGCGCGCACCTCGTGCACGCGGACCGCCCAGGCGCCCTGCTGGGCGGCGAGGGCGGAGACGGCGGCGGTGGCCGCGTCGCGTTCCCGCGCGGGCGGCGGGGCACCCTCGGGTCCGGCCAGCACCCGGCCGAGGAACCGCTTGCGGGAGGCGGCGACCAGCAGGGGGTGGCCGAGTCCGAGCAGCCGGTCGAGGTGGGCGAGCAGGGCGAGATCGTGCTCGGCGTCCTTGGAGAAGCCGAGCCCGGGGTCGACGATGACGCGGTCGGGGGCGACACCGCCCTCCAGAACGGCCTCCACTCGGGCGCGGAGCTCGTCCACCACCTCGGAGACGACGTCCTCGTACACACCCCTGACGTTGCCGCCCTCCAGGAAGCCGCGCCAGTGCATGACCACGAAGGGGGCACCGGCGTCGGCGACGACCGGGATCATCGCGGGGTCGGCGAGACCGCCGCTGACGTCGTTGACGAGGGCGGCTCCGGCCGCGAGTGCCTGCTCGGCGACGGAGGCGCGCACGGTGTCCACGGAGACGGTGACGCCCTCGGAGGCCAGGCCCCGCACGACGGGGACGACCCGCCGCAGTTCCTCGGTCTCGTCGACACGGGTGGCGCCGGGGCGGGTCGACTCACCGCCCACGTCGACCAGGTCGGCGCCCTCCGCGACCAGTTCCAGACCGTGCTTGACGGCCGCCGTGGTGTCGAACCAGCGGCCGCCGTCGGAGAAGGAGTCCGGGGTGACGTTCACGACGCCCATGACCGCGCAGCGGTCCCACAGAGGCATACCAGCCACTCGGCCGCGCCGGTTCAGCTTGCTCATACGACAAGCCTAGGCCCCCGGGAGCGGGCCGTGGTCGGCCGCTCCTGCCGCCGGGACCGGTCAGCGGGCCATGATGAGGCTCATCGCCTCGTTCCGCGTCGCGGCGTCCCGCAGCTGCCCGCGCACCGCCGAGGTGAGGGTCTTGGCACCCGGCTTGCGGATGCCCCGCATCGACATGCACATGTGCTCGCACTCCACGACCACGATGACGCCGCGCGGCTCCAGTATCTCCATCAGCGAGTCGGCGATCTGCGTGGTGAGTCGTTCCTGCACCTGCGGGCGGCGGGCGTAGACATCCACGAGACGGGCCAGCTTGGACAGCCCGGTGATCTTCCCGCTGGTGGCCGGAATGTATCCGACGTGAGCGACCCCCCGGAACGGGACCAGATGATGCTCACAAGTCGAGTACACCTCAATGTCCTTCACGAGCACCATCTCGTCGTGCCCGATGTCGAACGTCGTGGTCAGCACGTCCTCGGGCTTCTGCCACAAGCCCGCGAAGATCTCCTTGTACGCCCGCGCCACCCGCGCCGGCGTCTCCCTGAGCCCCTCCCGGTCCGGGTCCTCCCCGACCGCGATCAGCAGCTCTCGTACGGCGTTCTCGGCGCGCTTCTCGTCGAACTCGCCGATGGCGCCCTCGCCGTCCAGCGTCACGGGGTCGGTCATGTGGTGCCTCGCTCCTGCAGCCTGTGACGCGTGCGGCCGACGCGTCTGTTTACGGCCATATGACAGTGCCGCGCCCCCCAGGCTAAAACCAGGGGGGCGCGGCACTGTCATA
>NZ_LIQX01000685.1 GCF_001418475.1 Streptomyces ossamyceticus | reverse complement strand
GCCAGGTGGACGGCGACGAGGGAGGAGGACTGGCCGGTGTCGACGGTCAGGCTGGGACCGCGCAGGCCCAGCGTGTAGGAGACGCGGTTGGCGAGGAGGGAACGCTGCACCCCGGTGAAGGTGTGCGGGGTGACGGCGCCGGGGCCGTGCCGTTGCACGAGGCGGGCGTAGTCGTCGGCGAGGGCGCCGACGAACACCCCGGTGCGGGTGCCGTCGAGCCCGGCGGGGACGGTACCGGCGTGTTCCAGCGCCTCCCAGCCGAGTTCGAGCAGCAGGCGCTGCTGCGGGTCCATGGCGGCGGCCTCGCGGGGGGAGATCCCGAAGAAG
The DNA here is from genome assembly GCF_001418475.1 of Streptomyces ossamyceticus. Lineage (GTDB taxonomy): Bacteria > Actinomycetota > Actinomycetes > Streptomycetales > Streptomycetaceae > Streptomyces > Streptomyces ossamyceticus. The sequence goes on along the minus strand of NZ_LIQX01000685.1, from coordinate 11,921 downwards.
CCCGCGTCGAACCCGTCGACCGTGTCGAGGAATCCGCCGCGCGGGGTGAGCCCCGCTACGTCGGGGACGACGGAGCGGCGCCCTGCGGGCACCTCCGTGACGGCGTCGCCGCCGCGGGCGAGCAGGGCCGCGAACTGTGCCGGGTTGCCGGCTCCGGGCAGTCGGCACGCCATGCCGACCACGGCGATCGCCTCGGACGGAGCCGTCATCCGCTTCCCTCCCTGTGGTTCGGAACGTTCGGGGACGGCGCACGCCGTGGGCCGCTCGCATCCGCCGGGGCGGACCCGGTGGGGTCGGATCCGCCGGCATTCGGATCCGGTCGGTCGGATCCGGTGGGTCAGATCCGGTGGAAGTGGAGGATGTCGCCGGGCACGAGGTCGTCGCCGACGACGACGAAGCCGTGCTTGACCAGATGGTCGGAGTCGACGATCTCGAAGTCCTCCACGAAGCCGTGGCGGGCGCCGAAGACCGCGCTGTCGCCCGTGAGCTTGAAGTGCCCGTCGACCCAGCCGGGGCCGGTGAACCTGCCGTGGTGGCCCCAGTCGTCGTAGTAGAAGCTGACGAAGCGGTTGTCGACGTCGCTCCAGCCGATGAGCCAGGTGGCGACGAGGCCGGGCACCGGGACACGCTGGGTCAGCTCGTAGAAGCGGCCGTCGGCCAGGGGGCGGGTGGAGCAGGTCGCCTCGCCCGTGGTGACCGTCTCGGTGGTGAGGTTCGTGTATTCGATGCGGAAATCCCCGAGCAGGAAATCCAGTTGCCGCATTTCCACCGCGACATCGGGACGACCGGGAAAGGCGACCTCTCCGCTCTCGGCGGGAACGGAATCCCGCAATGCGTCGTCCGAGGACTGAATGGGCTGCGCGCTCATGGTCAACTCCGGAAACTCGGGACACCGTTGATACCGATGGGAAGTTATGGACTCGGCATTGCCGCGCACAAGCCCGTACTGATCTCTTAGGGGGGTCGCGGTACGTGATCGGGGGCGGACCGCACCGGCTAGGGGTGTCCGGCATCGGCCGAGGTCATTAGGCTCCCGCAGACGGGACCGGTTCACCGTCCGGTTCCTTCCCGAAGGAGCGAGACGATGACCACCGATCAGCAGTCTCCGATGCCCGCCACACAGGACGACTTTCCGTCGCTCCTGGCCTGGCTGACGAAGAGCCGACAGGAGAGCCCGGTTGTTCCCGACGCGTTTCCCGGACTCTGGAATGTTTTCCGGTACGCCGATGTCTCGCGGGTGCTGTCCGACACGGCGACCTATTCCAGTGACATGTCGGCGGTGATTCCGTCGCATCCGGACACCGGCTGGATCGCGAAGGGGAACGTCGTCGGAATGGACCCGCCGATGCACGGCAGGCTGCGTTCACTCGTCAGCAGGGCGTTCACCCCCCGGCTGGTGGCCGGTCTGGAGCCGCGCATCACCGAGCTGGCCTCCGCGCTGCTGGACGAGGTCGGCGACCGGAGCCGGTTCGATCTGGTGGAGGCGGTCACGCATCCGCTGCCGGTGTTCGTGATCGCCGAACTGCTCGGTATCCCGCTCGCGGACCGGCCGCTGTTCGAGAAGTGGGGGCTCGCGTTCATCTCGGCCAACGGCGGTGGTGAGAGCGCGCTGCCGAGCGAGGAGAACATCGCCTCGTTCGTGCGGACGGCCACCGAGATGCGGGCCTACATGCTGGAGCAGATCGCGATGCGCCGTGCGGCGCCCGGCGACGATCTGATCAGCCAGCTCGTCACGGCCAGGACCGAGGACGGTCAGCTGGAGGACGACGAGATCGTCGGCTTCGTCGGGACGCTGCTGCTGGCCGGTCACATCACGACGACGGCGGTGCTCGGCAGCACGGTCCTGTGCCTGGACGAGAACCCGGAAGCCCTCGCCGAGGTGCGCCGGGACCGGTCGCTGGTGCCGGCGGCGGTCGAGGAAGCGGTGCGGTTGCGCCCGGCCTTCTCCCGGCTGGTGCGGATGACCACACGGGAGTCGGAGGTGGGCGGGGTGACGATCCCCGCCGGCCAGGTGCTGACGCTGTGGACGGTGGCGGCCAACCGGGACCCGGAGCGGTTCGACGACCCCGACGCCTTCGACCTCCACCGCGACCAGGGCCGCCACCTCGGCTTCGGCCAGGGCATCCACTTCTGCATGGGCGCCCCGCTGGCCCGCCTGGAGGGCCGGATCGTCCTGAACCTGCTGCTCGACCGTTTCTCCGAGCTGTCCGTGGCGAAGGAAGACGACGCGGTCGCCTACCACCACCCGAAGAACGTGGTCGGCCCCCGCCGTCTGCTGGTCGACGTGACACGGGCCTGACCGTCGGCGGCCCGGTGGCCGGCGTCGACGGACGCCGGCCCCGCACGGCACCTGACGCACGACGACGTGGCCGCCGGCTCCCGTGAGGGGGCCGGCGGCCACGTCGTGCCGTCCCGGCGGACCGTCACCAGGTGACGGGCAGCCTCGGGATGTCGGGGTGCCAGCTCGGCACGGCGTAGGCCTCGTCGAGCGTCGTGGCGAGCCGCAGCCCCGGCAGCCGCCTGAACAGGGCCTCGTACGCGACCTCCAGGCCGACCCGGGTCAGATTGGCGCCGAGGCAGTGGTGGATGCCGGAGCCGAACGCCAGGTGTCCGCGGACCTCGCGGCGCACGTCGAACCGGTGGGGGTCGGGGTACTCGGCGGGATCACGGTTTGCGCCGCCGCCCGCGACGACGACACCCTCGCCCTCGCGGATCAGCCGCCCGCCCACCTCGACATCCGTCAGGGCCACACGGGGCATCAGATCCAGCGGGCTGACCATCCGTATCGTCTCGTCGACGGCGGACGGCAGGACCGCGGGGTCCTCCCTCAGGATCGCCAGTTGGTCGGGGTGGTCGAGGAGCAGCGCGACCCCGACGGTCAGCATGCTCTGGACGGGCTGCTGACCGGCCGTGAAGATCACGAAGCAGAGGTTGGCGAGTTCCGCCCTGGTGAGCGATCCGGTGGTGACGTGCTGGTCGATCACCCGGCTGATCGGGTCGTCGCCCGGGTTCTCGGCCTTGGTGTCGACGAACCGGGTGAAGTACTCCTGAAGCGCGAGGATCGCCTTGGCGGCCGCGGCGGCGGCCTGCTCGGGGTCCTGGGGCACGCCGCCGCTCCCCGAGTACGAACTGGCCAGCCAGGCCTGCATGTCCGCGTACTCCATGCCGAGCGCCCAGCAGGTGATGCTCGCCGAGAACGGCTGGGCGAACTGCCCCACGAGGTCGGCGGTGCCGTCCCCGGCGACCATGGCGTCGATCAGCTCGTCGGCCTTGCTCCGCATACGGGAGCGCAGGTCCTCGGCCCGGCGCAGGGTGAACTCCCGTACGAGCGCCCTGCGGTGCACGGTGTGCAGCGGTGGGTCGATCGTGTTGAGCAGCGGGAACGCCCGGAACCCCTCGAACGCGGCGGCGTAGAGGGGGTATCCGGGGTTGGTGATGTCGGAGCTGAAGCGTTCGTCGCCGAGGACGGCGCGGGCCTGGTCGTGACGGGTGATCAGCCAGGCGCGCCGCCCGTTGTAGAGCCGCCCCGGTGTGGGGGCGCCGTCGGCGCGGAAGGTGTCGTACCGCTCGGGCGGCGCGTAGGGGCACTCTCGGATCAGGGGCAGGTCGACGTCGTCGGGGGCAGGGGCTTGGGTCACTGCATGCTTTCCTTCTGTGAGGGGGTCCGGGTACGACGGGGACGCGGTCCTTCAGGCCGACCAGCGCAGCAGGCAGAGCCCGGCCGCCATGCCCGCGCCGAAGCCGGCGAGCAGCAGCAGTTCGCCGTCGCCCAGCAGATGTGCGCGGGCCGCCTCGTCCAGGGCGACGGGCACCGAGGCGGCGCCCATGTTCCCGTACTTCACGAGCGGGGTGTGGGTGCGGGCGCCGGTGAGTCCGCAGCGTTCGACGAGTTCACCGAGGAGGACACCGTTGGCCTGGTGCGGCACGAAGTGCGCCACCTCGTCGAGGGTGGTGCCGGTGCGCTCCAGCAGGGGCCCGATCATCGGGGGGACGTTCGCCATGACGAAGTCGGCGACACCCCGGCCGATCATGCGCAGGTGGTGCCCGCCGTTCGCGACGGTCTCGGCGGAGGCGGGCACGCGGCTGCCTCCGCCCTCGATCCAGATCAGCTCGTGGGCGTCGCCCCGTCCGGCGAGTTCGACGTCGAGGATGCCGTACGGCTCGGGCACGGCGCCCACCACGGCGGCGCCGGCGGCGTCACCGAGGAGGACGGCGGTGCCGCGGTCGCCGTAGTCGAGGAACCGTGAGTAGAGGTCGGCGCCGATGACCAGGGCGAGGGAGCCGGGACGCTGGGCGACGAGGGCGCGGGCCACGTCGAGGGCGTAGACGAAGCCGGCGCAGGCGATGTTGATGTCGAAGGCGGCGGCACGGTGGGCGCCGAGCGCGTTCTGCACCAGGGACGAGGTGGGAGGCAGGGGGGCGTCGCCGGTGGAGGTGGCGACGATGAGGTGGTCGATGCGGTCCGCGGTGACGCCCGCGTCGTCGAGGGCGGCGACGGCGGCGTGCCGGGCGAGGTCGGAGGTGGCCTCGTCGGGGGCGGCGTAGCGGCGGCCGGTGATGAGGGTGCGGCGACCGATCCACTCGGCGGTGATGCCGGGGACGCGGCGGGCGATCTCCTCGTTGGTGATCTCCTCCTTGGGGAGGTAGGAACCGGTGCCGAGGATGCCGATGGAGGTGGTCATCGGGTCACCGCCAGGGCGCCGGGCACGTCGGCGGCGAAGGGGCGCAGCGGGTTGAGGCGGTCCTCGCCGATCCGGGCCCGGAGTTCGGGGTCGGTGACGCCGAGGCCGGGTTCGGGGGCGAGGCACAGGACACCGACCTTGCCGATGTGGTCGTTGCGCTGCACGAGCCGGGTGGCCTCGCCGACCTCGTCCAGGGGGAACAGGGACGACATCACCGGCATGACGCGCCCCTGACCGAACAGCCGTGCGCACTCCCACTGTTCGTGGAGGTTGGCCACATGGCTGCCGATGACCCGTTTGAGTTTCATCCACAGGTAGCGGTTGTCGTAGCGGTGCCGGTAGCCGGTGCTGGAGCCGCAGGTGACGACGGTGCCGCCGCGCCGCACCACGAACAGGGACATCCCGAACGTGGCCTGTCCGACGTGTTCGAAGACGATGTGGGGGTCCTCGCCGGTCTCGCGGCGGATGACCGCGCCGAGGCGTTTGCCGTCGGCGATGGCCTGCTCGAAGTCGTCGCCCTCGGACTCGCCGATGCCGATCTCCGAGCGGTCGATGACGATGTCGCAGCCGAGGGCCCGCAGCGCCTCGGCCTTGCGGGGCGAGCCGACGACTCCGACGGGGATGCCGCCGCCGTTCTTGACGAACTGCACGGCGTACGCGCCGACTCCGCCCGTGGCGCCCCAGATCAGCACCACGTCACCCTGTTTCATGCGGGCGCCGCGGTCCGAGACCAGCATCCGGTAGGAGGTGCCGGCGCAGGCGGGCACACAGGCGGCCTCCTCCCAGGTGAGGTGGGCGGGTTTGGGGATGAGCTGTCCGGCGCGGGCCAGGCAGTAGTGGGCGAGTCCGCCGAAGTTGGTCTCGTAGCCCCAGGCGAGCTGGTGCTCGCCGAGCATGCCGTCGGCCTGGGTGACGGCCTCCTGCTCGTCGACGCAGGCCGCGTTGACGAGGACGTGGTCCCCGACGCGCCAGCGCCGGACGGCGGAGCCGACCCGCACGATCACACCGGCCGCGTCCGAGCCGAGGACGTGGTACGGCTGGTCGTGGCGGGCGGCCCAGCCGCCCTGCCGTCCGTAGCCGGCGAGGAACCGGAAGGTCGGCAGGGGCTCGAAGGTGGCGGACCAGACGGTGTTGTAGTTGATCGAGCTGGCCATGACGGCGATGAGCACCTCGTCGGGCGCCGGCTCCGGCATCGGGACGGGGCCGACCCGGAGGGTCTTGCGCACGTCCTTGTCGGCGACGTCCCGGAAGGCGTCCACGTCCTCGATGCGGAGGTGCGCGGCGGTGAACTTCGTCGGCAGAGCCGCACGTTCCACTTCCTCGGGGCCCTCCCCCGCGAGCACCGCGTCAGTCACAGAACCCATGTCGGCCCTTCCTCGTACGGCTGCCGGTGTCGTCGACGCTAGGTGAGGCTCCGCCCCCTAACGCCACCCCTCACATTCCGCGGCGCCCCCTGTCCGGGTGTGCCGGGGCCGCTCACTCGGCGATCGCGGTCCGAGTGGTCCAGCGGAAGACGGCGACCTCCTCCCCGTCGATCGTGGTGAATTCGCCCCGGTGGACGAAGTGCTCGTATCCGGCGCCGAAGCGGTGCTTGATCTTCTCCGTCAGCGAGGTGGCGAACTGCAGCCTTTCCTCGTCGGGGAAATACACCGGTGCGTCGGACAGCAATACCCTGTATGTGGCCATGGCGAAAACCTCCGGCATCTCATGGATTGACGGTGTGCTTCCGTCTGAGGGAAACCTGGCAGCGGCGGGCTCGTCCGGACAACCCCTACCGGCCCCCGGAAATTCGCGATTCAGGCCGTTTCCGGCAGCGCCAGCTCGATATGGAGCGGCAGTTCCTGACGGGAGGTGATGTCGAGTTTCTTGTAGACACGTGTGAGGTGCTGCTCGACGGTGCTGACCGTGATGAAGAGTTCGGTCGAGATCTCCCGGTTCGTCATGCCCCGGGCGGCGAGGACCGCCACGCGCCGCTCCGAGTCGCTGAGTTTCGCCGCGGGGTCCGGGACCCTGACGGGGCCGCGCGGGGACCGCAGGACGGGCCGTCCGTCGACGAGTCCGAGGACGGCGATCCGCTCCCGCAGCGGGCTCGCGCCGCACTCGTCGGCGAGTTGCTGTGCCTTGCGCAGGGTCAGGTCGGCGCGGGCCGACTGGTCGAGGTCCTGGTACGCCTCCGCGAGGTCCACCAGGGCGCGGGCCAGCTCCCAGGAGTTGCCCGACGCCTGGAGGTGCTCGGCGGCCCGGGTGAGCAGTCCCGGCCGCTCGGACGCCTCGGCGAGCTGGGCGCACACCCGCAGCCACAGCCCGGCGTTGAGGCTGGTGTCGTCGCCGGCGAGGGCCTCGTGGGCGTACAGGAGCTGTTCGGCCTCGTCGGCGTTGCCGAGCGCGAGCCATGCCTCGGCCGCGTCGATCCGCCAGCCCGGCTGGGCCCGCATGGACAGGTCGCAGCGTTCGGTGTGGCGGCCGACGGCCAGGAAGTCCGACAGCGCGAGATGGGGCCGGCCCACGGCCATCAGGAACTGGCCGCGCGCCCTGAGGTAGTCCAGCCCGTGGACGCTGCGGTAGAAGCCGTCGGGCACGGGCCGGTCGAGCAGCCGGACGGCCTCCTCGTACTGGCCGGACGCGGTGCACGCGGCGATCAGGGAGGCGAGGACGCCGCCGCACAGCCAGTGGCTGGGCGCGTCCCCGCCGAGGTCGACGACCTCCCGGGCGTACGTCTCCGCCTCGTGCACCCTGCCGAGGGCGAGGGCGCTCTCGGCGCGCAGGGCCGTGAAGAGCTGCCGCCAGCCCTCGACGCCGCGCTCGGCGGCCTCGCCCGCGAAGTGCTCGCACCAGGCGTCCGCGAGGTCGGGCCGGCCGATGGTCGTCAGGTGTCGCAGTTCGGGCACGATCAGCGCGAGGGTCGTGTCCCCGAGGGTCCAGGCGCCGAGGTGCTCCTCGATCTCGTGGACGGCGCGGGCCCGGACGTGGTGACGGTTGACGCAGACGCTGAACCTGACCCCGTCGGCCTGGATCCGGCCGCCGACGTCGTGTGCCTCGCCGCAGGCGGTCTGCTCGGACGACATCCGCAGTGACCAGGCGTCGGGTACGCCGGGGGTGAGGCAGAAGAACCAGGGCCAGCCCTCGTTGAAGTGGTCCGGCCGGGGGCCCGTCACCCCGGCGTCGGCGGCGGCCACGGTGCGGAGCATCGCGCCGCCCTCCTCCAGCCGGCCGCACCCGATCATCAGCAGGGCGGTCAGCACCGCCTGCGCGGCGCAGTGGTCCGTGCCGTGCGGGCATACCGGCCACTCGGGCTTCTCCAGGTACCGCTGGTCGTCCCGCCACGGTTCGGTCCGCAACAGCACCACATGGCGTTTCAGGGCGATGCGGGCGCGTTCCCAGCAGTCGGTCGCCGCGTCGTGGGCGAGGTCGACGCACGCGATCGCGAAGTCGGCGTCGTCGTCCGCCAGGGCCTCGTCGGCGGCGCGCTGGAGGGTGGCCATCTGCCAGGACTCGGTGATGTGGCCGTTCGCGAGCAGATGGCGGGCCGTCGCTCGTGCGCCCGCACCGCACCGGCGCACGTGTTCGGCGGCCCGCAGCAGGACGTCGGCCCGCCGGCCGGGTTCCGCGTGCTCCAGGACCTCGGTCTCGATCTCCGGGTGCCGTAGCCGGAAGCCGTCGACCAGCCCTGCCTCGCGCAGCAGGTTCATGCCGCGCACGATCTCCGGCCAGTCCAGGGGCAGTACGGCGGTCAGGCCGGTGGGGTCGGAGAAGTCGCGCAGCGCGGCCATCCCCAGGGCCACGGACATGGCGAGCGGACCGCTGAGTCGTACGCAGTCCAGGGCGGCCTGGGCGTACAGGCCGCGGGGGCAGGGCCAGGGCGCTCCGGGGCCGGAGCGGGCCCGCATGGCGAGTTCCTCGGCCAGGGCGCGGACGAGGAGGGGGTTGCCGCCGCTGAGGGCGTGGAGTGCCTCGCGGTCGGTGTCGCCCAGCGGGCCGCCGTGCAGGGTCTCGCACAGGTGGGCGGCCTGGTCCCGGTCGAGTGGGCTCAGCCTGAGGCGGTGGAGGTTGGGCTGGCGCAGCAGATGGCGGTGCAGGTCGCCCTGGCAGCCGCCGAACGGCAGGAGGGTGAGGACCACCATGACGGGGCTGTTGCGCAGTCGGCGCCGGGTGGCGGCGAGCAGCCGGCGCCAGGTCGGTTCCTCGCGGTCCTGCGGTTTGTCGAGGCAGATGATGACGGGGGCGCGCTCGGCGAGCGTCGATATGAGGTCGTCTAAGGCGGGGAGTTCCGTGCCGTCGCGCGTTCCCGTCGAGGCGGTGGGACGGTCCGTTCCCGGCGCGGTGCTGGATTCGAGTTCAGCGGTCGTGAGGACGGTGGCGCCGGTCTCCGCGGCATGGTGCGCGAAGCCTTCCATGAGGTCGGTTTTCCCACAGCCGGCGCCTCCTTCCAGGACCACGGTGAGGGCGGTGCCGCGTTCGCACTCGGCGAGGAGGGACTTCATGAGTCGCAGTTTGTCGTCTCGGCCAGAAAACAACATGTACTTAACCCCAATCACACCCCACCGTGTTCTGCGAGTTCTGTGGGATCGACCCAGAACTCGCAGAACGCGCCGGACGGTCCGTAGTACTGACCGATGCGTTCGGAGCCCCCGCAGAACATCGCACCGGTAAATGATGAGCCGTTCCCCAGGTTCGCCGCCCCGACCGAGCAGTCGAGCCCGACTCGGCACCCAACATAGCCAAGGCACAGCGACCATGGAAGTGAGCATTCCGGATACGCTCCGGATGCGACATGTAAAGATTCTCAGAGTTCAGTCGGAACGATGATTACGCGTCAGTTCCCGTTTCGCTTTCCCGTTCCACGGAAAGGGATCTGGCCATTTCCACCAGTGCCTGCGCGTCCATGGCGCGGATGTCGTCGCCCCGGTCGGGTTCCGCCGTCACGGCCCCGCCGGACGGGCCTGTCCGCCCGGTCGCGAGGGCGAGCAGCGGGTCCAGCAGACCGTTCTCCCGCAGGCGCGCCAAGGGCACGGACATCAGGAGGCTGCGGATCTCCGCCTCCCGGGCACCGCCGTCGGCGGCGGTGGCCGACCCGGTTGCGGCGGGGCCGAACCGCTCCGACACATGGGCGGCGAGCGCGTCCAGGCGTGGATGGTCGAAGACCAGGGTGGCCGGAAGTCGTAGTCCGGTGGCGGCGTTGAGCCGGTTGCGCAGTTCGACGGCGGTGAGGGAGTCGAATCCCATCTCGCGGAAGGACCGCTCTGTGTCCACCAGCCCCGCGTCGGCGTGCCCGAGCACGGCGGCGACCTCGCCGCGCACCAGTTGGAGGAGGGTGCTTCTGCGGCGTTCCTCGGGCATGGCCACCAGTCGACTGCGGAGCACCGCGCCCGGTTCGTGCGTCTCCCCGGCCGCCCGGCGTCGTGTGCGGGCGCCGGCCGGGCCGAGGAGGGTCTGGAAGAACGGGGGGAGCGGTTCGCGCGCGTTCCGGTTCCGCAGGGCGGCGCCGTCCACCGGGGCGGCCACGACGACGGGGCCCCGGGTCCTGCCGAGCAGCACCTCGTCGAACAGGGCGAGTGCCTCGTCGGTGGTCAGGGCCCGGAAGCCGCTGGAGCGCAGCCGCCGGTGGTCGGTGGCGTCGAGATGGGCGGTGAGCGCGCTGGCCTGCTCCCACAGGCCCCAGCCGATGGAGACGGCGGGCAGTCCCTGTGCGGCGCGCCGGTGCGCCAGGGCGTCGAGGAAGGCGTTGGCGGCGGCGTAGTTGGCCTGGCCGGGTGATCCGACCGTGGCGGCGGCCGAGGAGAACAGCAGCAACTGCCGCACTTCGGGGTGGAGTTCGGTGAGCCGGTGCAGGTTCCAGGCGCCGTGCGTCTTGGGCCGGAGCACGCGCTCGACGCGTTCCTCGGTCAGGGAGCCGAGGGCGCCGTCGTCGGTGGTTCCCGCGCAGTGCACGATGCCGCCGAGCCGTGTCCCTCGGCGTACGAGGAGTTCATGGAGCATGGTCGCCGTGCCGGGGTCCCCGATGTCGCCGGCCACGACCTCGACGTCCGCTCCCCGCGCGGCCAGGTCGGCGCGCAGCGTCCGCGCCCCGTCCGGCTCGGGGCCGCCGCGGGACAGCAGGAGCAGCCGCCGCGCCGCGTGGTGGGTGACGAGCCGCCGGGCGACAAGGGCGCCGAGGGTGCCGGTGCCGCCGGTGACCAGTACGGTCTCGTCCGCCGCGAACCCGGCGGACGGCAGTGTGAGGACGGCCTTGCCGACGAGGTTCGCCCGGGCCAGCGCCCGGAACGCGCCGGGGGCCCGGTGCATGTCCCACGCGGTCGCCGGGGGCGGGGTGAGCGTGCCGTCGGCGAAGAGTGCGCCCAGCTCCCGCAGGATCTCCTGGATGCGCTCCGGTCCTGCTTCGGCCAGGTCGAAGGGCCGGTACCCGACGCCGGGGAAGGCGGCGGCGACGGTCTTCGGGTCCCGCAGGTCGGTCTTGCCCATCTCGACGAACCGTCCACCGTGCGGCAGCAGTTCGAGGGAGGCGTCGGTGAACTCGCCGGCGAGACAGTTGAGGACGACGTCCATGCCGTGGCCGTCGGTGGCGGCGAGGAACGTGTCGCGGAAGCCGAGGGTGCGGGAGTCCGCGATGTGCGCGGCGTCGAGGCCGGCCGCGCGCAGCGCGTCCCACTTGGGCCGGGAGGCGGTCGCGTACACCTCGGCCCCCAGGTGGCGGGCGAGTTGGACGGCGGCGGTCCCCACTCCGCCGGCGCCGGCGTGGATCAGGACGCGCCGGCCGGCACTCAGCCCGCCGAGGTCGACCAGGCCGTAGTACGCGGTCAGGAAGGCGACCGTGGCCGAGGCGCCGTCGGTGTCGGTCCATCCGTCGGGCACCGGGGCGAGGAGGCGGGCGTCGGCGACGGACAGCGGCGCGAAGGCGGTGTCGAGGGTGCCCATCACCCGGTCGCCGGGCGCGTACGCGGTGACATGGGGGCCGACCTCGGTGACCACGCCGCACCCCTCGCTGCCGAGCCTGGCCCGGTCCGGATACATGCCGAGCGCGATGAGGGTGTCGCGGAAGTTCAGCCCCGCCGCCCGGACGGCCACCCGTACCTGCCCCGCGGCGAGTTCGGCGGTGCCCTCCTCGTCGGGCACGAGGGCGAGGTTCCCGAAGGATCCGGGTTCGGTGATGTCGAGCCGCCACTGCGTGTGCCCGGCCGGTGGCTGGTACGGGCCACCGACGACCGGGACGTGCTGCGGCCACCGGCCGGGCACACGCAGTGG
>NZ_LIQX01000684.1 GCF_001418475.1 Streptomyces ossamyceticus | reverse complement strand
GTCGGGGGCGGAAGGGCGGCTACCTGCGGCGCAGGGGCAGGGGGGCGCCCATGACGGCGTACGGCCTGGGGGCACTCGGGAAGAGGACCTGGCGGGCGAGGTCCTCGTAGCCGAGGGAGCGGTACAGGCCCCGGGCGGGGCTCTCGATGTCGATCGCGGAGAGGATCGAGCGGGGCTCGGTCGCGCTGTCGGTGATGGTGGTGATCAGGGAACGGCCTACGCCGCGGTTCTGGTAGGCGGGGTGGACGTGCAGCTCGGTGATCACGAAGGAGCCGTCCAGCCAGTCCTCGTGGCCGCGGGCGCGGAGGTAGGGCTCCACGACGGTGGACCACCAGTGGGTGCGGTCGTTGGGCATGCCGTAGACGAACCCGACGAGACGGCCGCCGGCCGTGGCGCCGAGTGCCCTCGCTCCGCGGTAGGTCATGTGGCGCAGGACGATCTGGCGGCGTACGGCCACCTCGTCGGGGCCGAGGCCGAACGCCACGGCTTGGACGGCCAGGGCCTCGTCTACGTGGGCGGGGAGGTCCAGGGGGCCGATGACGAGGCTCATGTTGCGGATGCTACAGGGGGGTTCGGGTGGTGCGCGGGGTGCGGGTCGGATGTGGCCGGCCCCGCGGTTGCGTGTGTCCGGGACGGGGTGCGTCGGTCTTCGTCAGAAGAGGACGCTCATGAACTCGCCGACCTCCTGGAAGCCCACCCTGCGGTAGGTTCGCCGCGCGGCCGTGTTGAAGTCGTTGACGTAGAGGCTGACCAGAGGGGCCACATCGGCGAGGGCGTAGCGCAGGACCGCCGCCATGCCGGGCCCTGCCAGGCCCCGGCCGCGGTACTCGGGGGCCACCCAGACGCCCTGGATCTGGCAGGCCTGGGGGGTGGCGGCGCCGATCTCGGCCTTGAAGACCACGCGGCCGTCGGCGTCGAGGCGGGCGAAGGAGCGGCCGGAGCCGACGAGTTCGGCGACGCGGGCCTGGTAGAGGAGGCCGCCGTCCCCGGCCATCGGGGAGACGCCGACCTCCTCGGTGAACATCGCCACGCACGCCGGCATGATCGTTTCCATCTCGTCCTTGCGGATCCGGCGGACGTACGGGTCGGGGGCGACCTCGGCGGGGTCGGGCAGCCGGTCGGTGACCATCAGCGGCTGGTGCGCGCGGACCTCGCGGGCGGGGCCCCAACTGGGCTCCAGCAGGCGCCAGAGCTGGGCGGTGGGTTCGGCGGGGCCGACGAGCGAGGAGCAGCGGCGGCCGGCCCGGCGGGCGCGGTCGGCGAAGGCGCGGACGGCTCGGGGGGTGGCGCAGATGGGGACGAGGTTGGCGCCGGCGTAGCAGAGGGAGGTGAGGGCGCCGTCCTCGTACCAGCCCCACATCTCGCCGCCGAGCCGCCAGGGGTCCAGGCCGGCGACCTGGACGCGGGAGGTCACGAAGGCGTTCGCGACGGGCTCGCGGTCGAGGACGGCGAGTGCGGCGTCCAGGTCACTCGGTTCGAGGACCCGGGTGGTGGTCTGGGTCAACACGTGCGGGGGCCTCACCCTTGGTCTGCGCTGATTTCCGCACGATACCCTGCGGGGCTGTGGCCGGGCGCCCTGTGGCTGCGCCACGGGCCGGGCGCCCAAGGGCCTCGGAGTACCTGTGCTCCGGCGGGTGCGGGTCCGTCGTGGCTCGTCGCGCAGTTCCCCGCGCCCCTCAAGGGGCCTGCGGCCCCCGAAGGGATCTGCGGCTGACCGGTGCCCCGGCCGGGCGCCCAACGACCCGGGAACACCTGCGCTCCGGCGAGTGCGGGTCCGTCGTGGCTTGGCGCGCAGTTCCCCGCGCCCCTCAAGGGGCCTGCGGCCCCCGAAGGGATCTGCGGCTGACCGGTGCCCCGGCCCGGCGCCCAACGACCCGGGAACACCTGTGGTCTGGCGGGTGCGGGCCCGTCGTGGCTTGGTGCGCAGTTCCCCGCGCCCCTTGAGGGGCGCCTGCGGTGCCCCGGGGCGTTGTGGGGCGTGCTCAGCCTGCCACCGCCACCGTCGGCTCGCCCGAGGTGACGCCGGACTTCTCCATCTCCTCGGCGATCTTCATGGCCTCTTCGATGAGGGTCTCGACGATCTTGGACTCGGGGACGGTCTTGATGACCTCGCCCTTGACGAAGATCTGGCCCTTGCCGTTGCCGGAGGCGACGCCGAGGTCGGCCTCGCGGGCCTCGCCGGGGCCGTTGACGACGCAGCCCATGACGGCGACGCGGAGGGGGACCTCCATGCCGGTGAGACCGGCGGTGACCTCTTCGGCAAGCTTGTAGACGTCGACCTGGGCGCGGCCACAGGAGGGGCAGGAGACGATCTCCAGGCCGCGCTGCTTGAGGTTGAGGGACTCCAGGATTTGGTTGCCGACCTTGACCTCCTCCACCGGGGGCGCGGAGAGGGAGACGCGGATGGTGTCGCCGATGCCCTCGGAGAGGAGCGCGCCGAAGGCCACGGCGGACTTGATCGTGCCCTGGAAGGCGGGGCCCGCCTCGGTGACGCCGAGGTGGAGGGGGTAGTCGCACTGGGCGGCGAGCTGACGGTAGGCGTTGACCATGACGACCGGGTCGTTGTGCTTGACCGAGATCTTGATGTCGCGGAAGCCGTGCTCCTCGAAGAGCGAGGCCTCCCACAGGGCCGACTCGACCAGGGCCTCGGGGGTGGCCTTGCCGTACTTCTGCAGGAGACGGCGGTCGAGGGAGCCGGCGTTGACACCGATGCGGATCGGGGTGCCGTGGTCGTTCGCCGCCTGGGCGATCTCCTTGACCTTGTCGTCGAACTGCTTGATGTTGCCGGGGTTGACGCGGACGGCGGCGCAGCCGGCCTCGATCGCGGCGAACACGTACTTCGGCTGGAAGTGGATGTCGGCGATGACCGGGATCTGCGACTTCCTCGCGATGACGGGCAGGGCGTCGGCGTCGTCCTGCGTCGGGCAGGCGACCCGGACGATCTGGCAGCCGGAGGCCGTCAGCTCGGCGATCTGCTGGAGCGTGGCGCCGATGTCGGACGTACGCGTGGTCGTCATGGACTGGACCGACACCGGTGCGTCCCCGCCGACCGCCACGGACCCGACCTGGATCTGCCGGCTCTTGCGGCGCTCGGCGAGCTTGGTCGGAACGGACGGCATGCCGAGAGAAATCGCAGTCATCTGCTGTGCAACCCCAAGTTGTGGATCAGGATCGGGTCCCGGAACAGGCGGGCTCCAGGCTTCGAGATTACGGCACGGCCCTGGGCCCCGGCACATCACGGGCCGTAAACCCACCCGTAAGGGAAGGCTCTGGGCGGGGCAGCGAAGCGGCCGGGCACCCCAGGGTGCCCGGCCGCCGTGAACGCTGGGTGTCTAGGAGATGCGCACCGGGTTCACGAGGTCCGCGATGAGGACCAGCAGCGTGAAGCAGATGAACACGCCGGCCACGACGTACGCGACGGGCATCAGCTTCGCCACGTCGAAGGGGCCAGGGTCGGGCCGGCGGAGCACCTTGGCCGTGTTCCGGCGCACCGACTCCCACAGGGCGCCCGCGATGTGCCCGCCGTCGAGCGGGAGGAGCGGGAGCATGTTGAACAGGAAGAGGGAGAGGTTGAAGCCGGCCAGCAGGATGAGGAAGCTGGCGAGCTGCTGGGTGGCGGGGATGTCCATGGTGAAGATCTCACCGCCGACGCGGGCTGCGCCGACCACGCCCATGGGCGAGTCCGCCGCGCGCTCGCCGTCGCCGAAGGTGGCGTCCCACAGGGCGGGGATCTTGGCGGGCAGGGAGATCAGGGACTCGACGCCGTTCTCCATCATGTCGCCCATGCGGTCCACGGACTGGCCGAAGGAGAGCGGGACGATGTCGAAGGCGGGGGTGAAGCCGAGCCAGCCGGCGGAGACGAACTTGTCCTCGACGTAGCCGCCCTGGCCGTCGGTCTGGGCGACGTCGTTCTTGATGAGGGTGGGGGTGATGTCGACCTGCTTGCCGTCGCGCTCGACGGTGAGGACGACCTTCTTGCCGGGGTTGTCGCGGATGTCGGTCTGGAGGGCCGACCAGTCGGTGACGGGGGCGCCGTCGAACGCGACGATCTTGTCTCCGGGCTGGAGGCCGGCGGCCTTGGCGGGGGCCTCCTTGTCGCCGTCCTTGCACTTGGTGCGGTTCTCGCTGGCGGAGATGACGCAGTCGGAGACCTTGCTGACCGTGGTCGTCTGGGTCTTGGCGCCGAAGCTCATCATCACGCCGACGAAGATCACGACGGCGAGGATCAGGTTCATGAAGGGGCCGGCGAACATCACGATGACGCGCTTCCACGGCTTGCGCGTGTAGAAGAGGCGCTCCTCGTCGCCGGGCTTCAGCTCCTCGAAGGACGCCTCGCGGGCGTCCTCGATCATCCCGCGCCACGGGGAGGTCGAGCGGCTCTCGATGCGGCCGTCGTCGCCGGGCGGGATCATGCCGATCATGCGGATGTAGCCGCCGAGCGGGATCGCCTTGACGCCGTACTCCGTCTCGCCCTTCCTGCGCGACCAGATGGTCGGGCCGAAGCCCACCATGAACTGGGGCACGCGGATGCCGAACATCTTGGCCGTCGAGAAGTGGCCCAGCTCGTGCCAGGCGATCGAGAAGGCCAGGCCGATCACGAAGA
Source organism: Streptomyces ossamyceticus (assembly GCF_001418475.1). GTDB lineage: Bacteria > Actinomycetota > Actinomycetes > Streptomycetales > Streptomycetaceae > Streptomyces > Streptomyces ossamyceticus. Next base: position 8,374 of record NZ_LIQX01000684.1, on the reverse strand, counting down.
CCACTATGCCGAGGATGAACATCAGGGTCGTCATGCACGGGCCTCCGCGGTCGTCCGCTCGGTGGGTTTGCCTGGGGAACCGGTCAGTTCACGGGCGCGGGCGCGCGCCCAGGTCTCCGCTTCGAGGACGTCCGCCACGGTCAGGGAAGTTCCCGTGGCGGGGGTGCCGTGCTCCTCGACGACCCGGGTCACCGTCTCCATGATCGCGCCGAACCGGAGCCCGCCGTGCAGGAACGCGTCCACGCACTCCTCGTTGGCGGCATTGAACACCGCCGGGGCCGTGCCCGCGAGCCGGCCCACGTGCCGGGCGAGGCCGACCGAGGGGAACGCGTCGTCGTCGAGGGGGAAGAACTCCCAGGTGGACGCCTTGGTCCAGTCGAAGGCGGGCGCGGCACCCGGGACGCGCTGCGGCCAGCCGAGGCCGATGGCGATGGGGCCGCGCATGTCCGGGGGCGTGGCCTGCGCCATTGTCGATCCGTCCGTGAACTCAACCATCGAGTGGACATACGACTGGGGGTGGACGACGACCTCAATGCGATCGAAGGGAATGTCGTAGAGGAGGTGCGCCTCGATGACTTCCAGGCCCTTGTTGACGAGGGTCGCGGAGTTGACCGTGATGACCGGGCCCATGGCCCAGGTGGGGTGCGCGAGGGCGTCGGCGGGGGTGACGTCCGCGAGTTCCGCCTTGGTACGGCCTCGGAACGGGCCGCCGGAGGCGGTGACGACCAGCTTGCGCACATCGGCGCGGGTGCCGCAGGCGAGGGCCTGGAAAAGGGCTGCGTGCTCGGAGTCGACCGGGATGATCTGGCCGGGCTTGGCCACGGCCTTCACCAGCGGGCCGCCCACGATGAGCGACTCCTTGTTGGCGAGCGCGAGGGTGCGGCCCGCCTCCAGGGCGGCGAGGGTGGGCGCGAGGCCGATGGAGCCGGTGATGCCGTTGAGCACCGTGTGACAGTCGGAGACGGCGAGCTCGGCGGCGGCGCCGGGGCCAGCGAGGATCTCGGGGAGCGGCTCGCCGGTGCCGTACGCGGCGGTCAGGGCCTCGCGCAGCGCGGGAACGGTGTCCTCGCGGGCGACGGCGACGGTCCGCACCCGCAGCCGGTGCGCCTGCTCGGCCAGCAGTTCCACCCTCCCTCCGGCGGCGGAGAGCCCGGTGACCCGGAAGCGGTCCGGGTTGCGCAGGACGAGGTCGATGGCCTGGGTGCCGATCGAGCCGGTCGAACCCAGGATCACCACATCCCGGACCCCGTCCACGGGATCGAAGACGAGATGGGGATCGGCGAGAGGGGCGGGACTGTCACTCATCCCCCCATTGTTGCCGCATCCGGTGTCCGGCAGGACCGCGCGGCCCCCTGTTGACCCACTTCGGGTGGTGTGCCGTCGACGATGCGTTTTCTCCATTTGTGAAGCAGGTGTGAAGACAGGGTGATATGACTTCTTCCCAGCTGATCCGAAAGTCGTATCAGCCGATCGCTGCGTCGCTGGATGACGACGGCGATCGTGTACGAGGACCCTGGGGGGAATCCATGCGCAAGCGCATTCGCGCCGCCCTGCCCGCGCTCGCCGGAGCCGTGGCACTCACCGGCACGGTGCTGAGCAGCCCGGCGGAGGCGGCGGGGGGCGTCACCATCCACCGCGTGTACTTCGACAGCCCCGGCAAGGACACCCGGACCAACACGAGCCTCAACGGCGAATGGGTGCAGATCAGGAACACCGGCGGGTCGGCCGTCTCGCTGAAGGGCTGGGTGCTGAAGGACCCCGACAACCACAAGTACACGTTCCCGAACGTCAAGATCGGGGCGGGCAAGTACATCAAGGTCCGCACCGGCTCGGGCACCGACACCAGCGCGACCAAGTACCAGAACCGCAGGGCCTACGTCTGGAACAACACCAGCGACACCGCGACGCTGCTGCGGGCGAGCGGGACCAAGGTCGACTCGTGCTCGTGGACGACGCGCGACGCCAGCGACAAGTACTGCTGAGCAACCTCTAGCCCCGCCGGGCGCCCTCCACCACGCCCTCCGCCGTGTCGACGGTCGGGGCCGTGAAGTGGAGGGCGTCCTTGTCGCGGGAAGGGGCGAGGCCGGTGGACGCGGTGTCGAGGTGGAAGACGTAGCCGACGGACTCCTCCTTGATCGCGTCGGTCATGGCGACGAACATGTCGAAGCCCTCGCGCTCGTACTCGACGATGGGCTCGCGGCCCAGGGTCCAGCGCAGGCCGATGCCGTCGCGGAGGTAGTCCATCTCGTACAGGTGCTCGCGCCAGGTGCGGTCCAGGACGGACAGCACCACCCGGCGTTCCAGCTCGCGCAGGGTCCCCTCGCCCAACTCCGCCTCGCGCTCGGCGTAGTGGGTGCGGATGTCGTCCGTGAGAGCCGCCATCAGGTCCCCGGCGGTGAGGTTCGCACGGCCGCCGTGCTCCCGCTCCAGGTCCTCGATCGTGAGCCCCACCGGGTAGAGCTGCCCGAGCGCCCGCCACAGGGCGTCCAGGTCCCATTCCTCCGGGTACCCCTCGGCGGTCTCGGCGGCGACGTACGCCTCGACGGTGTCGTCCATGAAGCGGAGGAGCTGGCCACGCAGGTCCTCGCCCTCCAGGACGCGACGGCGCTGGGCGTAGATCAGCCGGCGCTGGCGGTTGAGGACCTCGTCGAACTTCAGGACGTCCTTGCGGGACTCGAAGTGCTGGCGCTCCAGCTGGGCCTGGGCGGAGGCGACGGCACGGGTGACGATCCTGTTCTCGATGGGGACGTCCTCGGGCACGTTCGTCGCGGCCATGACGCGCTCGACGAGCTGGGCCTGGAACAGCCGCATCAGATCGTCCTGGAGGGAGAGGTAGAAGCGGGACTCCCCCGGATCGCCCTGGCGGCCGGAGCGACCGCGCAGCTGGTGGTCGACGCGGCGGGCGTCGTGGCGTTCGGTGCCGAGGACGTAGAGGCCGCCGAGTGCGGTGACCTCGGTGTGCTCGGCCTCCACCTGGGCGGTGATCCGGTCGAGGACCGCCCGGCGTTCCTCGTCGTCCGCGTCGTCGGGCAGCGCGGCCCGGGCCAGGGCCTCCGGGTTGCCGCCGAGCATGATGTCGGTGCCCCGGCCCGCCATGTTGGTGGCGACCGTCACCGCTCCCCTGCGCCCGGCCTGGGCGACGATCATGGCCTCCAGGCGGTGGTTCTTGGCGTTGAGGACCTGGTGCGGGACGCGGCGGGCGCGCAGGCGGGCGGAGAGCGCCTCGGAGACCTCGACCGTGGTGGTGCCGACCAGCACCGGCTGGCCCCTGGCGTGGCGCTCCGCGATGTCGTCGACGACCGCCGCGAACTTGGCGTCGGTGGTCCGGTAGATCAGGTCCGGCCGGTCCTCGCGGATCATGGGCCGGTTGGTGGGGACGGGGACGACCCCCAGCTCGTAGATCTGGTGGAACTCGGCGGCCTCCGTCATCGCCGTGCCGGTCATGCCGGAGAGCTTGTCGTAGAGGCGGAAGAAGTTCTGCAGGGTGATGGTGGCGAGGGTCTGGTTCTCGGCGTTGACCGACACCCCCTCCTTGGCCTCGATCGCCTGGTGGAGGCCCTCGTTGTAGCGGCGGCCGGGAAGCAGGCGGCCGGTGTGCTCGTCGACGATCAGGACCTCCCCGTCGATGACCACGTACTCCTGGTCCCTCCGGAACAGTTCCTTGGCCTTGAGCGCGTTGTTGAGGTGCCCGATGAGGGGGGTGTGGTCGGACTCGTAGAGGCTGTCGATGCCCAGCTGGTCCTGGACGTACTCGACACCGGGGTCGAGGATCGCGACGGTGTGCTTGCGCGGGTCGTACTCGTAGTGGTGGCTTGCGCGCAGCTGCTCCAGCCGGTCCTTGTCGGCGGGGCGGGTGAAGCGTTCCTCCTGGATCTCGACGCCCTTCATCGGGTCCACGAGAGTCGCGAAGGCCTCGTACCAGTGCGTGGCCGGGTCGGCCGGACCCGAGATGATCAACGGGGTGCGGGCCTCGTCGATGAGGATGGAGTCGGCCTCGTCGACGATCGCGAAGTGATGGCCTCGCTGCACGAGCTCGGCTCGCGACCAGGCCATGTTGTCGCGGAGATAGTCGAAGCCGAATTCCGTGTTCGTGCCGTAGGTGACATCGCAGGCGTACGCCGCCCGGCGTTCGTCCGGGGTCGATTCGGCGCGGACGACGCCGACGGTCAGCCCGAGGAATTCATACGCCTTTCCCATCCATTCGGCGTCCCGGCGGGCGAGGTAGTCGTTGACGGTGACGACGTGGACGCCTTGTCCGGTGAGGGCGTTCAGATAGACGGGAAGGGTGGCCACCAAAGTCTTTCCCTCGCCCGTCTGCATTTCGGCGACATTGCCGAGATGGAGGGCCGCGCCGCCCATCACCTGGACGTCGAAGGGGCGCATGCCGAGGGTGCGGCGGGCGGCCTCCCGCATGGTGGCGAAGGTCTCCGGCAGCAGGTCGTCGAGGGTCTCGCCGTCGGCCAGCCGCTGCCGGTACTCGTCGGTGAGGGCACGCAGGTCGGTGTCGTCCAGGGCCGCGAAATCCTCCTCGACCGAGGCGACCTCGTCGGCGATCCTGTGCAGCCTGCGCAGTATCCGGCCCTCGCCGGCGCGCATGATCTTGTGGGTGAGGGAGTTCATGCCGAGTTCGGACATCGCAGCATCACCTCGGCGCTGTCGCCGCGTCCGCCGTCCTTTCGATTGTCGGCTCGTGGGGTGAGCGCGGCAAGCAGCGGGACGGCGGAGCGGGGCGACGGTGCGTTCCGTGCGCGGCGGTCGGCGAACGGGCGGCACATGCGAAGCGGGCGGCGGTCAGCGAATGGGGGCGTCAGCGAATGGGGCGGTGGACGTTCTCCTTCTCGCTCGCGCCCGGTGTCGCGTCCGCGATCCACGGGCCCTCGCCGGAGGGGTCGATCACACCCTGCTCCAGCCACTCGTACGCGCCGCCGAGCACGCCCTTGACCACCTTGCGGTCGACGTCGTCGGTGTTGCTCCACAGCCGGCCGAAGAGTTCCTCGACGCGGAGGCGGGACTGTCGGCAGAAGACGTCGGCGAGCTGGTACGCCTCGCGGCCGTGCCCCTCCGTGGTGCGCAGCAGCTCGGCGCGGACGCAGGCCGCGCTCATCGCGAACAGCTCGGCGCCGATGTCGACGATCCGGCCCAGGAAGCCCTGCTTGCTCTCCATCCGGCCCTGCCAGCGGGACATGGCGTAGAAGGTGGAGCGGGCCAGCTTGCGGGCGGAGCGCTCGACGTAGCGCAGGTGGGCCGAGAGGTCTGGGTGGCCCGCCGGATGGAACTCCGCGTAGGCGCGCGGGAGTTGGCCGGTGCCCGTGACCAGCTTGGGCAGCCACTTGGCGTAGAAGACGCCCGCGTTCGCGCCGGCCCTGGCCTTGTCGGAGAGGGACTTCTCGGGGTCGATGAGGTCTCCGGCCACGGACAGGTGGGCGTCGACGGCCTCACGGGCGATCAGCAGGTGCATGATCTCCGTGGAGCCCTCGAAGATGCGGTTGATCCGCAGGTCGCGGAGCATCTGCTCGGCAGGCACGGCCCGTTCGCCGCGCGCCCGCAGGGACTCGGCGGTCTCGAAGCCCCGGCCGCCGCGGATCTGGACCAGCTCGTCGGCGATGCGCCAGCCCATCTCGGAGGCGAAGAGCTTGGCGAGGGCGCCCTCGATCCGGATGTCGTTGCGGTCCTCGTCGGCCATCTGCGAGGAGAGGTCGAGCACCGCTTCCAGGGCGAAGGTGGTGGCCGCGATGAAGCTGATCTTGGCGCCGACGGCCTCGTGGTGGGCGATCGGCTTGCCCCACTGCTCACGGGCCTCCGACCATTCACGGGCGATCTTCAGACACCACTTGCCGGCCGCCACACAGGACGCGGGCAGGGAGAGCCGGCCGGTGTTGAGGGTGGTCAGCGCGATCTTCAGCCCCGCGCCCTCCGGGCCGATGCGGTTCGCCGCCGGGACCCGGACCTGGTGGAAGCGGGTGACGCCGTTCTCGATGCCGCGCAGGCCCATGAAGGCGTTGCGGTTCTCGACGGTGACGCCGGGCGTGTCCGTCTCGACGACGAAGGCGGTGATGCCGCCCTTGTGGCCGTCGGACTTCGGCACCCGCGCCATGACGACGAGGAGGTCGGCGACCACACCGTTCGTCGTCCAGAGCTTCACGCCGTCGAGGACGTAGTCGTCCCCGTCGGGTACCGCGGTCGTCGCCAGCCGGGCCGGGTCCGAGCCGACGTCGGGCTCGGTGAGGAGGAAGGCGCTGATGTCGGTGCGGGCGCAGCGCGGCAGGAACTTCTGCTTCTGCTCGGGGGTGCCGAACAGCTTCAGTGGCTGCGGTACGCCGATCGACTGATGCGCGGAGAGCAGCACGCCGATCGCCGGGCTGGCCGAGCCGACCAGGGCCAGCGCCTTGTTGTAGTACACCTGGGTGAGGCCGAGACCGCCGTACTTGGGGTCGATCTTCATGCCCAGGGCGCCGAGTTCCTTGAGGTCGTTGATCACCTCGTCGGGGATCCGGGCCTCGCGCTCGATGAGGGCGCCGTCGACCTTCGTCTCGCAGAACGCGCGGAGCTTGGTCAGGAACTGCTCACCGCGCCGGACGGCCTCGTCGGTGGGCAGGGGGTGGGGGTGGATGAGGTCGAGGCGGAACCGGCCCAGGAACAGTTCCTTGGCGAAGCTGGGCTTGCGCCAGTCCCGCTCGCGGGCGGCCTCCGCCACCTGGCGGGCCTCGCGTTCGGTGACGACGGGTTTCTTCAGGGGTGGTGCGGACATGAGGGTCACCTCGCCGCGAATCGGGATCTTGTACCGGATGAGTACCTGATTGGTTACCGATGGGTGCTACTCGATCGTTGGTACCCGATCCGGACGCCCCCCGCCACCCCTCGCGTCCACGTTCGGCCGCCGATGGCCGAGTACCGCTTCACCCCCGGACCGGCCACTCCTCGCCACCCACGGCCGAAAGCCGTCCCCCGGCCCTAAGCTGGGACACGCTGCGCCTCTCGAAGCAGCGGGCGCCCGAAAGGGGCGCGGGGAACCGCGCGCCAAGCCCCCACGAATCCGCGGCCGCCGTACGACACCCTCCCCCACCGTGCCTAGGTTCCCGGGTCGCTATCGAAGCGCTTCGACAACCTATGGACACGCACTCACCGCCGAGCTACTGTCGAGCCACCCTCACATCACCCTGTACGGAACCAATGCGCAGTCGAAGCGCTTAAACACGCTTGGAGAGCTGGATGGTCACCCTCGCCGAGGTCGCCCAGCACGCCGGAGTCTCGGCGAGCACGGTGAGCTATGTCCTCAGCGGCAAGCGGTCCATCTCCGCCGGCACCCGCCAGCGGGTCGAACGGAGCATCCAGGAGCTGGGCTACCACCCGAACGCCGGGGCGCGTGCCCTGGCGAGCAGCAAGTCCAACATCATCGCGCTGATGGTCCCGCTGCGGACCGACATGTACGTGCCCGTGATGATGGAGATCGCCATCGCGGTGGCGACCACGGCCCGGATCCACGGCTACGACGTGCTGCTGCTCACCGGCGAGGAGGGCCCCGACGCGGTGCGCCGGGTCACCGGCAGCGGGCTCGCCGACGCGATGATCCTGATGGACGTCGAGCTGGACGACGAACGCCTGCCGCTGCTGCGCGACACCGACCAGCCGTCCGTGCTCATCGGACTGCCGGCCGACACCAGCGGCCTGACCTGCGTCGACCTCGACTTCGGGGCGACCGGCGCGCTGTGCGTGGAGCACCTGGCGATGCTCGGCCATCGCGAGGTCGCCGTCATCGGCGAGGCCCCCGCGGTGTACGAGCGGCACACCGGCTTCGCCGAGCGCACCCTCGACGGACTGCGGTCGCGGGCGCGGGAGCTGGGGCTGCGGGTGCTGCACCGGCCCTGCGAGGGCGGCTACGACGCGATGGCCGCGACGCTGGCCCGGATCTTCGACGAACGGCCGGGCACCACCGGGTTCGTCGTGCAGAACGAGTCCGCGGTCGAGCCGCTGCTCGCGCTGCTGCGCCAGCAGGGCCGGGCGGTGCCCGAGGACGTCTCGGTGATCGCCGTCTGCCCCGAGCAGGTCGCCGTGCAGGCGTCGGTACGGCTGACCTCGGTCGCCATCCCCGCCCAGGAGATGGGGCGGCGGGCCGTGGAGCAGCTCGTCGCCAAGCTCGACGGGCGGGAGACGGACGAGGTGGTGCTCCTCGCCCCCGAGCTGACGGTCCGCGCGAGTACGGGACCGCTGACCGGCGGCTGACACCGGGGGCGGGGCATGGCAGGCGGTAACCAGCCTCCCGCGGGCCGGCGGCCGCCTCCGTCGCCCGGCGTCCGCCCTTCTTCTCCGCCCGCCCGCGCCGCCCTTACCCGATCCCGCTCTCCGGTCTCGCGGTCATCCGGCGCCCACACCGACC
>NZ_LIQX01000683.1:685-6754 GCF_001418475.1 Streptomyces ossamyceticus | reverse complement strand
TGGTGCCGCGCGGCACCATCTTCCCGTCGAGGTCGAGGTCCTCGCTCAGATGGCGCCGGATGCCGAAGCCGCCCAGGTTCGCGTCGAAGCGCAGCACCTCCTCCACCGCCGTACGGATCAGCGACGGGTCCCGGAGCAGTTGGTCCCAGCGGGCGCGGTCCGACAGCAGCAGTGCCACCATCTTGCCGATCATGTTGGCCGTGGTCTCATGGCCCGCGACCAGCAACCCCATGCCGGTGGCGAGCAGTTCGGCGTCCGTCAGCCGCTCCTCCTCCGGCAGGGCCGCGCCCTCCACGATCAGCATGCTGAGCAGGTCCTCGCCCGGCTCGGCCCGCTTGGCGGCGATCAGGTCGCGCATGTACGCGGCGAACTCGCCGAACGCCGCCCGTGTCTCCTCCTGCGTGAAACGGCTGACGTTCAGGAACGCGTCCGACCAGTGGGAGAAGCGGTCCCGCTCCTCGGCCGGCGCGCCGAGCAGGTCGCAGATGACGTACACCGGCAGCGGGAACCCCAGCGCCGCCTTCAGGTCGGCGGGCCGGCCCCGCTCCACCATCTCGTCCAACAGCGACTCGGCGATCCTCGTCATTCGGGGGCGCAGCGCGGCCATCCGCTTCGCGGTGAAGTACCGGCCCACCTGGCGCCGCCAGCGCTGATGGGGTTCGCCGTTCTCCGGGATGGCCAGCTCGTACTCCGGGTCGGCGTCGGCCGCGACACCGCCCGCCCCGTCGGCCGAGAGTCGCGCGCTGTCGTCCCCGGCGGCCGGCCGCGCGAAACGGGGGTCGGACAGCATCGCCCGCACATCGGCGTACCGGCTCAGGAACATCGCCCGGTCACCGCTCGGCAGTTCGACGGTCGCCACCGGGCACCGCTCCCGCAGCCGTTCCCACGCGGCGGGCGGGTCCAGCGGCCCCGGGCTCACCATCGGCAGCCGTACGACCTCCTCGTCCGGCCCTTGTGCGTCGTGTGGCCGGTGGGCGTCGTGCGGCTCGCGGCGTGTGCGTTCGTCGTCCCGGTGGGCGTTCTCGCCCGTCTCGACCTTGCTCATCTCGACGTCTCCTCGTGTGGGGGCGGAGTGGAGATCGCAAGGCACGCTACTCGCGCTGTGCATGATGCATCAATGGTGCATCATGCACTCTCCCTGCATGGCGCAATTTCGACGTAGGGTGAGCGGGGTCATGGAGGCCAGGCAGGCAGAAGGAGACCGGTGTGGATGCCCGTGAGGCGGGGGAGCGCATCGAGCGGGAGCTGCTGATCCTCACGCGCAACCGCGAGACGTCGGCGCCCCGCGGCGTCCGTGGCGGCGGTGCCCTGGACCGCAGCGCCTACGTCCTGCTCAGCAGACTGGAGGCCCAGGGGCCCATGTCCATCCCGGACTTCGTGGACGCGTTCGGCTTCGCCCCGTCCACGTTCACCCGGCAGACCTCGGCGCTGCTGCGCGACGGTCTGGTGGAGCGGACCCTCGACCCCGACGGGGGAGTGGCCCGCAAGTTCCGGATCACCGACGAGGGCCTGGCGCGCCTCGCCGAGCAGCGCGAGGTGTTCGTCGACGGCATCAGCGGGGTCATCGCCGACTGGCCCGCCGAGCGGCGCGAGCGATTCATCGCCGACCTACGGCAGTTCAACACCGACGTCGAACGCGTCAGCGGACGTTCCTGGCCACGTCCGATGGCCGGCGACCGCTGACGCCGACGACGGGAGACGGACGCACAGACCGGCGGCCGGTCCTCGGTGCGAGGGCCGGCCGCCGGTCCGCGACGTCACACGGGTGCTGTCAGCTGACGCACACGATTCCGCCGAGCAGACACAGGCCCGAGGGCGAGGTCGCGTCCGAGTCCGAGGAGCCCGAGCCGCCGGACGAGCCCGTGTCAGAGCCGGAGCCGGAGCCGGAGCCGGACCCCGAGCCCGTACCCGAGTCCGAGCCGGTCCCCGTTCCCGCGCCGGAGTCGTTCCCCGAACCCGACCCGGAACCCGTGCCCGTGTCCGCGCCCGAACCGGCGCCGGAACCCGCGGAGTCGTCGCCGGCCGGGGGCGTGGTCGCCCCGCCCGACGGGGTCTCGGTGGAGCCGTCCGCGCTCGACCCGCCGTGCGACGAGGAGCCCGTCTGCGCCCGCTGGCCCGACGGGGGCGTCGTGGCCGTACGCGGTGCGTTGCCCGTGTCGCCACCGGTGTTCCGCTGCTGCGCGCCGGAACCGTCGTACGAGGAGCCGCCGCGCGCGTGGCCCCGCGAGGTGTCCGGGGAGCGCCGGGTCTCGTCGGGGCGCGTGTCCGGTGTCCGGCCGCTCTGCGAACCCTGTTCCTCGACGGCGCCCAGGCCCTCGGCGTCCGGAGCGGTGGCCGCCTGTGTCCGATCGGTGGACTGCCGGTCCATGCCCATCACAGTCAGACCGCCGCCGACCAGCGCCACCGCGGTCGCGACCACGGCCCGGCGCTGGTTCTTTTTCCAGCGGGCCATCTGACGCCGCCGCGCCGCCCGCCCCTGCGGCGCGGCCGGCACGCCCTGCACATCCTCGACGCCCTCGATGCCATCGGTGCGCTCGGCGTGCGCGACACCGGCCGGGACCAGCTCCGTCGACGGTCCCGCCGCCGACTCCAGCTCCGGCTCAGGCTCCGGCCGTCCGCCGTCGTGCCAGGTCTCCTCGGCGCCCGACACCGCGTACTCCCAGGTCGCCGCCGGCACCGTCGGTGCGACGGCCATGGAGGTCGTCGTACCGGGCGCCGAGGGGGCTATGTCCGGCGCGTAGGCGCCGCAGCCGGGGCAGACGAGGGCGCCGTTGAGATGTCGGCGACATGAGGAGCAGTAGTCCATGGAGGTCTTCCTGTGTCGGCATGCCGTCGACCCGCCGGGCCGCGGCCCGGTCACGTCGTTCGCACGTGGGATCGAGCGGATCGAGCGGTCAGCAACGCTAACGAGGCATTCTCAGAGCTGTGTGCACACTGTGTGATGCTCCTGCGTGGGTTCTCCGGGGACTTCGCACCGGTGCACGGCCCGGTGTTTGGACGTCACCGTCCGCGTTTTCGCGCATCACCGTCCGCGTTTTCGCCCATCACTGTCCGCGTTTTCTCCCGTCACCGTCCGCGAGTTCGGGCGTCGCCGTGCGCGAGTTCGGGCGTCGCCGTCCGCGTCGTCGTCGGGCGTCTCCGGACTCTCTTTTTCTCGATTTCCTCTTCAACAGGCAACCCCCGCACGGCTTTCGCCTGTCTCACAGGGTGCTCACAGACCGGTGGGCGCCGAGGGCGTTCGGGGGAGCGCAGCACCATCGGCGGCCGGTCGTCCGTGGGTTGTCCAGTCCGATGCCACTGACCATGGCACTCGCAGACGAGGAACCGATGACCAGTCAAGAACACCGCAGCCGTCTGAGGCGTCCCGGGCTCGCCGCCCTGGCCACGCTCGCCGTAGTCGCCACCGTGGCGGGGGCCGCCCCCGGCGCGGGCGCGGCGCCCGCCGCCAAGGCCGGCACCCCGAAGCTCAAGCTGATCGCCGCCTCGAAGTCGGTGACGACCTACCGGTACCCGGAGGGCGGCACCATCCTGGAGCTGGGGACGTACGTCACGGTCGACGGCGCGCCCCTGGAGTTCAAGGTGACGCGGAAGTCCTACAAGGACCCCATCGTCGCCCAGCAGATCTTCCGCAACGGCAAGAAGACCACGACGCGGACCCTGCCCGCCGGTCTGATCACCGACCACGGCGGGCTGCCCGGCTTCCTGGAGATCTCGCTCAAGAACTCCGCGGGTCAGCAGGTGCTCAAGACTGCCAGCGACTTCTGCCCGAACAACGCCTCCGGCCGTATCCGCCCGGACGCTCCGTCGACCTCGCACTACCCGCAGAGCTGCTCGCGCAACCCGTGGACGCTGGGCTCGGTGTGGGGTGTGGAGAAGGGCTGGGCGGTCAACACCACCCAGTACCGCTACGACGACACGGTGGACATCCCGGCGGGTGAGTACACCGCGGAGGTCGGCGTCGCGAAGAAGTACCGCGACCTGTTCGGCATGTCGAACGACCGGCCCTCCGTCAAGGTGACGGTGGTGCAGTACGACGAGGAGGGTGAGGGCGGCGTCGGTGTGAGCGCCAAGTCCTCCGCCCACCACGCCGCCGGGCACGGCGGCCACGGTGGTCACGACGCCGCCCCCGTCGACCCGACCCAGCCGCCGATGCACGGCTTCGGCCCGCGCGGCGAGGACGTCCCGATGCCGCCCGCCCTCCCCCACGCACTGGAGGACCGCGGCCTGGCCAAGCACCTGGGCGACGGCCCCGGCCACACCGACGGCTCGCGCATCGCACCCGCGCTTCAGCCCGCCGCGAAGCGGCCCACCGGCAAGACCGGCGCCCCGGCCAACGTGCCCAAGCCCGACCTGCGTTCGCTGCCGGCCTGGGGCATCTCCATCACCGACGGCGAGGACGGCGACGTACCGGGCAAGGACTACCTCGCCTTCAGCGCCAACGTGTGGAACGCGGGCCCCGCGCCCCTCGTCGTGGACGGCTTCCGCAAGCCGGGCGCCGACCTGATGGACTCGTACCAGTACTTCTACGACGCCAAGGGCAAGCAGGTCGGCTACTCCCCCGCCGGCACCATGGAGTGGGACCCGCGTGAGGGCCACATGCACTGGCACTTCACCGACTTCGCCAGCTACCGCCTGCTCAGCGCGGACCAGACGAAGGAGGTGCGCTCCGGCAAGGAGGCGTTCTGCCTGGCCAACACCGACGCCATCGACTACACGGTGAAGGGCGCCAACTGGCACCCGGAGAACACCGACCTGTCCACCGCGTGCGGTTCGCAGGAGGCCATCTCCGTGCGTGAGGTCCTCGACGTCGGCTCCGGCGACACCTACACCCAGGAGCGTCCCGGCCAGTCGTTCGACATCACCGACCTGCCGAACGGCACGTACTACATCAAGGTCATCGCCAACCCGGAGAACCGTCTCAAGGAGAGCGACACCAAGAACAACGTCGCCCTGCGCAAGGTGGTCCTCGGCGGCAAGCCCGGCGCCCGCACGGTGAAGGTGCCCCCGCACCACCTGATCGACGCCCCGTAACCGGCGGCCGCACGGTCATCGCACAGCGACGAACCCCCGGGTCCCGGACCCGGGGGTTCGTCACGTGTGGGGGAGGCGTCCGCGACCGTCAGGGCGTGGGGATGCCCGCCGGGCGGGCCGGGCGGCCGAAGCGGGCGGGGACGCCGGGCGAGTACAGGACGCTCACCGGCGGTCCGACGGGAGCGGGCAGGCCCGCCGCGGCGACCAGGTCCTCCTCGCACTCGACCAGTTCGGCGCGGTGCAGCGGCCAGCGGGGGTGGGCGTTGGGCAGGAACATCGGCCTGCCGAAGAAGGCGCCGTGCATCCCCCAGCGGGCGGTCAGGAAGTGCTCCAGCCCCGTCGGCTCGTCGACGCGCTCACCGACCCGCACGGTGATCCGGCTGTACGCCCCGCGCGGGCCAGGCCACCGCCGGCGGCTGGTGTAGGTGACACGGACACCGCCCGGCCGGGGGCCGGGGACCCCGGGTCCGGTGCCGGGGCGGGGACCGTCGCCGACGGCGCCCCGGACGCCGTACGCCGTCGTGTCGATCGTCATGCGGGACCACAGGTACGGCATACGGAAGCCGATCCGGCCCACCACGACCGGCAGCAGCCGGGAGGCGTCGAGGGAGCGGAAGACGACACCGCGCCGTCCGTGCGCGTCGACCGAGTACAGCCGCACATTGGTCTCGGGGAACGAGCCGAGGTAGGGCACACCGGGGAGACGCAGCCAGCCGACCTTGTGCATCCGGAAGGCGACCAGCCCGACGTACGTCACCCCGTCCAGGGTGTCGGGCACGGTCCCCGGCGGCAGCAGGCCCGCCACGTCGGCCGGGTCGGCGGCCCAGTGCAGGAAGGTCAGGTCGAGCCAGGACTGGGTGAGCAGCGGACGCGGGATCGCCCCCGGCGCGTCGGCCGTGATCGGGGCCGGCGGCACGGGGGCCGCCGGGGCCCGGAACGGTTCTGGCGACACCATGGGGCCAGTATCGGTGACCCGCCGGTCGGGCCGCGCCGCTCAGACTGCGCCGCTCCGACTGCGCCGCTCCGACTGCGCCGCTC
>NZ_LIQX01000683.1:0-645 GCF_001418475.1 Streptomyces ossamyceticus | reverse complement strand
CCGTCGGCGTCCCAGGCGACCTGTCCGGCGAGGTGGACGAGCCGGGAGCCGGAGGCCACGGAGACGTGGTGGTAGACACCGGTCTCGGGCAGTCCAGCGGGGTTCACCAGGGTGATGGCCATGCTGTCTCCTCCTGAGGGACGGGCATAGGGAAGGGCCTTCGTGCTCTCTTGTGGTTACTGGGGCACCATAGGAGAGTGGCCGCTGACAAGGAAGAACGCACTTTTTGGTGACAGGGGAACCTGATGGTGACCAAGCAGTACGAGGGCACGTCCGAGGAGGCCGCGGATCTGCGGCGCGCGGACTCGCTGGCCCGCGAGATCTTCTCGGACATCGCCAACAAGTGGGCGCTGCTGATCATCGAGGCGCTCGGTGAGCGCACCCGCCGCTTCAGCGAGCTGCGCGACGACGTCGAGGGCGTGAGCCACAAGATGCTCACCCAGAACCTGCGGATGCTGGAGCGCAACGGCCTGGTCGACCGGGAGGTGCACCCCACGGTGCCGCCGCGCGTCGAGTACACGCTCACCGAGCCGGGGCGGGCCCTGCGGGCGACGGTCGATGCGATGTGCGACTGGACCCACCGCTACCTCGGCGACATCGAGGCGTCCCGGAGCCGCTTCGACGCCTGAGGGGGCGGGAGGGAGA
>NZ_LIQX01000682.1 GCF_001418475.1 Streptomyces ossamyceticus | reverse complement strand
TCATCGGACAGGCCCCGCGCGTGCACCTCCCCGCGCGGGGCCTGTCCGATGACCTGGTCGTTCTCGTCCACGATGTCGAGGATCTCGTCGGCGGCACTCATGCCCTCATCCAACCAGGACAACCAAAGAGCACTCACGCGCGGAGACGCACGGCCCGGTGCCCCTCCAGGACGACCAAGAGAGCACTCATCCGCCGAGACGCGCGGCCCGGCGCGGTCAGCCCCGCTGGAGCTCCCGCACCCGTGCGCTCCCGGAGTGGTTGCACGGCATCGCCGGATGCATCCCGAGCAGCACCACCCCGACGACGATGCCGACGAGCCCGGCCGCCTCCCAGGCCAGCGCCCCCGCGTCGGTACGGAGCCGGTCCCCGAGGAAACCCACCCCGCACGCGATCCCGGCGAGCGGCTGCGCGGCGGTGAGCGCGGGCAGCGACATCCGCAGCGGCGCCGCCTCGAAGGCGCTCTGCACCAGCAGCAGCCCCGTCACCCCGAGCATCAGCACCCCGTACGGCTCCCAGGTCGTGAACAGCGCGCCCCAGCCGCCGTCGGCGAACACCTGCCCGCTGACCCGGGTGAGCGCGTCCTGGACGCCGTACAGGAGTCCCGCGGCCACCGCGAGCAGCACCGGTGCGGCAGCGAGCCTCGGCCGCTTCGCGTACGCCGTCAGCAGCAGCGCCGCCCCCACCATCACCCCGATGATCAGCCACTGCCGGAAGGCCCCGCTCGGAGCGGTGCCGCCCTGCGGCTGACCGGCCACGATGAACGCCGTCACCCCGCCCGCGAGCAGTGCGAGCCCCGCCCAGCCCTGGCGGCCCAGCGGCTGCCGGTTCCGGCGGCGGGAGAGGGCGAGCGCGAAGAGCAGATTGGTCGCGAGGAGGGGCTCCACCAGCGAGACCTCACCCCGGCCGAGCGCGATCGCGCCCAGCGCCATCCCGCAGACCATCAACCCGATCCCGCCGAGCCAGCGGGGCACGCGGATCAGGTCGAGGAGCAGCCGGGGGGAGAGGAAGTCGCCGATCGGCGCGTGCGCGGCGGCCTGCTGCTGGAGCACGAAGCCGAAGCCCAGACAGCAGGCGGCGCACACGGACAGGAGAAGAACGAGAACCGACACGCGGAGTACCTCGGGTCGTCGGACGGGCCGCTGCGGCCGTCCCACGGGACGTGCCGCTCGTTTTCCCGCACGAGGGCGATTTATGCCTCGACGGGTGGCCCGATACGTATTCATACGACTCTAGCCGCCACCCTGTGGGCTGTCCGTAAGCAGAGACACATCCGGACAGTTGACTAAGTCGCGTGTTCTACCGAAGGATCTGATCCACAGCTGCTGACCGGCCAGTAACAAAGCGCCGGGCGACGCCTGGCCCGCCACGCCCGCCCCCGCTTGACCGCGCCCGTTCCCGAGAGGACGTCCTCCATGTCGTACGACGCAGATGTGATCGTGATCGGGGCGGGCCTCGCCGGGCTCGCGGCGACCGCGGAGCTCGTCGACGCGGGTCGCAAGGTGATCCTCCTCGACCAGGAGCCGGAGCAGTCGATCGGCGGGCAGGCGCACTGGTCCTTCGGCGGTCTCTTCTTCGTCGACTCGCCCGAGCAGCGCCGACTGCGGATCAAGGACAGCCACGCCCTCGCCCTACAGGACTGGATGGGCACGGCCGGCTTCGACCGCGAGGAGGACCACTGGCCGCGCAGGTGGGCGGAGGCGTACGTCGACTTCGCCGCCGGTGAGAAGCGCTCCTGGCTGCACGGGCAGGGTGTCCGCTTCTTCCCCGTGGTCGGCTGGGCCGAGCGCGGCGGCTACGACGCCAACGGGCACGGCAACTCCGTGCCCCGCTTCCACATCACCTGGGGCACCGGCCCCGGCCTCGTGGAGCCCTTCGAGCGACGGGTCCGGGAGGGCGTCGCCCGGGGCCTGGTCCAGCTGAAGTTCCGGCACCGGGTCACCGGGCTCGCACGCAGCGCGGGCGCCGTGGACACCGTCACCGGCGAGATCCTCGAACCGTCGACGATCGAACGCGGGCAGCCCAGCACCCGCACCGTCACCGGCGCCTTCGAGCTCAAGGCCCAGGCCGTGATCGTCACCTCCGGCGGCATCGGCGGCAACCACGACCTCGTCCGCGCCAACTGGCCGGAGCGCCTCGGCAACCCCCCGGAGAAGATGATCTCCGGTGTACCCGCGCACGTCGACGGCAGGATGCTGGCCATCGCAGAGGAGACGGGCGCCCGCCTCATCAACCGCGACCGCATGTGGCACTACACCGAGGGCATCCAGAACTGGAACCCCATCTGGGACAACCACGGCATCCGCGTCCTGCCCGGCCCGTCGTCGCTGTGGCTGGACGCCCGCGGCAAGCGCCTGCCCGTGCCGCTGTTCCCCGGCTTCGACACCCTCGGCACGCTCGAGCACATCATGAAGACCGGCTACGACTACACCTGGTTCGTGCTCGACCAGAAGATCATCGGCAAGGAGTTCGCGCTCTCCGGCTCCGAGCAGAACCCCGACCTCACCGGCAAGTCGATCAAGGACGTCTTCGTCCGGGCCCGCGCGGACGTCCCCGGCCCGGTCAAGGCGTTCATGGACAACGGCGTCGACTTCGTGGTGGAGAAGGACCTCGGCTCCCTGGTGCGCGGCATGAACGCGCTCACCAAGGACCCCCTCATCGACGAGGCGGAGCTGCGCCGCGAGATCGTGGCCCGCGACCGGGAGATCGCCAACCCGTTCACCAAGGACCTCCAGGTCATGGCGATCCGCGGCGCCCGCAACTACCTCGGCGACAAGCTGATCCGCACCGCGGCCCCGCACCGCATCCTCGACCCCAAGGCGGGTCCGCTGATCGCCGTCCGCCTCAACATCCTCACCCGCAAGACGCTCGGCGGCCTGGAGACGGACCTGTCGTCCCGTGTCCTCACCGAGGGCGGTGACCCCCTGGAGGGCGTGTACGCGGCGGGCGAGGCCGCCGGCTTCGGCGGCGGCGGTGTCCACGGCTACCGCTCCCTGGAGGGCACGTTCCTCGGCGGCTGCCTGTTCTCGGGCCGCACCGCGGGCCGCGCGGCGGCGAAGGCGACGGCCTGACCTCCTCGCTCTCGCCGACGGACGTGACGGCCTGATCCCTCGGTGGATGTGACGGATTTCTGACGGACCTCCGCCGTCCCTGGCATCTCAGGGGCGGTGAGTGGTCGAATCGGTGTGTGAACCCTGAACATCCCGAGGCGCGGGAAGCGCCGAGGGAGCACCCCGAAGAGCACGAGAGCCACGGCGGCCGGGACCTGGAGCACGGCCGGGACCCGGAGCGGGGCAAGCCCATCGGCCGCCGGATCTTCCTCGGCACCCTCGGCCTCGGCGCCCTGGGCGTGGTCTCCGCGCCCGTCCTCCAGCGCGGCCTGGAGGGGTTCCTCGGCGAGGCGGCCCAGAAGGACCCCACGGGCCTGACGGGTCTGCTCCCCAACGGCGGAGGCTTCCGCTACTACTCCGTGACCGCGTCCGTTCCCCGCAAGAACGCGGGGAACTACCGCCTCACCGTCGGCGGCCTGGTCGACCGGCCCGCCTCCTACACCCTCGACGATCTGCGGGCCCTGCCCCAGACCCGGATGGTGAAGGACGTCCAGTGCGTGACCGGCTGGCGCGTCCCGGACACCCCGTTCGAGGGCGTACGGCTCTCCGAGCTGCTGGACGCGGCCGGGGTGAAGTACCCGAAGGGCGTCGACGACGCGTGGACGGCGGACGAGTTCGACGCCGCGCTGAAGGCGCTGAAGGCGAAGGACTCCGACGGCAAGGTCCTCGACATCCAGGAGGGCAACGGACTCGCCAACGAGTGGGGCACCTACGGCTTCGCCCCGATCGTCTGGTCGGCCGGCGGCGGCCTCCTCAAGGACGGCAAGGCGGAGGGCGCCCTCGACTCCCCGGCCGCGGTGTCGGCCCTGAAGACCTTCCAGTCCTGGAAGGGCACCGTCGACCCCAACACCGACGGCAACGCCTTCGCCAAGGGCCGTGTCGCACTCAGCTGGGTCGGCCACTGGATGTACCCCGCGTACAGCGAGGCCCTCGGCGACGACCTGGTCGTGCTGCCGCTGCCGGACTTCGGTGACGGCCCCAAGACCGGGCAGGGCTCGTGGTCCTGGGGCATCGGGGCCGACTCCAAGAACGCCAAGGCCGCCGGCGCGTTCATGGACTTCCTCCTCGACGACGCCAACGTCACCGCGATGACCAAGGCCAACGGCGCGCCCCCGGCCACCAAGTCGGCGCTCGCGGCGAGCGAGCTGTACAAGCAGGGCGGCCCGCTCCAGCTCTTCGCCGACCAGCTCGCCAAGCCGTGCGGTGACAGCGACATCAGCAAGTCCTGCGTCGCCGTGACCCGCCCGGTGACCGCCGGATACCCGGTGGTGACGGAGAAGTTCAGCCAGGCCCTGAACGCGATCTACGGCGGCGGCGACCCGAAGGACGCCCTGTCCAAGGCCGCCCGCGCCATCGACCGGGACTTCTCGGACAACGCCGGTTACGAGATCCCGTAAGCACGCGCCCTGTCGGACCCATCGACCGGGGCGGGCGCGCCCCTCGTGGCCGCCCGCCCCGCCGGGAAGAGGACCCCGTGAAAACCGTGGAACCCGCGCACACCGCGCCGTCCGGCCGGGACCGGGCGCCGGATCTGACAACCGCCCCCGCCCCACCCGCTCGCCCCGCCCGCCGCGGCAGGGAGTGGCTGCACGGACTGCTGATGTCCGGGCCCGCCGTCGCCGGCCTGATCGCCTTCGTCGGCGTGCCCTTCTGCTACGCCGTGGTGCTCTCCTTCTACAACGTGCGCCTCGGCTCCCCGCTGGAGCCCACCTTCTTCGGCGTCGAGCAGTACCGGCGGCTGTTCACCGACCCCGATCTGTCCGGCCCGTTCCTGCGGGCCCTGCTGAACAACCTGACCTTCGCCGTCGTCGTCGTACCGCTCCAGACGGGTCTGGCGCTCGGCCTCGCGATCCTGCTCAACCGCAAACTGAAGGCGATCGGTCTCTTCCGGTCCTTCTTCTTCATGCCGGTCGTCTTCCCGATGGCGCTGGTCGCGGTGATCTGGCGGCTGATCCTCGCCCGCAGCGAGCAGGGCATGCTCAACTCCGCCCTGGACGCGGTGAGTTTCGGGAACTGGGGCGCGTTCGACTGGCTGGGCGACGGGCTCACCGCGATGGCCTCGGTCATCGTGCTGTCGGTGTGGCAGGGCGTCGGCTTCCAGATGGTGATCCTGCTCGCCGGGCTCCAGCAGATACCGGACGAGCGCTACGAGGCCGCCCAGCTCGACCGGGCCTCCCGCTGGCAGCAGTTCCGGCACGTCACGCTGCCCGGCATCCGGGGCACCCTCGTGTTCGTCGCGCTGCTCACGTCGGTGCTGTCGTTCCGGGTGTTCGACCAGGTGTACGTGCTGGTCAAGGGCGGCGGCCTCGACGAGGACGCGGCCCGCACGGTGATGTACCAGGCCGTGACGACCGCCTTCGACCAGAACAACATCGGCCAGGCGTCCGCGATCACCGTCGTCTTCTTCCTGATCGTCGTCGTCCTGACCCTGATCCAGCGCCGTATCGTCCGGCCCGACAACGAGGACTGACTCAGCCATGAGTACGAGCACCGCCACCGGTCTCTCCCGCGGGCCCCTGCGCCGTTTCCTCGACTACGCCGTCCTCTCCGTCCTGGCGTTCGTCTTCACGCTGCCCGTCCTGTACCTGCTCCTCGGCAGCCTCAAGCCGTCCGACGAGGTGCTGAACGGCCTGTCCGGCTTCCTCCCGATCCATCTGTCCTTCGACAACTACGCCGCCGTCCTCGACAACCTCAACTCCGACAGCACCGGCTACTTCTGGCAGTTCATGGGCGTCTCGCTGCTGCTGGCCTTCGTGGTCGTCACGGGCGGCCTGTTCGTCAACTCGATGGCGGCGTACGGGCTCTCACGGCTCAGGTGGCGGGGCAGGGAGGCCGTGTTCACCCTGGTCCTGCTGCTGATGCTGGTGCCGTTCGAGTCGGTGGCCGTGCCGCTGTTCTACCTGTTCAACGATCAGCGGAACACGCTCTTCATCCAGGCGCTGCCGTTCCTCGCCAACGCCTTCTCGATCTACCAGTTCCACACGTTCTTCCGCACGATCCCGCCGAGCATCGAGGAGGCGGCCCGGCTGGACGGGGCCGGCCCCTGGCGCACGTTCTTCGCGATCATCGTGCCGATGTCGAAGCCGGCCTTCGCCTCGGTCGCGATCCTGACGTTCCTCACCCAGTGGGGTTCGTTCCTGTGGCCGGTGCTGATGGTCTCCGACCCGTCGGTGCGGCCGCTGCCGCTGGAGATGAGCGTCTTCCAGGGCCAGCAGCCCCCCGACTGGGGCCAGATCCTCGCCTTCGGCGTCCTCCTCGTCCTGCCCGTCCTGATCGTCTTCGCCTTCTTCCAGCGCTGGTTCGTCCAGGGCGTGGCCAGCTCCGCCGTGAAGGGGTGAGCGTCGGCGCGCTGATCGTGGAGCGGCCGGGGCCGGCCGGCGGACATCCCGCGCGGCCGCCCGCTTGTCGGTGGTGGGTGTCATCCTGGGGACATGAACCGGGATGATCTGGTGCGGCTGCGGCGGGCGCGGGACCGCATGGACCGCGAGTACGCGGAACCGCTGGACATCGATGCCCTCGCGCGCACCGCGCTGATGTCCCCCGGCCACTTCCAGCGCAGCTTCCGCGCGGCCTACGGGGAGACGCCGTACGCGTATCTGATGACCCGCCGCATCGAGCGCGCGAAGGCGTTGCTGCGCCGGGGGGACCTCACGGTGACCGAGGTGTGCCTGGCGGTGGGCTGTACGTCGCTCGGCTCGTTCAGTTCCCGCTTCACGGAGCTGGTGGGCGAGACCCCGAGCGCCTACCGGGCCCGTCCGCACGAGTCGGGGGCCGCGATCCCGGCATGTGTGGCGAAGCGGCTGACACGGCCCTCCCGGCATCGCATACGCACGGCGGAACCGGACGAGGCGCCCTAGCGTGGGCACATGGATACGAACAGAGCCCACGGCCCGGACATCAAGCTCTCCCAGTGTTTCCTCGCGGTCGACGACCACGACAAGGCGCTCGCCTTCTACCGTGACGTCCTCGGCATGGAGGTCCGTGGCGACGTCGGCTTCGAGGGCATGCGCTGGGTGACCGTCGGCTCCCCGCTCCAGCCCGATGTCGAGATCGTCCTGGAGCCTCCGGGCGCCGACCCCGACATCTCCCCCGCCGACCGCGAGGCCATCGCCCAGCTCCTCGCCAAGGGCGTCCTGCGTGGCGTCAACTTCACCACCGACGACTGCGACGCGCTCTACTCCCGCGTCGAGGCCTCCGGCGCTGATGTCCTCCAGGAGCCCATGGACCAGCCCTACGGCGTACGGGACTGCGCGTTCCGCGACCCGGCGGGCAACATGCTGCGCTTCATGGAGCCGCGGAAGTCGGGAGAAGCGGGCACGGCCTCGAAGTACGGGGCTCAGTGACAGGAAGGGCAGGAGGGCGGGGCAGCAGGGCAGCAGGGGGCAGAGGGGCCGAGGGGCAGGTCAGGCACGAGGGCAGCAGGAGCATGAG
>NZ_LIQX01000681.1 GCF_001418475.1 Streptomyces ossamyceticus | reverse complement strand
TTCGCTGTCGCCGTGCCGCCCGTCGCTGCCGTGGCCGCGGCGGCTGTCGCCGCTGCCGTTCATCCCGACTCCCCCAGCGTCCGGGCGCCGTCTTCCGTCACACCCTCCGCGCGGAGCAACTGCGCCAACCGCTTCAGCCCCCGGTGGGTGGCGGTGCGCACCGCGCCGGGGCGTTTGCCGAGGACACGGGCCGCGGCGGGGCCGTCGAGGCCGACGACCACCCGCAGCAGCACGGCCTCCGCCTGGTCACGGGGCAGCCGGGCGACGAGCGCGAGGGCCTGCCCGGTGGAGAGCGACTCCAGCGCCTGGTCATGGGTGTCGTGGACGCCGGGCAGCTCCAGCAGGTCGTTCTCCAGGGCGGTCGCCCGGGGTCTGACCTTCTGGCGCCGCAGATGGTCGAGGGCGCGGTGCCGGGCGATGGTGGCGGTCCAGCCGCGGAATCCGGCCCCGTCGCCCTTGAACCGCCCGAGGTCCCGCGCGATCTCCAGCCAGGCGTCCGAGGCGACGTCCTCCGCGTCGTCACCGACGATGCCGCGCAGGTACCCGAGGAGCCCCGGCTGCACGAGCCGGTACGCCACCGCGAACGCGGCCTCGTCGCCCTCCTGTGCCCGCGCGACGGCCACGCCCAGTTCCCCGTCGAACGCCTGCACGCGGCGAGGTTCGCCTCCCTGGCCCAAGAGCTGTCCTAGTCCGTACGACGTCGCGGTCCCGGGACCCGCCCCGACCCCCTCGGGATCGTCACCGGGCCCCACGGTCATCTGCGCCGCGCCCCGCGGAAGTGTCACAGAGCGCCGGACGGATCCGCCGAGGATCACCCTTCAGGGGGAGCTTTGGCCGTTCGCATGACTTGGGTCACACGCGTGCCGCCCGATGGTGATGTTCGCGGCGGGTTGTGCTCTGAATAGAAGGCCGCCCTTGTGCCGGGTGGTGTCTTCGCGTTGTTCGTGTAGGGGTGGGGCATTTGATTCGCCGTAGGAACCATGCGTACCGGCCGATGAGTGCGAAGCGAAGGGCGTTGCTGACACTCGGCGCCGCCGTCGCGGGTGGCGCGAGCGTGGTGTCGTACGCCGTGGCCGGCCCCCAGGACGGGACGGCCGGCACGTCCGCCGCGGGGGCCCAGCGCTCCACCGAGGTGCACGACGTGGCGCTCACGTCCGCGGCCGGCGGGCGCCCCGCTCTGGCCCGCACCCGCACCGCTCCCTTCTCGCTCCTCGGTGTCTCCTGGACCGATGCCGCCGCCCGGCTGGACGGCACGGCCCAGGTGCGCACCCGTGACGCCGCGACCGGCCGGTGGAGCGCCTGGCGCGCCCTGCGCCCGTCCGCCGCCGCCCTGCCCGGCGGCACCCGCGGTGCCTCCGAGCCGCTGTGGGTCGGCCCCAGCGACGGCGTGGAGGCCCGGGTCGTCACGGCCGGCGGATCACGGGCGGGGCTCCCGAAGGGGCTGCGCGTCGACCTCGTAGACCCGGGGACGGCGGACGGCGCGGCCGGGCACACCGCCGCGACCGCCGGTACGCGAGGCACGACGGGCGCCGGCGGCATGCGCAACGCGGCGTTCGTCACCGACGATCCGCCGGTCGCCGTCACCTCCACCGTCACCCGGCCCCCGATCGTCGGCCGGGCCCGGTGGGGCGCGAACGAGGCGACGGTGGCCGGGTCGCCGCAGTACGACGACAAGGTCAGCGCGGTGTTCGTGCACCACACGGGCGGCAGCGACGCCTACAGTTGCGCCGAGTCCCCGGCGCTGATCCGCGCGCTCATGGCGTACGACACCGAGACCGCCGGCCTCGGCGACCTCCGCTACAACTTCGTCGTCGACAAGTGCGGCCGGATCCACGAGGGCCGCGCGGGCGGCGCCGACCTGCCGGTACGCGGCGCGCACACGCCTGGCTTCGACCGCGCCTCGACGGGCGTCGCGGTCCTCGGCGACTACGACGGCGCCACGCCGACCCGGGCCGCCGTGGAGTCCGTGGCCCGGCTCGCGGCCTGGAAGCTCGGCCAGTACGGCGGCGACCCGAACGGCACGGTCACCTTGACCGCGTCCGAGGACAGCGGCGTGTACGGGCAGGGCGAGCCGGCCGTACTGCCGGTGATCTCCGGAGGGAAGGACGCGGCGTCGACCGCCTCGCCCGGCGCGAACCTGTACGCCGAACTCCCCGAGATCCGCCGCTACGCCGCCTCCCCCGCCCGCAACTCCGCGATCCCGACCGCCGACTACACCGGGGACGGCGTCAGCGACCTGGTCGCCGCGACCCCGGGGACCGGCAGCGGTGTGATCACCCTCGTGCCGGGCGGGACCGGCGGCCCGGTCTCCTCCGCCAGGCTCCGCCTGGACCAGGCGAGCGCGGGCGTCCCCGGCGCCGCCGAGTCCGGCGACCAGTGGGGCGCGGCCACCGCGTGGGGCGACATCAACGGCGACGGGTACGCGGACCTCGCGGTGGGCGCGCCCGGCGAGGACGACACCACCGGGCACACGGACCGCGGCGCGGTGACGATCCTCTACGGGCCCTCCTTCACCGCCGACGCCGACACGATGGCCCTCGGCGACGACTACGAGCCGAAGGGCGCGCGGTTCGGGGCGACCCTCGCGGTCGGCGACTTCAACGCCGACGGCA
>NZ_LIQX01000680.1 GCF_001418475.1 Streptomyces ossamyceticus | reverse complement strand
GCCGCGGCGGGCAGGATCGGGGGCGGCGCGTGAGTGGGACGTTCGTCGGGATGCCGGCGTTTCCGAAGGCGGCGCACGAGGCCGTGCACAACACGACACTGCGCAGCAATCTGCGGCACGCCACGCACACGATCCGCGCGAAGCGGGCGAAGGCCGTCACGGAGGTGTCGGACTGGGCGGAGCTGCGCGAGGCCGGCAAGCGGATCAAGGACCACACGCTGCGCCATCTCGACCGGTATCTGGTCCAGTTGGAGGAGTCGGTGACGGCGGCGGGCGGTACCGTCCACTGGGCCGCCGACGCGGACGAGGCCAACCGCATCGTGACCTGTCTGGTCAAGGCGACCGGTGAGACGGAGGTCGTCAAGGTCAAGTCGATGGCCACGCAGGAGATCGGGCTGAACGAGGCGCTGGAGGCCGAGGGCATCCGCGCCTACGAGACCGATCTCGCCGAGCTGATCGTGCAGTTGGGCAAGGACCGCCCGTCGCACATCCTCGTCCCCGCGATCCACCGCAACCGGGGCGAGATCCGGGACATCTTCGCGAAGGAGATGAGCGAGTGGGGCCGACCGGCCCCCGACGGGCTGACCGACACGCCCGCCGAGCTGGCGGAGGCGGCCCGGCTGCATCTGCGGGAGAAGTTCCTGCGGGCCAAGGTCGGCATCTCCGGAGCCAACTTCATGGTCGCCGACACCGGCACGCTGGTCGTGGTGGAGTCGGAGGGCAACGGCCGGATGTGCCTCACCCTGCCCGAGACGCTGATCTCGGTGGTCGGGATCGAGAAGATCGTGCCGACCTGGCAGGACCTGGAGGTCTTCCTCCAGACCCTCCCCCGCTCGTCCACGGCCGAGCGGATGAACCCGTACACCTCGATGTGGACCGGCACGACGGACTCCGGGACGGCCGACGGCCCGAGCACCTTCCATCTCGTCCTCATCGACAACGGCCGCACCGACACGCTCGCCGACGAGGTCGGCCGTCAGGCGCTGCGCTGCATCCGCTGCTCGGCGTGCCTGAACGTGTGCCCCGTGTACGAGCGGGCGGGCGGCCACGCGTACGGCTCGGTCTACCCCGGCCCCATCGGCGCCATCCTCAGCCCGCAACTCCGGGGCACGGGAAGCGAGATCGACGCGTCGCTCCCCTACGCCTCGTCGCTGTGCGGCGCCTGCTACGAGGTGTGCCCGGTGGCCATCGACATCCCGGAGGTGCTGGTGCATCTGCGGGAGCGTGTCGCGCAGGGCGGGCAGGTGACCGAGAAGGGTGCCAAGGTCGTGCTCAAGCCCGCGAAGGGCCACGCCGCCGAGCGAGCGGCGATGCGGGCGGCCGGCTGGGCCTTCACCCACCCGGCCGCGCTGCGCACCGGCCAGCGGCTGGCGTCCCGCACCCGCCGCTTCCATCCCCGCACGCTGCCGGGCCCCGGCATGGCGTGGAGCGCGAGCCGCGCCCTGCCGACGCTACCGGCGGAACCGTTCCGCGACTGGTGGCAGCGCACGAACGGGGGGCGGACGGAACAGGGGGTCGTGGACGGCGGCCGCGCGGACGAGGGTCGCGCGGACGGCCGTCCCTCGCTCGGCAGGCGGGACGGCGGCGGTCGGGCGAACGGCGAGTGGGCCGGCGGCGGAGAGGACAGCGGCAAGTGAGCAGCAGGGATCTGATCCTGGACCGGGTGCGGCGCGCACTCGCCGACGGTCGACGCGACGACACTCCCCCAGCGCCTGATGAAGCGGGGAGGGACGTCCCGTACGAGCAGGCCGTGCCGCGAACGTACCTCCGGGAGCACGGCGAACGGGACGTGACGGAGACGGTGGACCTGCTGGCCGAGAACCTCGCCGACTACCGGGCGATCGTGCACCGCACGGATACGGTCGGACTCCCCGGCGTCATCGCGGAGTTGCTGGCCGCGCACGGCTCGTCCTCGGTGCTCGTGCCGCCCGCGCTGCCCGAGGAGTGGCTGACGGCGGCGGAGGTGGCACAGGTCGCCGACCGGGCCGAGAGCACGCCGCGTGAACTGGACGAGGTGGACAGTGTGGTCACGGCCTGCGCGCTCGCGATCGCGGAGACCGGCACGATCGTCCTGGACGGCTCCCCGGACCAGGGCCGCCGCCGCATCACGCTGGTCCCCGACCACCACATCTGCGTCGTACGCGTCCCCGACCAGGTCGTCCCCTCGGTCCCCCTGGCCCTGGAACGCCTCGACCCCACTCGCCCCCTGACCTGGATCTCCGGCCCCTCCGCCACGAGCGACATCGAACTGGACCGAGTGGAGGGAGTCCACGGCCCACGCACACTGGAGGTGGTGCTCGTCAGCGGGGGCAGTGACGAGTGAGACAGGGAGAGTGAGAGAGAAGGGCGGCATGGACACCGCCGCCCTCGAACGCATGCTGGACGATGCCTTCGACCACGCTGTCGTGCACCACGGCTACGCCGACTACATGCGTGACTACGAGGTCATCGTTCACGCGACGGCCGCCCCTCGTACCGGTGTCGCGCCGGCCCACCTGCGCCACCTCTTCCGGTTCAGCGTCGAGGCCCACTGTGAGACATCGGTGCCTGCCGCCGTCTGGACGGAGTCATTGGACGACCGTCTCATCGCCCGTGACCCCGGCGCCGACCTCGACGGTTACGTCTGGGGCGTACGGTGGCACGCCCTGTATCCGGGTGCGCGGCTCGTGCCCGAGTCGGATGCGGCCCGACGTTGGTCCGAGGCCCTCGGGATCGACTTCCACGAGGTGCGTATCCGCACCGCCGCGCACGATCTGACCCTGGTCTTCTCCGACCTGCGGGTAGACGGGGTCCCGGTCGGCTACGCCCCGTTCGTCGCGGACTGACCGGTGCGTGGTTCGATGCACCGGAGCGCCACGTCAACGGTTCGGAAGGTCACCGCCGCGACTCACCTGGACGGCACGGCCGTGGGCCGCATGCCGAGCCACTGCCCTGCGTCCCAGGCCTCGAAGCGTTCCACCTCGGTGAAGCCCAGTTTCGTGGCGAGGCGCATCGAGGGGGTGTTGGCGGTCTGGGTGGTGAGGACCACCGGCTCGTCGGGGAGCGCGGCGGTCAGCCAGCCGAGGGCCGCCACGTATCCGTGTCCCCATGCCCGGCCGGCATCTCGCGTTCGAGTCCGTCACTCGGCCGGGGGCCGCCGAGGTCGGTGTTCACCTCCGGCGAGGAGTGCAGTTCGATGAACGCCGCACGGTCCTGGGTTCCGGGCTCGCGGAGCACGAGCCTCTCGGTGCGGATCGGCTCAGGCGGCCAGGCCACGGGTCCCAGAGCTTCCATCCGCGCACGCCAACAGGTGGTCAACTCTCCCTGAGGAGAGTGCCGGAGGGTGACGCGCGGCCGGATCTCGACGGTGTCCGCGGGCGCGGGAGCGGATTGCCGATCATGAGCATGGCGATCTTGTTAGGTTGGTGGCTCTTGCACGCATCAACACGGGGAGCCCTCATGTCACTTGACCGTCCGGTGATCAACTCCGGGGTACCGCACTCGGCGCGGATCTGGAACTACTGGCTCGGCGGCAAGGACTGCTACGAGATCGACCGGCAGGTCGGGGACGAGATCCGGCGGGCCAACCCCCAGATCGTCGACATCGCCCGAGCGCAACGGGCGTTCCTGCGCAGGGCTGTCACCCATCTCGCCGCAGAGGCCGGGTTACGGCAGTTCCTCGACGTCGGCACGGGGCTCCCCACCGCCGACAACACCCACGAGGTCGCCCAACGCGTCGCCCGTGACGCGCGGATCGTCTACGTCGACCACGACCCCGTCGTCCTCGCCCACGCCAACGCCCTCCTCAGCGGTGCCCCCGAGGGAGCCACCGCCTTCGTCGACGCCGACCTGCGCGACCCGGACACCATCCTCGAACACGCCGCCCGGACGCTCGACTTCAGCCGGCCCGTCGGCCTCATCCTCCTCGGCGTCGCCGCGCACCTTCCGGGCGAAACCGCGTACGACGTCGTCGCTCGCCTGGTGGACGCCCTGCCCTCCGGCAGC
>NZ_LIQX01000068.1 GCF_001418475.1 Streptomyces ossamyceticus | reverse complement strand
GACCATGGCGGCGGCCGCCGCGGCGAGTGTGCCGAAGGCGACGGTCAGCGCCCGGCGGTGCCTGCGGGGGCGGGCCGGCCACGTCGGCAGGGGCCTCACCGGCGCGACGGGGGCCGTCTCGGGCGCGGGCCGGCGCCCGGTGACCGTCTCGGCCCCGGCCGCGTCCCCCGGCCGCGCGGCCACGGGTCGCCCCGGCGGTGCGCCGGCTTCCGCCTCCGACTCGCCCGCACCGGCGTCGGCCCCGGCCAGGGCGTCGCCGATCAGCCCCAGCTGCTCCCGCAGCAGCAGCACATCGGCGGCCGCCGCCCGCCGCGCGGCCAGGAACTCGCCGTCGGCAAGCGCCTCCTCCGGCAGCGGCTCGTCGAGGAGCGCGGCCATCAAGGCGTCCATACCGCCGTACTCGGCACCGTCGAACACGGTTTCCTCGAACTCGGCGCCCTCGAAGTCGGCTCCCTCACGCACCACTTCCTCGCGCACCGCTCCCTCGGCATCGGCGCTCCTGGCCGGAGGCGGCCCGGCCGAGCCACCCTCCGCCGAGCCGGCCCCGGCCGACGGCGCCTCGACCGCGTCACCCACGACCGCGTCACCCTCGACCGAGCCGCTCTCGGTCGCGGAAGTGGCCTCGAACACGATGTCGTCGGGTTCGGTGTCGTGCCGGTTGTTGTCCCGGGCGGCCATGTCACACCACCTCGTCCTCGTGCAGGCGGGCGCGCAGGGCGCGGACCGCTGAGTGGAGCCTGCTCTTGACCGTGCCCTCGGGGATGCCGAGCTCGCCGGCTATGTCCCGGACCGGCAGGTCGGCGTAGAAACGCAGGACGACGACCTGACGCTGGGCGTCGGGCAGCTCGTCCAGGCCGCGGGTGACGGCGAGCGAGAGCACGCTGGAGTCCTCCCCGGAGGGGTGCTCCAGCTGGCGCAGCGAGGCCAGGCGCTCCCCGAGGCGCTCCTGGCGGCGCTTGGCGCGGTGCCAGTCCATCGCCAGGTTGGAGGCGACCACCGCCGCCCACGCGGACACGTCCCGCGGTGCCTCCCTGCCGCTCGCGGCCCGCTCCAGCAGCCGCAGCCGTACCTGCTGCACCCCGTCCGGCAGGTCCGACTGCGGGACGCCGCCGAGCGCGAGCACCGCCCGCACCCGCCGCTCCTGGGCCGCGTCCAGCGGATCCACCCCCGTGTCGCCCGCTGCCGCCGGGCCCGTCACGGCGGTCGGCGGTTCACCGCCGCCGCCCGCGTCCCCCAGGGCCGACGGGCCGCCGGGCACCCGCAGCGGATCGTCCACCTCCTGGACGCGGCGCGCCTTTCTGCGCAGCACAGCCACCCCTCCCCTCCCGCGTTTCCCCTACGACGCCGGGCCGGGCCGAAACGTTCGGGCCCGTCCCTGCCTTTCCGGCCGCCCCGCAGAGGCGTACGTCACACCTTCGCGTGCACCCGGTGCGGGCGGGCAGGGGGAAGGCAGCACAGCTTGCGGCGCCGAGCCCCCGCGGGGCGAATATCTCCAGCTCAGACGGGGCGGCAGCCAAAGAACCGGGCGTGGTGTCGTCGTCCCCCGCGTACCGTTCCCCTAGCGTCGCGGGCAAAGAATTGGACAGGCGGACCGGGACTCACCGCATGATGGAAACGCCTCGGTCATGCAGCAGACACAGACAAGCCACGTAAAAGGAGTCACCGTGAGGGTCGGAATCGTCGGAGCCACCGGTCAGGTCGGCACGGTCATGCGCAGGATCCTCAAGGAGCGGAACTTCCCGACGGACGAGCTGCGTCTGTTCGCCTCCGCCCGCTCGGCCGGTTCGGTCATCGACGGCGTGACCGTCGAGGACGCGGCGACCGCCGACTACTCCGGCCTCGACATCGTGCTCTTCTCCGCCGGTGGCGCGACCTCCCGCGCGCTGGCCGAGAAGGTGGCCTCCCAGGGCGCCGTCGTGATCGACAACTCCTCCGCGTGGCGCCGCGACCCCGAGGTGCCCCTGGTGGTCTCCGAGGTGAACCCGCACGCGATCGCCGACCGCCCCAAGGGCATCATCGCCAACCCGAACTGCACGACGATGGCCGCGATGCCGGTGCTGCGTCCGCTGCACGAGGAGGCGGGTCTTCAGGCGCTGGTCGTCGCCACCTACCAGGCGGTGTCCGGCTCCGGTCTCGCGGGCGTCGCCGAGCTGCACGGCCAGGTCCAGAAGGTCGTCGCCGACGCGGACAAGCTGACCCACGACGGCGCGGCGGTCGACTTCCCCGAGCCCGGCGTCTACAAGCGGCCCATCGCCTTCAACGTGCTCCCGCTCGCGGGTTCCATCGTCGACGACGGTCTGCACGAGACGGACGAGGAGCAGAAGCTCCGCCACGAGTCCCGCAAGATCCTGGAGATCCCCGGCCTCAAGGTCTCCGGCACCTGCGTCCGCGTCCCGGTGTTCGCCGGGCACTCCCTCCAGGTCAACGCCCGCTTCGCGCGTCCGATCTCCGTGGAGCGCGCGACCGAGCTGCTCGCCGGCGCGCCGGGTGTCGCCCTCTCCGACATCCCGACCCCCCTCCAGGCCGCCGGCCAGGACCCGTCCTACGTCGGCCGCATCCGCGCCGACGAGACCGTCGACCACGGCCTGGCCCTGTTCGTCTCCAACGACAACCTGCGCAAGGGCGCCGCGCTGAACGCCGTCCAGATCGCCGAGCTGGTGGCGGCGGAGCTGAAGGGCTGACACCGGCAGCCACCCGCCACCCGTCCGGCCCCGCCGCCGGGCGGCAGATGCCTCGACGCCGACGGGGCGGTCACTCCACAGGGAGGGACCGCCCCGTCGGCATGCCCGGCACGAGCGGACCCGGCGTGCGCGTACTCCTGGCCGGTCCGGTACGGGCGGGGCCCGGCAGGGCACCCGCGCTCAGGGTCGCCGTACCTCGTACAGGAAGCAGCCGTACTCGACGGCCCGGACGTGGACGAGGGCGACCTCGGGGTCCGCGAAGGCCTCGGTGAGGGCCCTCCCGTGGTCGTCGGGCTCCTCGACGAGCCGTCCGCCGAGGATGCGGCCGTCGGCGGCGTAGCGGCGCAGGACGCGGTGACTGTCCGTGAACGGAAGCCGGTCGTCGTCGGCCGGTCCGGGGCACTCCCCGGCGTGGATGAAGACGGGGCCCCGCTCGTCGTAGGCGCCCGGGTCGACGCCGGTGGCGGCCGCCCAGCGGCGCAGCAGCGCGTAGGACACGAGGGCGGTCGACTCACCCGGTCGGCTGTGCCGCAGACAGCAGCGCAGCGGGGCGCCGCCCTCGGTGTCGGTGACGGCGGTCGGGGGCCGGCCGGCGTCGTCCGCCGTCCGCAGTTGCTTCAGGGTGAGGGCGTCCAGGGGGCGCGCGGTGTGGGTCGTCATGCCCCTCAGCGTGGTGTGCGCCGCGCCGGACGACCGGCGGTTTCCGGACGTAGTGGTGCGGGTCAACCTGGTCGTCGCCCAACTCCCCGTGCCGTGGAAGGATGACCGAACCCACACATAACGAGGAGATGACCGCGTGCCTGGCACAAACCTGACCCGCGAAGAGGCTCAGCAGCGGGCGGAGCTGCTCAGCGTTGACTCGTACGAGATCGAACTCGACCTCACCGGCGCGCAGGAGGGCGGCACCTACCGGTCCGTGACCACGGTGCGCTTCGACGTCGCCCGGGGCGGCACGGAGACCTTCATCGACCTGGTGGCCCCGGCGGTCCACGAGGTGACCCTGAACGGCGACGCGCTCGACCCGGCGGAGGTCTTCGCGGACTCCCGGATCACGCTGCCCCGTCTGCTGGAGGGGCGCAACGTCCTGCGGGTCGCGGCGGACTGCGCGTACACCAACACCGGTGAGGGCCTGCACCGGTTCGTCGACCCGGTCGACGACCAGGCGTACCTGTACACCCAGTTCGAGGTCCCGGACGCCCGCCGGGTGTTCGCGAGCTTCGAACAGCCGGACCTGAAGGCCACCTTCCAGTTCACCGTGAAGGCTCCGACCGGCTGGACCGTCATCTCCAACTCGCCGACGCCGGAGCCCAAGGACGACGTCTGGGTCTTCGAGCCGACGCCCCGGATCTCCACGTACATCACGGCACTCATCGTCGGCCCGTACCACTCGGTGCACAGCGTGTACGAGAAGGACGGGCAGAGCGTGCCGCTGGGCATCTACTGCCGCCCGTCGCTGGCCGAGTACCTCGACTCCGACCACATCTTCGACGTGACCCGGCAGGGCTTCGAGTGGTTCCAGGAGAAGTTCGACTACGCGTACCCGTTCGAGAAGTACGACCAGCTGTTCGTACCGGAGTTCAACGCGGGCGCGATGGAGAACGCGGGCGCGGTGACCATCCGCGACCAGTACGTGTTCCGGTCGAAGGTGACGGACGCGGCGTACGAGATGCGCGCCGAGACGATCCTGCACGAGCTGGCCCACATGTGGTTCGGCGACCTCGTGACGATGGAGTGGTGGAACGACCTGTGGCTGAACGAGTCGTTCGCCACGTACACGTCGATCGCCTGCCAGGCGGCCCACCCCGAGTCGCGTTGGCCGCAGGCGTGGACGTCGTTCGCCAACTCCATGAAGACGTGGGCGTACCGGCAGGACCAGCTGCCGTCCACGCACCCGATCATGGCGGAGATCCGTGACCTGGACGACGTCCTCGTCAACTTCGACGGCATCACGTACGCCAAGGGCGCGTCCGTGCTGAAGCAGCTCGTCGCGTACGTCGGCGAGGACGAGTTCTTCCGTGGCGTGCAGGCGTACTTCAAGCGCCACGCGTACGGCAACACGCGTCTGTCGGACCTCCTCGGCGCGCTGGAGGAGACCTCCGGCCGCGATCTGAAGACCTGGTCGAAGCAGTGGCTGGAGACCGCGGGCATCAACGTCCTGCGCCCGGAGATCGAGACCGACGAGCACGGTGTCATCACCTCCTTCGCGATCCGCCAGGAGGCGCCCGCGCTGCCCGTCGGCGCGAAGGGCGAGCCGACGCTGCGCCCGCACCGCATCGCGGTCGGCCTGTACGAGCGTGACGAGGACAGCGGCAAGCTGGTCCGCGACGAGCGCGTCGAGCTGGACGTGGACGGCGAGCTGACCGCCGTGCCGCAGCTGGTGGGCAAGCGCCGTCCGGCGGTCGTCCTCCTCAACGACGACGACCTGTCGTACGCCAAGGTGCGTCTGGACGAGCAGTCCCTCGCCTTCGTCACCGAGCACCTCGGCGACTTCGCGGCCTCCCTCCCCCGTGCCCTGTGCTGGGCCTCGGCCTGGGACATGACCCGCGACGCCGAACTCGCCGCCCGCGACTACCTCTCCCTCGTGCTGTCCGGCATCGGCAAGGAGTCGGACATCGGTGTCGTCCAGTCGCTGCACCGCCAGGTGAAGCTGGCGATCGACCTGTACGCGGACCCGGCCGGCCGTGAGGCGCTGCTGACCCGCTGGACGGACGCGACCCTCGCCCACCTGCGGGCCGCGGAGCCGGCCTCCGACCACCAGCTCGCCTGGGCCCGCGCGTTCGCCGCGACCGCCCGCACCCCCGAGCAGCTGGACCTGCTGGAGGCGCTGCTGGAGGGGACGCAGACGATCGAGGGGCTGGCCGTCGACACGGAGCTGCGCTGGTCGTTCGTCCAGCGGCTCGCGGCGGTGGGCCGCTACGACGAGGCGGAGATCGCCGGGGAGTACGAGCGCGACAAGACGGCGGCCGGTGAGCGTCACGCCACCACGGCCCGCGCCTCCCGCCCGACCCCGGAGGCCAAGGCCGAGGCCTGGTCCCAGGTCATCGAGTCGGACAAGCTTCCGAACGCCCTCCAGGAGGCGGTCATCGGCGGCTTCGTCCAGACGGACCAGCGCGAGCTGCTCGCCGCGTACACGGACAAGTACTTCGAGGTCGTGAAGGACATCTGGGAGTCCCGTTCCCACGAGATCGCCCAGCAGGTCGCCATCGGCCTCTACCCGACGGTCCAGGTCTCCGAGGAGACGCTCCGCAGGACGGACGCGTGGCTCACCTCGGCCGAGCCCAACGCGGCCCTGCGCCGTCTGGTCTCCGAGTCCCGCTCGGGTGTCGAGCGGGCCCTGAAGGCCCAGGCCGCGGACGCGGCGGCGGCCTCGGCGGAGTAGTACGGCGCGGGACGCGCTCCCCGGCCGCGCGACGAGCGGCCGGTCGTACGACAAGCAGGGGCGCCCGGTGGTCTCCACCGGGCGCCCCTGTCGTGCGTCGGTCCCGCCTCAGGCCGTTCGGGTGGTGTCCCGGACCAGCAGGGCCGGCTGGTCGCCGGGCTCGGCCGCCTTCTCCGGTCGCCGGGCGCCGCGCGGCTGGAGCTGGCCGAACACGGTCGCGGCGAACGCGATGGCCATTCCGAGGAGCTGGAGGGGCGTGAGCGCCTGGCCCAGGGCGGCCCAGCCGATGACGGCGGCGGTCAGCGGGGAGAGGGGACCGAGGAAGGTGACCTGGGTGGCGGAGAGGCGGCCGATGCCGCGGAACCAGAGCCAGTAGGAGACGGCGGTGTTGGCGAGGGCGAGGTAGAGGTAGCCGCCGATCGCGCGGCTGTCCAGCGCGGGCGGCGCGCCCTCCACGAGGAGGGCGATCGGCGCGATGAGCAGGCCGCCGGCGGTCAGCTGCCAGCCGGTGAGCGCGAGCGGGCCCACGCCCTCGGGGCGGCCCCACCGCTTGGTGAGGACCACACCGGTCGACATGGAGGCGGTCGAGCCGAGCGCCGCGAGCACACCGAGCGTGTCGAGCGCCCCGGCCGCCTTCAGCACGACCAGGCTGACGCCGAGCGCCGCGGCGATCCCGGTGAGCAGGGTCCGTACGGTCGGCCGCTCCCCCAGCAGCAGGGCCGCGAGCCCCGCGACGAACAGGGGCCCCACCGAGCCGACGACCGCCGCCATCCCACCGGGCAGGCGGTACGCCGAGAGGAACAGCAGCGGGAAGAAGGCGCCGATGTTCAGGGCGCCCAGCACCGCCGCCTTCCCCCACCAGGCGCCGCGCGGCAGCGTCCGGGAGAGCGCCAGGAGCAGCAGCCCGGCGGGGAGCGCCCGCATCAGCCCGGTGAACAGGGGCCGGTCGGCCGGCAGGAACTCGGTGGTCACGGCGTAGGTCGTGCCCCAGGAGATGGGCGCGAGGGCGGTCAGGGCTATGAGGGGGAGACGGTTCGCGGTCATGGGAGGCGCCCTTCGCGCTCGGCGGGGTGGGGCGATGGGG
>NZ_LIQX01000679.1 GCF_001418475.1 Streptomyces ossamyceticus | reverse complement strand
CGCCCTCCGCCGCCGCGGCGAGGGCGACCGCGCGGCCGATCCCCCGTCCCGCGCCCGTGACGGCGACGACCTTGCCTGCCAAGAAGTTTCCCACCCCGGCCCCTTCCCCTCATCGCAGTTTCTGACGGACCGTTAGATTTGCTCGCACGCCGATTCTACGACCCGTCAGACACACCGACACAAGCCCCGGGGAGGGCCGATGTCACTGCCCACGGAGTTCCATGAGGTCGCCAAGCGCGTGAACAACTGGGGCCGCTGGGGGACGGACGACGAGATCGGCACGCTCAACCTGATCACCGACGACGTGGTCCGCGAGGCCGCTCGCTCGATACGTTCCGGTCGCCGCGTGCCGCTCGCGCTGCCCCTCCGGCAGGACGGCGTGCAGACGGGGATGATCCCGGGCCGGGTCAATCCGCTGCACGTCATGGTGCAGATCAACCAGGAGATCTTCGGGCCGGGCACGGTCGCGTGCAGCGACGACGCCGTGACGATGGGCCTTCAGGCGGGCACCCACTGGGACGCCCTCACCCATGTCTCCCACTCGGGCCGCCTCTACAACGGCCGCCCGGCGGACACGATCACCCCGCACACCGGGGCCGCGTTCGCCGGCATCGACAAGGCCCGCCACATCGTCTCGCGCGGCGTGCTCCTCGACATCCCGCGCGCCCTGGGCCTCGACACCGGCCGGCTGCCCGGCGGCCACGCGGTCACACCGGAGGACCTGGACGCGGCGGAGGAGTGGGCCGGGGTGCGGGTCCGCGCGGGCGACATCGTCCTCGTCCGCACCGGGCAGGTCCAGGCGTACCTCGCGGGCGACAAGCACGGGTACGCGTTCCCGTCACCGGGGCTGTCGATCCGCACCCCGGAGTGGTTCCACGCGCGGGACGTCGCCGCCGTCGCCAACGACACGATGACCTTCGAGATCTTCCCGCCGGAGATCGAGGACCTCTGGCTCCCGGTGCACGCGCTGCACCTGGTCGAGATGGGGATGCCGCAGGGCCAGAACTGGAACCTGGAGGAGTTGTCCACAGCCTGTGGAGAAGCGGGCGGGTACGACTTCCTGCTGTCGGCGATGCCGGAGCCGTTCGTCGGCGGGACGGGCACACCGGTGGCTCCGGTGGCGGTGCTGTGAGACAGGATCGGTAGGCGGCGCGCCGCTGCCCGCCCCGAGCTCGGCACCGCGCGCCGCCATCCGGCCTCGGCGTACCCGCCCCGCTCCCCGGGCCCGGTCGGGAGCCGACGCCGAAACACGACCCACACTCGTCGAGGGCTCCCGTCACCGAAGCCCTCGTCGTCCCCTCGCGGCGAATCGATGACCACAAGCGTGATCAAACGGACACGGCACGTCAACACCCGTTCGGGGATTTGCCCCTCGGGCCCGAGTCCCGACGCCGCGTACGGGAGCACCCCCGGCGCACACACCCGCCACCGCGAGCGAAGGGGACCGACGCCGTGCTTCGGCGCGCAGGCGCATGCGACACAGAGGCGCACGCCGGGCGCCTGCCGAGCAGGGGATACGCGCCGCACGGCAGATCCACACGCACACGAGGAGACGACCAGCGGGACGGAAACCACCCCGCCCCGCCCAAACTCGACCTCGACCGACCGCGCCGTACGGCAGTCCGCCCCGCCTAGACCGCCCCGTACGCCAGTCCGCCCCGGGACACCGCCGCCACGCCCGTGACGGCGCGGCCCGCCGGGTACCCGGTGGGGGCCGCGACGCCGCCCGCGCCGGTCGTTCCGGGCGAGCCGGGGGTGGCGCGGTCCAGCTCGCACCAGATGCGCTTGCCGATGCCCTCGTGGCTCCAGCCCCACCGGTCTGCGAGCCCCTCGACGAGCGCGAGGCCACGCCCGCCCGTCTCGTCCCCGTCGGCGCAACGGGGCGCCGGCGGACACGCGCTGGCGTCGGCGACCTCCAGGCGGACCGTGCCGGCGGAGCCGTCACGGAGCCCGGACAGCAGCAGACGCAGTACAGCCGGCCGCCCGGTGTGGACGACCGCGTTGGTGACCAGCTCGGAGACGAGCAGGATCAGCGTCTCGCCCAGCGGCTCGTCGTCCCCTATCCCGGACCCGGCGAGCCGTGAACGGGCCCATCTCCGGGCGCGACCCACTTCTGCGGGGTCGGGCCGGATCTCCAGCTGCACTTGAAGCACCTGCACCGCTCACACCATCCGAACCGGCGGACACATCGCCGCACGCCCCTCCGGGGCCACGATCGTGGTCATCTTCTGCTCGGCCGACTCCACTGCCGTCGGCACCGGAATCACGGAACGTGATCCCCCTACTAGACAGCATGGTTGACGTACAGTCACCTCAACAAGCGCTTCGGGCATATTCCAGCGCGAAGGAGTACACCTGGGGCATACTGTGCGACGCTCATCGCGGGGAGTCGAACAGACCGGAGTGACACGCCTCCGGCCCACCTCACGAGCGACGGGCACCGCCGCGGCCGGGGCCGCCACAGGGGCAACACCGGGCCGACTGAGCCTCGGAACCACTCGCATCCCCCAGAAGGTACCGGAGTACGACTCCGACTCCAGGCCGTGACAAGTCACACCTAGGACACAACCCGGTATCAACGCTCGGTAATTCCGGTATGCCACGTTCCGCGACATTCCCTCATGATGCCGCCACGGACTTCGCGGCGGCCCTGGTCAGCGCGGTCAGCGGGACTCGGCCAACAGTTCGCCCGCCAGCACTTCCTCACTGTCCGTCATCAATCCGCCACGTTCTGCCCGGACCCACGCCCGCTTGAGACACAGGTGTACGTCGGCCTCCCAGGTGAACCCCATACCGCCGTGGACCTGGAGACAGTCGCGGGCACCGCGCACGGCCGCCTCGTCGGCCAGCAGCCGGGCCGCCGCGATGTCCACGGGGTCGGCGGTGACGGCCGCCGCGTAGACGGCCGCTCTGGCGACCTCCACGCGGACCAGCAGTTCGGGCGGCCCATCGGCGCGTTCCAGGCGGTCAAGCACCTCTGCGCCGAACTGCTGGTCCGCGTAGACGGCCGCTCTGGCGACCTCCACGCGGACCAGCAGTTCGGCGCAGAGGTGCTTGACCGCCTGGAACGCGCCGATGGGCCGCCCGAACTGCTCGCGTGTCCGGGCGTGTTGCACGGCGGCCTCACAGGCTCGCACCGCCGTGCCGA
>NZ_LIQX01000678.1 GCF_001418475.1 Streptomyces ossamyceticus | reverse complement strand
GCTCATGGCGGCGGCCGCGATCAGCAGCCCCAGCGTGCCGTTCGCGACCGCCGCCATGAGCAGCGCCGCCGTCAACGGCGCCCGGCGCCCCACCATCCCCGACGCGACCACCTCCAGACGGCCGCTCTCCTCCTCGTCGCGGGTGTGGCGGATGACGACGAGGAGGCTCATCACGGCGGCGAGGGCACCGGCGTAGACGCCGACGCGCCACGCGGTCAGGGCGCCCAGCGAGTCGTCGAACACGGGCCCGACCAGGGCGCGCAGCGACGAGTTGGTGGTCATCTGGCGCATCAGGTCGGCGCGTTCGGCGGCGGTGCCGTACAGGCTGCGCAGGCTGTTCGGCATGGAGAGGACCATCAGTCCCGTCACGGCGACCCACACCGGGGCCATCACCCGGTCCCGACGCAGGGCGAAACGCAACAGGATCCCCGTACCGGCCAGTTGGCGTGCCCCACCCGACCGCACGGCGAACGAGGAGGCCGACGGCCTCGAAGGCGACGGTGACGACGAGGGCGTGGGCGCGGAGGCGTTGTCGACGGTGGTCATCGCGCGGCCGTCCTCTCCGGCGAGCGGGAGGCGGCGTCGTCCTGGTCGTCCTGGTAGTGCCGCAGGAACAGTTCCTCCAGCGTGGGCGGCGTCGAGGCCAGGGACCGTACGCCCGACTCGGTCAACGAGCGCAGGACGGCGTCGAGTTTGTCGGTGTCGACCTGGAGGCGGACCCGGTTGCCCTGGACATCGAGGTCGTGGACGCCGGGGAGGCGGGACAGGTCGCCCGGTGGGGAGGCGAGTTCGGCGGCGACGGCCGTACGGGTCAGATGGCGCAGGTCGGCCAGGGAGCCGCTCTCGACGGTGACGCCCTTGCGGATGATGCTCACCCGGTCGCACAGCTCCTCGACCTCGCTGAGGATGTGGGACGACAGCAGGACGGTGCGGCCCCGGTCGCGTTCCTCGCGTACACAGTGCTGGAAGACCTCCTCCATCAGCGGGTCGAGGCCGGAGGTCGGTTCGTCGAGGATGAGCAGGTCGACGTCGGAGGCGAAGGCGGCGACGAGGGCGACCTTCTGGCGGTTGCCCTTCGAGTAGGTGCGGCCCTTCTTCGTCGGGTCCAGCTCGAAGCGTTCGATCAGTTCGGCGCGGCGGCCGGCGTCCAGACCTCCGCGCAGTCGGCCGTAGAGGTCGATGACCTCGCCGCCGGACAGGTTCCGCCAGAGGGTGACGTCGCCGGGTACGTACGCGATGCGGCGGTGCACCTCCACCGCGTCCTTCCACGGGTCGCGGCCGAGGATCCGGGTGGCCCCGGCGTCGGCGCGGAGCAGACCGAGGAGGACGCGGATGGCGGTGGACTTGCCGGCGCCGTTGGGGCCGAGGAAACCGTGGACCTCGCCGGACTCGACGGTCAGGTCGAGACCGGCGAGCGCGTGGGTCCGTCCGAAGGACTTGTGGAGTCCGGAGACCTCGATGGCTGGGTTGGCCTTCGTCATGCTTCAGAACGTACGCTTACTTCAGAAATTTGTGAAGTTAAGGAAGCGTATGAATCGACAGTAGACTCATCAGCGGGGGACTGCGGTGTGACTGGGGTGCCTGACCAGGGGAGATGATCCAGCGATGGCGGAATCGAAGTCCGGCGACGAGCCCGAGCCCGAAGCCGAGCTTGAGGCCGAGCTTGAGGCCGAGACCGGGGGCGACGTTCAGGCCGGGGCCGAGTCCGCGGAGGGTGCGGGGCGGGACCCCGAGGCGGTCTCGCGTTTCGTCGAGCACTTCGCGGCGCAGCTCGTCGAGGCCGGGATGCCGCGGATGCCGGCCCGGGTCTTCGCCGCGCTCCTCGCCTCCGACACCGGCGCGCTGACCTCTGCCGAACTGGGCGAACAGTTGCAGATCAGCCCCGCCGCCGTGTCGGGCGCCGTCCGCTATCTGGCCCAGGTGCACCTGGTGTCACGCGAGCGTGAGCCCGGTTCGCGGCGTGAGCGCTACCGCGTCCACAGCGACCAGTGGTACGAGGCCCTCACCAACCGTGAGGCGATCATGAAGCGGTGGGAGGACGCGTTGCGCGAGGGTGTCGCGAGCCTCGGCGCCGACAGCCCGGCGGGGCGCCGCCTCAGCGAGACCCTCGCGTTCTTCGAGTTCGTCGAGGTGGAGGTCGAGGCGATGATGGCCCGCTGGCGTATCCACCGCGACCAGCTGTTCGGCGCGGACTGACTCCGGAGGGCCCGGCGCCCAGCGCCCGGTGCCCAGTTGTGTGCCCGGTGCCCGGCGCTCTCCGCTACTCGGCGAGGTCGGTGGCCCTTTCCGTACGGCTCGCCAGGCGTTCGTAGCGTTGGCGGGCGGCCTGCGGGGTCTGGAGGCCCAGTCCGAACGCGATCTCCGGCCAGGTCATGCCCCGGCCCCGGGCCATCTCCAGGAGCCCGACCTCCAGCTCGTCCATCTCCGCGCGGGCCGACGGGACGAGGCTCAGTGCGGCGGTGATGTCCGCCCGGTCGACCTCCGGTTCCCCGTCCTCCAGCAGTGCGGCGCCACTGAGCAGGAACGACACCAGCCGCACGGCCTCGTGCGGGCCCAGCACCTGCGGGTGCGCCTGCCGACGGCGCTGCCCGTCCGTGGCCGCGTGTCGCTCGGCGATACGGAACAACGAGGTGTACGTCCGCTGCGCCCGCGCCTCGTCCGCGCTCGGGGGAGTGAACGGGTCGGAGGGGCTGGACGGATGGGAGGGCGTGGAG
>NZ_LIQX01000677.1 GCF_001418475.1 Streptomyces ossamyceticus | reverse complement strand
CACCCGGAGACCCACCCGGCGGCCGAGTGCGTCAGGAGGCGCCACCGGCTTCACGTGACCGAGGGATACGAGTACGACACCGCCCGGCCGCCGGGTGGGTCTCCGGGTGCCGGTCCCCCGTGCACCTCGGCCTTTCCGATGGAGTGAGCATGGAGTGAGCCTGGATGAACGCACCGGTGACCTGTCCGCCGCTCATCAGGTTGTCCCCGCCGCGTTCCTGCTCCACGTCCTCGCCGCTTCCCTGATCCACAGGCGCCCCCGTTCCGTACCGTCCTCCGACTCACACGCGCCCCCCGCTAGGAGCGTTTTCCGTGCTCCGACGGTCTTTCCCCCAGTCCCTCCCGCCACGCCTGTCCGCCCCGCGTCGCCCCTCTGGCGCGCACCACCCCCGGCGCCGCCGAATGCGGCAGCAGATCCTGGGGGCTGTCCGGGAGGAGGACCTCGACGTCGGCTCGTTCCGTGAAGCGGTACGGCCGGTGGTCGAGGTAGGCGCCCAGGTAGCGGCGTACGCGGGACATCTCGGCGCGGACGGTGACCGTGCGGGCGGGGTCGCCGAACATGTCGTCGGCGAGGGCGGAGGCGCTGCGGCCACCGCGGTGGAGGGCGAGGAGGTACAGCAACTCCGCGTGGCGGCGGCTCAGTTCATGGGTCCAGGAGCCGGCGGAGCCGCAGACGGTGACGGTCCAGCGGCGTGGGTGGG
Source organism: Streptomyces ossamyceticus (assembly GCF_001418475.1). Lineage (GTDB taxonomy): Bacteria > Actinomycetota > Actinomycetes > Streptomycetales > Streptomycetaceae > Streptomyces > Streptomyces ossamyceticus. The sequence continues at coordinate 3,001 of NZ_LIQX01000677.1, read as the reverse complement.
AGACGTCGAGGCTGATACGGGTGGCCGTCGGGGCGGGCGCGGGGTCCGCGGTGGGCCGTATCAGCCAGCCGGCGGAGAGAGGCTCGACCGCGCACAGCCCCAGCGCGGGCAGCCAGCAGCGGCCCGGTGAGAGGGACTTGGGCAGGGCGAGGCGGCCGGTGTACGGCATGCCCGTCACCGCCGCCGTCCAGCCGTCCCGGTCCACGGCGACCGCCGGGCCGCCGATCCGGGCCAGCACCGGGGCCGCCACCGCCCGCAGTTGTTCCAGTGAGGCGAGGTGCAGGTCGCGCAACCGGGACTGGGCCAGCTTGGCGACCGCGTCGACCAGCGCCAGCGTCGCGGGGTGCAGGGTCTCCAGGGGGCCGCTGATGTCGACCGAACCGAGGAGCCGACCGTCGCGCGGGTCGGTGATGGGCGCCCCGGTGCAGGTCCAGGAGTGCAGGGCCCGCACGAAGTGCTCGGAGGCGAACACCTGGACGGGGCGGCGGACCACCAGGGGCGTGCCGACGCCGTTCGTGCCGACCGTCTCCTCCCGCCAGTCCGCGCCGACCCCGAGGCCCTGTCCGTCGGCCTTGCGGAGCACCGCCGTACTGCCCTCCCGCCACAGCACCCGGGCGTCCGCGTCCGCGACCATCATGATGTGCTGCGCGGTGTCCGCCAGGGACAGCAACCCCTCGCGCAGCACCGGCAGTACATGCCGCAGGGGGGAGGTCTGGCGGCGGCGCTCCACCTCGTCATGGCTCAGCAGGTCGACCCGGAAGTCGTGGTCGGGATCCATCCCGCTGCGCAGCATCCGGCTCCAGGACTCCCTGATCGCCGGGCGGGGGGAGGGTTTCGGATGCCGACCGGCGAGGGCGGAGGCACGCACCTCACCGAGCACCCGTGCCGCCCGGGCGGCGTCCGTGGCGGTGAGCCGCGTGACTTCCATCGGCGAGTGCGGCACTCGTTCCTCCCGGCAGGGCCGCCTCCCCGCCCGGGAGGGCCGAGAGAGTCCGGGCCTGCGTGACCGGCGTTGACTACGGGGTCCCCAGTCTGCCGTTCTTCGCCCACGGAGGGACTCACTCCGGCCACAGAGCGCCGACGAGTTGCAACCCCCTGCAACCCTGGCGGACGGCCGGGCCCTGCTTGAAACTTGTTCGACGCCGCCCGGTGCGGCGCGTGTGCTCCGCTCGCAGGGGCCCGAACGCGGGGGTGGTGCCGTGTCGGCGCAGCACCACCTCCGCGCCACTCGAACGGGGCCCCGCGGGGCTCAGCCCCCAGGCGAGGCAGTCCACCGGCGCGGGGCTCAACCCACCGGCCGGGCCCGCTCCACCACCGAGGCCAGGTCCAGCGTGTGCGGCAGGGTGCCGAAGGCCGCGCCCCAGTCGCCGCCCAGCCGGGACGCGCAGAACGCGTCCGCCACCGCCGGCGGCGCGTACCGGACCAGGAGAGAGCCCTGGAGGACCAGGGCGAGGCGCTCCACGAGCCGGCGGGCGCGGGCCTCGACACCGTCGAGGTCGGCCAGTTCGGTCAGCAGGTCCTTGATCGCCCCGTCGAGGCGGTGGTCGGCGCCGCGGGCCCGGCCCACCTCCCGCAAGTACGCGTCGAGCGCCCGGGGTTCCCGCTGCAGGGCCCGCAGCACATCCAGCGCCTGGACGTTCCCGGCGCCCTCCCAGATCGAGTTGAGCGGCGACTCCCGCAGCAGCCGCGGCATGCCCGACTCCTCGACGTAGCCGTTGCCTCCGAGGCACTCCGCGGCCTCCGTCACCGTGGCCGTACAGCGCTTGGTCACCCAGTACTTGGCGGCCGGCACCGCCAGCCGCAGCAGCGCGCGCTCGCCCTCGTCGCCGTCCGGTCCCTCCGCCGCGTCGTACGCCGCCGCCAGCCGCAGCGCCAGCGTCGTCGCCGCCTCCGACTCCAGCGCCAGGTCGGCGAGGACGTTCCGCATCAGCGGCTTGTCGATCAGCTTCCCGCCGAACGCCTCCCGGTACGCGCAGTGGTGCGCGGCCTGCGCCACCGCCTGCCGCATCAGCGAGGCCGCGCCCAACGCGCAGTCCAGCCGGGTGACGGACACCATCTCGATGATCGTGCGCACGCCCCGGCCCTCGTCGCCGACCCGGCGCGCCCACGTCCCGTCGAACTCGACCTCGCTGGAGGCGTTCGACCGGTTGCCCAGCTTGTCCTTCAGCCGCTGGACGCGGAACACGTTGCGGGTGCCGTCCGCCAGCACCCGCGGCACCAGGAAGCAGGTCAGCCCGCCCGGCGCCTGCGCCAGCACCAGGAAGCCGTCGGACATCGGCGCCGAGCAGAACCACTTGTGGCCCCGCAGTTCGTACGTCCCGTCCTCGGCCAGGGGCCGGGCCTCGGTCGTGTTGGCGCGTACGTCGCTGCCGCCCTGCTTCTCCGTCATGCCCATCCCGAAGAGCACACCGGCCTTTTGGCCGGCGGGCCTCAGGTCCCAGTCGTAGATCGTGGACGTCAGCCGGGGCTCCCACTCGGCGGCCAGCGCCGGGTCCGTGCGCAGGGCCGGCACCGCCGCATGGGTCATCGACAGGGGGCAGCCGTTGCCGGCCTCGACCTGGGTCCAGACGACGAAGCCGGCGGCGCGCCGGACATGCCCGGAGGGCCGTGCCCAGGCGGCGGTCAGCCCCGCCGAGACACCCTTGCCGAGCAGCCGGTGCCAGGACGGGTGGAACTCGACCTCGTCGATCCGGTTGCCGTAGCGGTCGTGGGTGCGCAGCTTCGGCGGGTTCTCGTTGGCGAGCCTGCCCCACTCCTGGACCTGCTCCGAGCCGGCCGTACGACCGAGCCCCGACAGTTCACCGCGGGCCTCGTCGAGGACGTCCGGGGCCACATGCCGCTCGACGGCCTCGGCCAGGACCCGGTCGGCGGCGTAGACGTCATAGCCCACCAGGGGCGGAACCTGATTGGTCACTTCGTGCGTGGCTGCCATGCCAGGAAACCTACCCCCCGGTACGGCGACGGTCACCCGCAGCCGGGGGAAGGCTCCCCGACCCCGCCC
>NZ_LIQX01000676.1 GCF_001418475.1 Streptomyces ossamyceticus | reverse complement strand
GGCAAGGCCCGTGGCGGTGGCAAGGCCCGTGGCGGTGGCAACCGCCACTTCGGCTGCTGCTGTTCCCCGTGACCGTGGCCATGGCGGGGTGGTCTCCTCCGGTGCCGTCGCCGTGCTCTCCGTGGCGTGCCGGTTCCCCGGTGTCGGATCGCCCGAGGAGTTCTGGGAGTTGCTGGCCGCCGGGGGCGACACCGTCGGCGCGCCGCCCGAGGACCGCTGGGGGAACGGGCCCCGCCCGAACACCCGGTTCGGCTCCTTCCTGCCCGAACCGGCGCTCTTCGACGCCGACTTCTTCGGGATGGACGACACGGAGGCGAGGGCGACCGACCCGCAGGCGCGGATCTTCCTCGAACTGGCCCACGAGGCACTGGAGCGTGCCGGGTACGCGGGCCCCCGCCGGGCCGGCCGCCGGGTCGGCGTGTTCGCGGCCACCGGCGACAGCGGCTACCGCGAGGTTCTGGCCGAGGCCGCGGACGGTGACCTCGCCCGCCACCCGGCCGCCCTCACCGGCAACCTGCCCAACCTGATCGCCGCCCGGGTCTCCCAGGTGCTGGACCTGACCGGCCCGGCGCTCGCCGTCGACACCGCGTGCTCGTCCGCGCTGGTCGCGCTGCACCTGGCCCGGCGGAGCCTCGCCGCCGGGGAGTGCGACCTCGCGGTGGTCGGCGGGGTCAACCTGGGCCTGACGGGCACCGGGCACCGGCTGCTCGACGCGACGGGCGCACTGTCGCCGACCGGGCGGTGCCGGGCGTTCGACGCCGACGCCGACGGGTTCGTGCCCGGGGAGGGCGGGGCGGTCCTCGTCCTCGCCCGCCCCGACGAGGCCCGCGCCGCCGACGACCCGGTCCTCGCCCTCGTACGCGGGACGGCGGTGAACAACGACGGCCGCTCGCTCGGGCTGCTCGCGCCCACGCCGCGCGGGCAGCGCGAGGTCATCGCGCGGGCGTACGCGGAGTGCGGGGTCGATCCGGCCGCCGTGTCCTACGTCGAGGCGCACGGCACGGGTACGCCGATCGGGGACCCGGTGGAGGCGCGGTCCCTCGGCCAGGCGTTCCCGCCGCGTCCCGACGGGCTCCCGCGACGGCTGGGCTCGGTCAAGGCGAACCTCGGGCACCTGCTCAACGCGGCCGGGATGCCCGCCCTCGTCAAGGTCGTCCTCTCGCTCACCCACCGCCGGCTCCCGCCCACGCCGCACGCCGCCCGGCCCGCCCCGTTCCTCGCCGACACGGCCCCCGGCTTCCGCCTCGTGACGGAGCCGGAGCCCTGGACCACCCCGGACGACCGCCCCCTCACCGCAGGGGTCAACGCGTTCGGCTTCGGCGGCACGAACGCCCACGCGATCCTGGAGGAGGCGCCGGCCACCACGGATCGCCGTGACGGCGGGGAGGCCGACCGCGACAGGGGCGGGGACACGGGTCGCCGGAGGTGCGGGGAGGCGGACCCTCGCGGGGACGCTGACTCTCGCGGGGAGGCGGACTCTCGCAGGGACGCGGACTCTCGCAGGGAGAGGGACACCGGCCACCATGCGTGCGGGGAAGCCCGCTGCCACCGCCCCGTCGGGGCCGCCGCCGACGGGACCGGGCCGTGTCTGCTCACCCTGTCCGCCCGGACCCCCGGCGCCCTGCGGGCGGCCGTCGCCGAGCTCGCCGCGCACCTCCGGGCGCGTCCGGACCTTGCCGAGGCGGACGTCTGCGCCGCCGTCGGCACCGCGCGCGACGACACCCCGTACCGTCTCGCGGTCGTGGCCGACGGCGACCTCGTCCGCCGGCTGGAGATGGCCGCGCACGCCGGGGACGCGGAACCCACCCGCGCCCGGCCCCGTACCGTCTTCGTCCTCCCCGGTCAGGGTGCCCAACGCCCCGCTCAAGCACGCGCGTTGTACCGATCCGGCCCCGCCTTCCGGGACACCCTGGACGAGGCGTCCGCGCTCGTCGGCCCCGTCCTGGGCCGCTCCCTGACCTCGTGGTGCCTGGACGAGCGCGTCACCCCGGAGGCGCTGGCGCGGACGGAGGTGGCGCAGCCCCTCCTCGTCGCGTTCGGCGCGGCCCTCGCCGCGCAGCTCGGCGCGTGGGGGGTGCGCCCCGACGCGGTCGTCGGGCACAGCGTCGGCGAGATCACCGCCGCTCACCTCGCCGGCGCCCTCTCCCTCCCGGACGCGCTCGCCTTCGCCGCCGAACGTGGACGCCTGATCGGTGAGCTCGCCGCACCGGGCGCCATGGCCGCCGTCCGGGGCGACGAGGACACCGTCGCCCCCGTGATCGCCCCCGTGATCGCCGCGTCCGACGGCGCGTTGTGTGTGGCCGCCGTCAACTCGCCCACCCAGCTGGTGATCGCCGGCACGTCCGACGCCGTCGACCGCGCGATCGCCGCCCTGACGGCGCGCGGTGTCGCCGCGCGCCGGCTGCGCGTCTCGTACGCCTTCCACTCCCCCTTGTTGGAGCCCGTGCTCGACCCGCTCGGCAACGCCGCGAAGGCGCTGGCCGTGCTCCCGGCCGCCGTACCGATGCTGAGCACGGTCAGCGGGCAGTGGGGGCCCGACCTGAGCCCCACGTACTGGCGCGAGCACGCGGCCCGCCCCGTGCGCTTCGGCGCGGCCGTGGCCCGGCTCCTCGACGAGGGTTACGACACCTTCGTCGAACTGGGTCCCGGCGACACCCTCTCGGGCCCCGTCCGCACCATCGCCGCCGCCCGGACCGGGGAGAGGGCCGGGTCTGCGGTCGGGGCGGGGATCCGGTCTGCGGCCGGGACGGAGACCTGGTCAACGGCCAGGGCGGAGACCGAGTTCCCGCCCTCGTCCTCCTCGTCCCCGGCCGCGTCCTCGTCCCCGGCCGCGTCCTCCTCGTCCGGCGTCGCGTACCTGCCCGCCCTGAGTCCCGCCCCGAGTGTCGCTCCGGACGGTGGGGCCGCCGGGCCCTCCGGCGCGCACTCCCTGCTGGAAACGGTCGGCCGCCTGTGGACACGCGGGGTACCGCTGTCCCCGACGGCACCCGGCCGCGTCCGCGCCGGGCACCGCCGGGTGCCGTCGGG
>NZ_LIQX01000675.1 GCF_001418475.1 Streptomyces ossamyceticus | reverse complement strand
CCTCGATGTCGCCGAGGTAGCGGTGGGTCCAGTCGCACATCGCATCGACGCCTGAGGGGGCGGGAGGGAGAGCGGCGCGGGCGCTCGGGTGGTGCCGGGGCGCTCGGGAGATGCCGGGGCGCTCGGGCGGAGCCGGGGCAGTCGGGTGGGAGCTGTGTCACCCGAACCGGGCTTTGCATGACCATGCATGGGGGTGCATACTCTTCCTATGTCCAAGGTCCTCACCTCCCTTCCGGCCGGCGAGCGCGTCGGCATCGCCTTCTCGGGCGGGCTCGACACCTCGGTCGCGGTCGCGTGGATGCGCGACAAGGGCGCCGTCCCGTGCACCTACACCGCTGACATCGGTCAGTACGACGAGCCCGACATCGCCTCGGTGCCCGGCCGCGCCAAGACCTACGGTGCCGAGATCGCGCGCCTGGTCGACTGCCGGGCCGCGCTCGTGGAGGAGGGCCTGGCCGCGCTGACCTGCGGCGCGTTCCACATCCGCTCCGGCGGGCGGGCCTACTTCAACACCACGCCGCTGGGCCGTGCCGTCACCGGCACGCTCCTGGTGCGCGCGATGCTGGAGGACGACGTCCAGATCTGGGGCGACGGCTCCACCTTCAAGGGCAACGACATCGAGCGGTTCTACCGCTACGGTCTGCTCGCCAACCCGCACCTGCGGATCTACAAGCCCTGGCTGGACGCGGACTTCGTCACCGAGCTCGGCGGCCGCAAGGAGATGTCCGAGTGGCTGGTCGCGCACCAGCTGCCGTACCGGGACTCCACGGAGAAGGCGTACTCCACGGACGCCAACATCTGGGGCGCCACCCACGAGGCGAAGACCCTGGAGCACCTGGACACCGGGATCGAGATCGTGGAGCCCATCATGGGCGTCCGGTTCTGGGACCCCGAGGTCGAGATCGTCACCGAGGACGTGACGATCGGCTTCGACCAGGGCCGCCCGGTCACCATCAACGGCAAGGAGTTCGCCTCCGCCGTCGACCTGGTGATGGAGGCCAACGCCATCGGCGGCCGCCATGGACTCGGCATGTCCGACCAGATCGAGAACCGCATCATCGAGGCCAAGAGCCGTGGCATCTACGAGGCGCCGGGCATGGCCCTCCTGCACATCGCGTACGAGCGCCTCGTCAACGCCATCCACAACGAGGACACCCTCGCCCAGTACCACAACGAGGGCCGTCGCCTCGGCCGGCTGATGTACGAGGGCCGCTGGCTGGACCCGCAGGCCCTGATGATCCGGGAGTCGCTCCAGCGCTGGGTCGGCGCCGCCGTCACCGGCGAGGTCACCCTGCGGCTGCGGCGCGGCGAGGACTACTCGATCCTCGACACCACCGGCCCGGCGTTCAGCTACCACCCGGACAAGCTCTCCATGGAGCGCACCGAGGACGCCGCGTTCGGCCCGGTCGACCGGATCGGCCAGCTCACCATGCGCAACCTCGACATCGCCGACTCCCGCGCCAAGCTGGAGCAGTACGCCGCGATCGGTCTGATCGGCACGGGCGGCTCCGCCGCGATCGGTGCCGCGCAGGCCGCCGCGACCGGGCTGATCGGCACCATGCCGGAGGGCGGCGCCGAGGCCATCGCCTCCCGGGGCGAGTTCACCGGCTCCGACGACGACGAGCTGCTGGACCGCGCCGCCATGGAGTTCGGCACGGACTGACCGACCGCCGAAGAGGACCGGACCGTGAGGGGCCGGGCCGACGCCCACGCGTCGGCCCGGCCCCTCACGTCGTTCAGCGGCTTCAGCGGCTGAGGTTCAGTGCGTCCGCTTCAGCGGGTGGGGCTCAGCGGGTGGCTGAAGCCCTGCGCGGAGATGAGGGACGCGGCGTCCGTCAGGTCGGTGGCGAAGTGCTCCACCGCCTCGTACGGGAAGCGGTGGCTCGGGCCGCTGACGGAGAGGGAGGCGATGACACCGCCGGAGCGGCCCGCGACCGGGACGGCCACGGCAGTCAGGCCCTCGTCCCATTCGCTGCTGCTGACGGCGTAGCCCCTCTGGGCGGCCTCCTCGGCGCGGGCGCGGAGCCGCTCGGCGTAGGACTCGCCGTGCGGGGAGGCGGCGGCGACCCGGCGCAGCAGGGTGTCGGAGGCGCCGCGCAGCAGGATCTTGGAGGAGGCGCCGGCCCACAGGGGCTGCTCGTCGCCGACGTCGACCACGTGCCGCAGGGGGTGCGGGCTCTCCTCGTGGGCGACGCAGACGCGTTGGGTGTCGCGGGCGACGAAGATGTTCACCGTCTCGCCCAGGCGGTCGGCGAGGTCGCGCATGACCTTGCGGGTCTCACGGGGCACCTCCCACTGGCTGCGGGCCAGATAGGCCCAGCGCCACAGGCCGGGGCCCGCGGTGTAGCCGAGGGGGTGCGACCACAGCAGGCCGCTCTCCTCCAGGGTCTGCACCAGCCGCAGCACGGTCGTCTTGGCGAGTCCCGTGGCGTCGATGATCTCCCGCAGGGTGACGACCGGACGGTCCTCGCCCAGCAGGTTGAGGATGTCCAGCGCGCGGCGCACACTGCGGACACCTCCGCTGCCGGCGCCGGGCTGCTCCCGGTCCCCGTCGGTCACCGGGTTCCTGTCGTCCACGCGGTTTCCTCCCGCCCCGTACCGTCCCCGTCGCGCGTCCCGCTCGCTCCGCGGGCGCCTTGTTCGTCCGTACTCCGTGCACGGTAGTCCGCTCTGCGGACCAAGTGAACCACGGACCCACACGAATTGTGTCGCACCTCTTGATGACCGTCACCCCGCATCGTATGTTTCCGCTGCTCGGTCCGATCGGTCCACTGGATGGACCTAGGGGAGCCCGGTCCTGAGCGCTCGTTCGTCGTCGCAGCGTCCAACGGAGTGTGTGAGATGAGCAGTACCCAGAGCCCTGCCGGGGCCGGAGTCGCCCGACGAGCGGCGGTCGCCAGCTTCATGGGGGCCGTCGTCGACTGGTACGACTTCTTCCTCTACGGCATCGTCGCCGGTCTCCTCTTCGGCGATCTGTTCTTCCCGGGCGCCTCGCCCGCCGTCGGCACCCTCGCCGCCTGGGCGACCTTCGGTGTCGGCTTCCTCTTCCGGCCGCTCGGAGGCATCGTCTTCGGGCACTTCGGCGACCGGCTCGGCCGCAAGCGGATGCTCGTCCTGACCATGCTGATCATGGGCGTGGCCAGCACCCTCATCGGTGTCCTGCCCACCTACGCGCAGGCCGGCCTCTGGGCGCCCGCGCTGCTGGTGGTGCTGCGGGCCACGCAGGGCTTCGCGGTCGGCGGCGAGTGGGGCGGGGCCGCGCTGATGGCGGTGGAGAACGCCCCGGCCAAGTGGCGTTCCCTCTACAGCAGTGGCGTCCAGGTCGGCGCCTCCGTGGGTCTGCTGCTCGCCACCCTGATCACCAAGGTCATCTCCGGCACGACGTCCGACGCGGCCTTCCGGGCCTGGGGCTGGCGGATCCCGTTCCTGGTCAGCGCGGTGCTGGTGATCGTCGGTCTGGTCATCCGGGCGAAGGTCGAGGAGTCGGAGGTCTTCACCAAGGAGGTCGCCGCGAAGGGTGCGGGTGTCAAGCCGCGCGTGCCGTTGGTCGCCGCCGTGAAGTCCAACCCGAAGGGCTTCTTCGCCATCATCGGCCTGCGGTTCGTCGAACTCTTCACGTTCTACGGCGTGACCACCTTCGGGCTCGCCTACGGCACCGACGAACTGGGCCTCGACCGGAACAGCCTGCTCGACGTCAACCTCGCCGTCGGCGGCCTCGCGATCATCACCATCCCGGCCTTCGCCTACCTCGCCGACCGCTTCGGCCGCCGCCGTATCTACTGCGGGGGCGCCCTCGTCGGGGTGGTGAGCGCGGTGCCGTACTTCTGGGCCATGGAGTCCGGCTCCCTGGTGCTGATCATCGTCTGCGCGGTGCTGCTGGTGAACGTCGCCCACGACATGGCCGTCTCCGTGCAGCAGTCGCTGTTCACCGAGATGTTCGGCCCCGAGTACCGCTACAGCGGCGCCGGTGTCGGCTACCAGCTCGCCAGCGCGATCGGCGGCGGCTTCACCCCGCTCATCGCCGGCTCCCTGGTGATCTGGGCCGACGGCGGCTGGGGCCTCGTCGCCGCCCAGCCTCAGCGCGACCAGGAAGGAGATCGCGCAGCCGAGGGCGAGGTACGCGGCGACGAGGCCCCAGCCG
>NZ_LIQX01000674.1 GCF_001418475.1 Streptomyces ossamyceticus | reverse complement strand
ACCGGACCCCGTGCGGCCCGGGCCCGGGGTGGGGCCGGGCCGCACGGGGTCCGGTTCTGGGTGAGTCATCGTGTCCTCCAGCCATGGGATGTCGGCCATGGACTTGTGCCACGAGTACCCGGGCGCCCCACGGGCAGTCACCCGGTCGGCCGCACCGCCACCAGCGCCCGTCAGGCCGCCCGCACCGCCGCCGCTCCCGCCGCCAGCCCCGGTCGGGGGCTGGACAGGACGGGGATCGTGGTCGTGGTCCACCGCCGGGCGGGCGTCATGGACGCCTGGGCCAGGACGATCGCGTCGGCTTCCGTCACCTCGTCGGCGGCCCCGGCGATCGCGCGGGCGTAGCCCTCGGTGTCACCGGCCTCGAACAGGGCCCACGCGTCGTCGAGGAGGAGGGTGCGGATCTCCACGGGGCCCGTCGCCTCCTCCTCGATCAGGGCCGCCGTCGGGGCCAGGGTGCTGCGCACCGTGGCGAGGACGACGATCCGCGGCCCGGCGGCCACGGCGGCGGCCGCCATCGGGCGGTCCACCCGGAGCACGGGCACGCCGACGTCGGTCGACTCGGCCACGGCGCCGATGCTGGAGCACGTGCACAGCACCGCCGCGGCGCCCTCGGCGACGGCCGCGTCGAGCAGGGTCCGGACCTCGCCGGCGACCGACGCGGGACCGTCGGTGCCCGCGCGGGTCAGCAGATCCTCGGCGACGAAGTGCCGCAGTTCCAGCCCCGGGTGGGCCTCGTCGCGGAGGGCGTCGAAGACGGGGATGTGGAGGGGTGAGGTGTGCAGCAGGGCGAGCACCTCGCCCATCAGAATCCCTCCGGGTGGGCGATGAGCCACTCCTTGGCGGCCCGCAGCAGCTCCGGGTCGGCAGCCGGGGCCTCGTCGGGGTGCCGCTCCGCCCACTTCACGACGTACGGGCACAGCGGCGCGACGACGATGCCCTCGCGTTCCGCCGTGCCGTACAGCCACCGTGCCAGCGAACCGGCGACGCCCTGGCCCTCGTACGCGGTCTCGACGATCGTGTGGACCGGGACGAGGGCGCGCCGCGGGGCCTCCAGGACGAAGTACTGGATGTGTCCGGCCAGTTCGTCCCCCGCGAAGGCCTCCAGGCGGCCGCCGGCCCGGTCGTCGCGGATCTCGATGTCGCTCATGCGGTTCTCCTCGCGTACGGTCGGCGTCACCGGGCGGCCGCCCGTGGACTCAGGCCGTGACGGCCTGGGGGCTGCGCCGCTGGTCCGAGCCCGGTACCGGTTCGGACGGGTCCGCGCCGAGGGCCACGATCCGGTTGTCGCCGTCCACATGCACCACCCTGGGCGTCATCGTCCGGGCTTCGGCGTCGGTGAACTGAGCGTAACTGATGATGATCACCAGGTCTCCGGGGTGCACGAGATGGGCCGCGGCGCCGTTGATGCCGATGACCCCGGAGCCCCGCTCGCCCTCGATGACGTACGTCTCCAGACGGGCGCCGTTGGTGATGTCCACGATGTGCACGAGCTCACCGGGCAGCAGATCGGCGGCGTCGAGCAGATCGGCGTCGATGGTCACGGACCCGACGTAGTGCAGGTCGGCCTGGGTGACGGTGGCTCTGTGGATCTTGGACTTGAAGAGAGTACGCAGCACTTTGGACTCCTGTTAAGACGGCTCCCTGCCTACTTTGTGCAGGTCAAGGGCGATCTTCACTCTACATCGGCACGCGTCGAAGTCGATGATTGTGAGGAACATCGCTCTCATTCGGGATGGGGCTGCCTGCCTGGGGTTCCGCGCCATCCAGGCTGTTGTGACGCCACCGACCAGGTGCCTGTCCGGACAGCCTTTCAGGATGTTTCGGGAATTGATGCAGGCCGTCCCGTCATGGCCGAGTGCCGCCGTGAGCCCGCCGACAGGTGGTGTCCGGGGATGGTGGGCGTTCCCCGGAGGAAGGCGGCGACCCGGGTGGTGGGTGGGCGGCCGAATCTCTGCGCGCGACCCGGTCGTTCATGTGGTGAAGGCTCCCCCGCACCTTGATCAACTCACCGAGCACCGCAGGCAGGGAGAGCCGGAACCCCATCGACATGTGCGCCGCCACGGCGCGAGTCCGTCTCTCTCGCCCCGAACCGTCCTCAGCGCGGTTCTGTGGCCGGGTGCGGAGGTGGTGGCGGTCGAGCGCTGCCGTGCGTCCCGCCCCAGCAGTACCACCGGATCGACCGTGCGGCCGGACGGGTCGAGCCGCTGCGCACCCTTGAACGACAGCTCGGTCCGGCGCTCGCCAGGGTGCTGCGCAGGCGGCGACGGCGGGTCGTCGGCCGGCCGCCCCGAGGGGGAAACTGCGGGAAAACCGCCGGTTCACTGGCCGCAAGTCGAGCAAATTGTGTCGTCATCATGACTGAAAAGCGCAGGTTTCCGTAACGAACTCGATCAATCGGCCGCACACACCGATCGCCGAGCCCCTCCCGCGAGCCGTCCGGGCGGCTTCCCGGATCGCCCCCCGGCCCCCACACGCCGGGCGTACGCGCCCCGCGGCGAAGGGGTCGCCCCCTCCCGCCGCCGCCATTCGCCGTGGTCAGCGGCGTGCATCCGGCCGTCACACCGGTCCAGGAACCCGTCCGGGCCGCAAGCCGCGGAGGCCGGCCGACGGGGGAGAGCGAGCGAAGCCGCGTCCGGCCCGCTCTTCGGCGACGTCGCCCACCGCCCGAACTCAAGCTGCGGAACAGGCCATTCCTCCTGACTCCACCGTCGTTGACGCGTTTCACGCGAACTGTTAGAACTCTCGGCGGAAATCGCGTGCTGCTCCGGCAGCCGCACCACGGGGGTGGGGGCAATTCTTGAGGACACTCGCACGGGGGATTCCGGACTCGAGAGCCGGAAACGAGCACGCCTGACAGGTCATACGTAAGAACGCCGGGACCGTCGACGCATGCCCGCAGGCATGCCGGCACGTCACGCCCTGGCGTCTATTCCATTCGCACACTCGCGGCGGTGTTGGCGCATTCATGCCACCCGCTGGCTCAGCTTGCCCATCTCGGCCTACTGAACGGTATGGAACGTGAAAGCATATCTGGCCATCCTGCGCATCGGTGACTACCGGTTGCTCTGGTCGGCTCTGGTGCTCAACCTGCTCGGCGACGGTGCCACGTACGCCGCCCTCGCCTGGATCACGGTGGAGGAGGCCGGCGCCGCCGGGCTGGGAATCCTGGGAGTCTGCCTCACGCTCCCGGTGATCGCCGGAGGGGCCATCGTCGGCCCGCTTCTCGACCGGTTCTCCCGGCGCAAGCTCTTCATCTACGACTCGGTGTTCCGGGGCGTGGTCGTCGCGCTGATCCCGCTCCTCGCCTTCGCGGACTCCCTTCATGTCTGGCACCTGTACGTCGTGGCGCTGGTGTACGGCTTCCTCAAGATCATTCCGCTGGCCGGCACACCCGCCGTGCTGCCCGAACTGGTGCCCGCCGACAAGCTCCAGGCGGCCTCCGGCCTGGAAGCCACCGCCATGGGCGCTGCCAACGTCCTTGGCCCGGCCATCGGCGCGGGTCTGATCACCCTCTTCGGCGCCCCCAACGTCCTGCTCCTGGACGCCGCGACCTACCTGCTCTTCGCCTTCCTGATCAGCCGGATCAAGGCCCCGATGGGTCGCCCCGAGCCGGCGGAGACCACCGGTGACGCACCGCAGCGGCCCGGCTGGGCGCCCGTCTTCCGGCTCATCGTCCGCGACCGGTTCCTGCTGGTGCTGACGCTCTCGTTCGGCGCCTTCAATGTCTCCGCCGGCGCCCTGGTGGTCGCGCTGCCGTGGCTGGCGAAGTTCGAGTTCGGCAGCGGGCCCGGGGTCCTCGGCCTCATGCTGGCCGTGATGGCGGCGGGCGAACTCATCGGCTCGCTGGTCTCCGGCGCCGTACAGACCTCCGAGAAGCAGATGCTCCGCATCGGTGTCTTCCAACTGCTCTCCGGCGCCGTCCTGTTCTTCCTCATCCCGACCGCGCTGCCCTGGATCCTGCTCGGGCTGGCGCTCAACGGCATCCTGTCGGCGCCCATGACCGTCCTCGGCGGTGTGGTGCGAATGACCCGGGTGCCCAACGAGATGCGGGGCCGCGCCATGACGCTGATGCGCACGGTGATGGCGGGCGCCCTGCCCGCCGGTTCCGCGCTGGGCGGCTTCCTGCTCACCGACAGCCACTACCACGGGCTGATCATCGCCGTCGCCGCGCTCGCAGCCGCGCCCGGCATCCTCACGGTCGTCCTCTTCCGTCGTACCCCGTTCAAATTGGGGGTGACCGCGGCCGATGACCAGCAGACCAAGAACGACACCGTCCCTTCCGGCTCCTGACGCCGGCGAACCCGTCCTGCTAGTCACCGACCACCCGCGCACCCTCGACAGCGGCACGGCGCCCTTCCACACCCTCACCGTCGACCTGCCGCCCCTGCCGCGCCACAACGCCGGCGAGGAGGAGGGCGCCCTCCTCCTCGCCGCGTACGCCGTGCTGCTGCACCGGTACACCGGCCACCGCCGGCTCCTCGTCGACACCGATCGCGGAGCCCTGGCGCTGACCGTGGACTCGGCCGGACCGGTCGACGCACTGCTGGCCGGGTGCGCCGCGCCGCAGCCCGCCGGGCCCTCGACCGGCACGCCCGTGAGGTACGCGGACCACACGGTCCCCGGCGCCCCGACGGCCGCGACGGAGACGGAAGCCGCGACGGCGCCCGGCGAGGCGTGCGAGCTGCTCCTGATCCGTGAGGGGGACAAGGCCCGCCTGGCGTACCGCTCCTCCCTGTTCGAACCGGCCACGATGGAACGCTTCGCCGAGCATCTGCTGCGCGTACGGGAGTTCCTCGCCCGTCGGCCCGACGCCACCGTCGGCGAGGCGGACCTTCTCGCGGAGGGCGAGCCGGCGCTGATCCTCGGCACCCTCAACGACACGGCCGTCGACTGGCCGGACACGGCCACGGTCCACGGGCTCTTCGCCGAGCAGGCCCGGCGCACCCCGGAGGCCACCGCCGTCACCTGGGCCAACGGTCGGATGGACTTCCACGAGCTCGACCGGCGCTCGGCGGACCTGGCGGCCGCGCTGCGCACCTGCGGGGTGCGTACCGGCGACCGGGTGGGACTCCGTGCGGCGCACGGCCCGGAACTGGTCGTCGCGGCGCTGGGCATCCTCCGCGCCGGAGCGGCCTACGTCGCGCTGGAGCCCGACCACCCGGCCGAGCGCACCGGCTGGCTGCTGGCCGACTCCTCGGTGCGGGTGCTGGTCACCGGCCCCGGCCTCCCGACGGCCCCGCCCTTCGACGGCATGGTCCTGACCGTGGACGTCCGGGACCACGAGCACGCCGCCGCGCCCCTTCCGGCCGCCACCACCGGGCTCCAGGACACGGGGGCAGGGCCGCCGGCCGACCCCGCGTCCGCCGGAGACCTGGCGTACATCTGCTACACCTCCGGCACCACGGGCACGCCGAAAGGCGTCCAGGTCACGCACCGCAACGTGGTCCGGCTGGTCAAAGGAACGGAATACGTAGCATTCGGGCCGGACACGAGAATGCTGCCCACCGGTTCGGTCGCCTTCGACGCGAGCACCTTCGAAATATGGGGACCGCTGCTGAATGGCGGAAGTCTCCACATGGCCGACCGGGAGGTCATTCTCAACGCCTTCGAATTAGGCCGGGAACTGAGCACGCGGCGGATCACCACCATGTGGCTGACTTCCCCGCTCTTCAACCAACTGGTGGAACAGGACGCGAAAGCGTTCCGCCCCTTGAGAGAACTCGTCGTCGGCGGCGACGCGCTCTCCTCCCCGCACGTGGCGAAAGTCCTCGACGCCTGCCCGGAACTGACCGTGGTCAATGGGTACGGGCCGACGGAGAACACCACGTTCTCCCTCACCCACCGCGTCACCCGTGAGGATCTGGACGGCCGCCGCATTCCCATCGGCCGGCCGATCGCCAACTCCACCGCGTACGTCCTCGACGAGGCGGGGCGCCTGTGCCCCGTCGGTGTGCCGGGCGAACTGTGCCTGGGCGGGGCGGGCGTCACCCTCGGCTATCTGGGCCGGCCGGACCTCACCGCCGAGCGGTTCACCGAGGACCCCTTCGTCCCCGGCGGCCGGATGTACCGCAGCGGCGACCTGGCGCGCCTGCGGCCCGACGGAGTCATCGACTTCCTCGGGCGCCGCGACCACCAGGTCAAGATCCGGGGGTTCCGCATCGAACCCGTCGAGGTCGAGAAGGCCATGCTCGACCACCCCCGGGTCGCCGAGGCAGTCGTGACGGCACGGCCCATGCCGGGCCGCGGCGACCTGCGGCTGTGCGGCTACTACGCCGGCCCCCGGCCGCCAGGGCCGGAGGAACTGCGCGAACACCTCGCCCGCACCCTGCCCGGCCACATGGTCCCGACCCACCTGGTGCCCCTGGAGCGGCTGCCGCTCACCCACACCGGCAAGGTGGACCGGGGCCGGCTTCCCGACCCCGACGGCTCACCCCTGCTCGCCGCGACCCCGTACACCGCGCCCGCCGACAACGTCGAGCGCACGCTCGTCGAACTGGCCGAGGCGGCACTCGGCCTGACCGGGATCGGCACCGACCACGACCTGCGCGACCTGGGCGCCGACTCGCTCACCGCCACCCTGATCGCCGCCGGCGCGCAGGAACGGCTGGGCCGCCACTGCCCGGCGGGCGCGGTCCTGCGCAGCGGTACGCCTGCCCGTCTCGCCGCCCTGCTGCGGGACTCCACCGCCACCGCCGCGGCACGCATCCCGGCCGCGCCCGACGCCGACACCTACCCGGTGACCCCGCAGCAACGACAGGTCTACCTGGAGCAGATCAAGGACGAGCGGGCGGTGCACTACAACGTTCCCGTCACCCTCGACCTGCCCGCCGGGACCGACCCGGCGCGCCTCGTGGTACTCCGGGAGCCGCCGCAGGGCGTCCG